>DASUGM010000136.1:0-16913 GCA_036274055.1 Vicinamibacterales bacterium | reverse complement strand
CAGGCCTTCGCGCGCGGCAATTTCCGGGTGAAGGGCGACAATCTCGAGATCTTTCCATCCCACTACGAGGACACCGCATGGCGGGTCAGTTTCTTCGGCGACGAGATCGACGAGCTGTTGTCGTTCGATCCGCTGACCGGTCGCGAGGTGCGGCGGCACGAGCGGATCTCGATTTACCCGAAGTCGCACTTCGTCGTGCCGCGGGCGCGGACGATGTTCGCGATCGACGCCATCAAGCTCGAGCTGAACGAACGGCTCGCCGTCCTCGAGGCCGCCGGGAAGAAGCTCGAAGCACAGCGGCTGCACCAGCGGACGATGTTCGATCTCGAGATGATCAAGGAGATCGGCTACTGCCACGGCATCGAGAACTACTCGCGGCATCTCTCCGGGCGGCTGCCGGGCGAACCGCCGCCGACGCTGCTCGACTACCTGCCGTCGGACGCGCTCCTGATCGTCGACGAAAGCCACCAGACCGTGCCGCAAGTGCGCGGCATGTATCACGGCGATCGATCCCGCAAGGAAGTACTCGTCGACTTCGGGTTCCGTCTGCCGTCGGCGCTCGACAATCGTCCGCTCAACTTCGAGGAGTGGGAGCAGCGCATCGGCCAGGCGGTGTATGTGAGCGCGACGCCCGGGCCGTACGAGCTGCGTCAGGCGGGCGGCGTGATCGTCGAGCAGATCATCCGGCCGACCGGCCTGGTCGATCCGGTGATCGAAATCCGGCCGGTCAAGGGCCAGGTGGACGACTTGCTCAGCGAGATCCGCCAGGTATCGGCGCGCGGCGAGCGCGTGCTGGTGACGGTGCTCACCAAGCGGATGGCCGAGGATCTCGCCCAGTACTACCAGGAGGTCGGCGTCCGCGTCCGCTATCTGCATTCGGACATCGATACGCTCGAGCGCGTCCAGATCCTCCGTGATCTCCGGCTCGGCACTTTCGATGTGCTCGTCGGGATCAATCTGCTCCGTGAAGGTCTCGATCTGCCGGAAGTTTCACTGGTCGCGATTCTCGACGCCGACAAAGAAGGATTCCTTCGATCTGCCGGCGCGCTGATTCAGACCATCGGCCGGGCGGCGCGCAACGTCAACGGCCGGGCGATTCTTTACGCCGATGTGGTGACCGATTCCATGCGCAATGCCATGAGCGAGACCGACCGGCGGCGGCAGGTGCAGGAGGCGTACAACGTCGCGAACGGCATCACTCCTGCATCCATCATCAAGAACATCGACGATGTGCTGGCCAGTGTCTATGAACGGGATTACGTGACGGTGCCCAAGGCGCCGGACGAACGCGACCGGTTCACCTCGCGCGCGGCGCTCGAGGCGCATCTGACTCAGCTCGACCGGGAGATGCGCGCCGCCGCCACCAATCTCGAGTTCGAGAAAGCCGCGCAGATCCGGGATCGGCTGCGCCGGCTGCGCAATCCCGACCTCGTCGGCCCCGGCAACGACGAGGCCACGGCGTGAACCGGCTGACGGCGTGGCTCAAGCACGCCCTGCTCGAGGTTCAGGACTACGTCCGTCTGATCGGCCAGATCGGCCGGTCGCTGGTGTCCCGCCCGTTCTACCTCCGGGACATCGTCGAACAGCTCGACGCCATCGGCATCGGATCGCTCACCGTCGTCCTGCTCACCGGCACTTTCACCGGGATGGTGCTCGCCCTGCAGTCGGGAATGACGCTCGATCAGTTCGGGGCGCGATCGATGGTCGGCAGGCTGGTCAGTGCCTCGATGGTCAAGGAACTGGGCCCGGTGCTGACCGCGCTGATGGTCACCGGTCGGGTCGGATCAGGCATCGCCGCCGAACTCGGATCGATGGCGGTGACCGATCAGCTGGCGGCGCTCCGATCGCTCGGCACCGATCCGATTCGCAAGCTGGTGACGCCGCGGGTCATTGCCGGCACGCTGATGGTGCCGGTCCTGACCGTGATTAGCGACGCCGTCGGCATCCTGGGCGGCGGCATCATCTCGAGCACGCAGCTGCAGGTCGCCAACAGCGTCTACTGGAACAACGTCACCGCCAGCCTGTTCATGGACGACATCTGGATGGGCCTGATCAAGCCGTTCGTGCTCGGCTTCCTGATCGTCACGATCGGCTGTCACGTCGGGTTACGCGCGCGTGGCGGGACCCAGGGCGTCGGCCGGGCGACGACGCAGGCCGTCGTGGCGGGATCGGTCGCCGTGCTGGCGGTCGATTTTTTCCTGACCAAGCTGCTGATCGTCCTGTTGTACTGAGTCATGGCGTCCGAGACCGCTGCCTCCCGTTTCGCCACGCCGCCGGCGCCGTTCGCGCCCGGCACGGTCGTGATCCGCTTCGATGAGGTCTCGCTGGCATTTGACGAGAAGGTGATTCTGGAGAAGGTCAGCTTCGAGTTGCGCGCCGGGCAGATGAAGATCGTGCTCGGCGCCAGCGGCGCCGGCAAATCGACCGTCCTCAAGTTGATCCTCGGGCTGCTCCGGCCGGACGGCGGACAAATCCTGGTCAACGACAAACGGGTTGACGACATGACCGAGGAGGATTTGATGGACGTGCGCGCCGACCTCGGGATGGTATTCCAGGAAGGCGCGCTGTTCGACTCGCTGACGGTGCGCGAGAACGTCGGGTATCGGCTGTTCGAGGAAACCAACATGCCGATCGCCGAGGTCGACGCCCGGGTGCAGGAAATCCTCGGCTACGTCGGCCTGGCCGAGTACGGCGCGCGCATGCCGTCGGAGCTGTCGGGCGGGCAGCGGCGGCGGGTCGCGATCGCGCGGGCGTTGACGTCGCGGCCGCGGATCCTGCTCTACGACGAGCCGACGACCGGCCTCGATCCGATCACCGCGTTGACCATCGACGAAGAGATCATCAAGCTGCGCGATATCGACGGCGTCAGCTCGATGATCGTGACCCACCAGCTCCGCGACGCGTTCTTCATCGCCACGCACGAGGCGGTCAAGACGGGCAGCGGGCCGGATGACGTCGAGGTCGCGCCGGTGTCGGCGGCGACCGCCGAAAAGACCGAGTTCGTCATGCTGCGCGACGGCACGATCGCGTTCGAGGGGACCGCCGTCGAGTTGCGCGCCTCGACCGATCCGTATCTGAAAGCATTTCTCTCATAGGTGATCCCATGCCTCGCACACGATCGCTCGCCTGGTCTCAACTGAAGATTGGCATCGTCACGGTGGCCGCCATCGTGCTGGCATTGTCTTTGGTGCTCGCCGTCGGCGGCCAGGCCGGTTTCTGGTGGCAGCGCTATCCACTCAAGACGCGGTTCAACGACGTCATGGGGCTCAAGCCCGGCGCGGTGGTGCGTCTCAGCGGCAAAGAGGTGGGTGCGGTCACCGAGGTGAAGTTCGCCGGCACGCAGGTCGAGGTGTCTGTCGAGTTGTCGAAGGACGTGCGGCCGCTCGTCACCACCGACGCGATCGCGTCGATCGGATCGCTGAGCCTGCTCGGTGAACCGATCATCGACATCAAGGGCGCGCAGAGCGGGACGCCGCTCGAGGACTGGCAGTACATTCCGGCCAGCCAGTCGCGCGGGCAGCTCGACGAATTGACGACGAAAGCCTCGAAGGGGATCGAAGAGACCAGCGCGCTGATTGCCGATATCCGCGCCGGCAAGGGCACGATCGGCAAGCTGGTGACCGACGAGGCGCTCTACCACGAGCTCAACCGGTTCGTGACCTCGGCCGAGGACGTGACCCGGGCGATCAACCAGGGCAAGGGGACGATCGGCGGGCTGATGCAGGATCCCGCCGCGTATCAGTCGCTGAAAGCCTCGCTCGAGAACCTGCAGGCGATGACCGCGCGGATCAACAGCGGCCAGGGCGCGCTGGCACGGCTGATCAACGACGACGCCCTCGGCAAGTCGATTTCGAATACGACCGCCAACCTCGAGCAGGCGACCGGAAAAATCAACAGCAGCGCCGGCACGGCCGGCAAGTTGATCAACGACACGCAGATGTACGACCGGTTTACCAGCGTCGGCCAGCGCCTCGACCAGCTGATGGCCGGCCTGGAATCCGGCCGCGGCACGGCCGGACAGTTGCTCAAGGATCAGCAGCTTTATGAGAACATGAACAAGACAGTCGTTGAATTGCGAGATCTGCTGGCCGCGATCCGCAAGGATCCCAAGAAGTATCTGCGGGTCAGCGTCAGCATCTTCTGAAACCGATTTGGAGGCGATGATGTCGAACAACGGAAATTCAGCGGGCGCGGTGCTGGTGGCGTTTGCGCTCGGAGCGGTCGCCGGCGCGGCCGTCGCCTTGCTCTACGCGCCGGCGTCGGGCGAGGAGACGCGGCGCAAGCTGGCCGAGAAGGCCCGCGAGGGCCGCGAACGCGCCGAGGAAATGGCCCGCGGTGGGCGTGAGTTCCTGACCCGCCAGCGCGAGCAACTGGCCAGCGCCGTCGAGCGCGGCCGCGAGGCGTTCGATCAGGCGCGCAAGGAGTCGCTGTGAGCGACGGACAGACCGTGTGGCTGGCGGTCATCGCGATCGCGGTCGCGGTGATGGCGGTCATGCAGGTCGTCGTGGCGCTGGTTGCGCTCAAGGCCGCCCGCGAGATGACCCTCACGGTCGCCGAGCTTCGCCGCGATCTCAAGCCGGTGATCGACAAGACCAGCCGGTTGGTCGACGAAGCCACCCGCGTCGCGTCGCTGGCGTCGCTGCAGGTCGAACGCGTCGATCGTCTGCTCGCCAACACCGTCGAACGCATCGACGAGACGCTCTCCCTCGTGCAAACGGCGGTGATCAGGCCGGTCCGTCAGGGCGCCGCGCTGGTGGCGGGTGTGCGCGCGGCACTCTCCGCGTTGCGGGCGTGGCAGGACAAAAGCCGCCACAGCCGGGATGACGACGAGGCCCTGTTCGTCGGTTAGCCGGAGTCGGTTTCGTGGTACAACAGCCCTTCCTGCCCGGAGATCCTTTGATGCGAAATCGCGCAACCGCGCTGTGTGTGGTGTTGTTCTCGTTGGCGTGGCTGGTTGCGGTGCCGTCTCTGAGCGCGCAGGCACCAACGTTCCCGGCCGCGACCTCCGCGGCGAAGGCCAAAGAACTCGCGGCGCTGATGCAGACCAGGAAACTCGAGGCGTTTGCCGCCAAGGTGCCGGAGCAGCCGGCGCGCTACGTGGCGGTGCTGCTGTCGCCCGGCGTGCAGATGACGCTGGTGTCGTCGACCTACGAGCGCTTCAGCGACATCGACTACCGGATCTACTACAAAGATTTCATGAACGCGTACATGGACTTGCGCACCGGGGTGCTCGCGAAGAACCGTCTCATCATCGAAGACTACAAGGGCGACGGCCTGTTGCCGGTGCCGGGCAAGGAAGCGGCGCCGGACATCGTCGAGGGCGGCGCCTCACCGCGCACCTTCGACGGCGACTTCGCCGACCCGAAGAAGCGCGCGACGAAACCGCCGAAGATCTCGTCCGACGAGTACCTCAAGCTCTACACCGACAACGACGCGGCCTACGCGGCGTTGCTCGACGTGCTGGTCACCGCGCTGAAGAAGCTCCAGTAGACACTCGCGCGACCCGCGCGAACCCGTCACGATCAGCTCGTCGCGATCTTGAAGCCGATCATCGCGCCCAGCAGACTCAGTCCAACCTGGCCGATCGTGTTCCACGCCGCCTGGCCGTAACTGCCGGCGCGGACGAGCGTCAGCGTGTCGAGACTGAACGACGAAAACGTCGTGAAGCCGCCCAGCAATCCGACGACGACGAAAATGCGCGTGTCAGCGGACGGCGTCCATCGCGTCGACGCGATCGCGCCGGCGACGAGCCCGATGAGCACGGAGCCGAGTACGTTGATGACGAAGATGCCGGAAGGGAACCCGCCGACCACTCGCACATTGATGAGCTGATTGAGACCGTGACGCGCCATGCTGCCCAGCGCACCGCCGACGCCGACGAGTATCCACGTCATCGGCCAAATCCTATCGGAGTCGAAGAGCCCGCGAAAGGTTGGGGGCGGTTACCGGACGCGACGATCGGCTCAGCTGAGCAACAGCAAGTGGGCGGCCAGCCGGCCCGGCGGCTCGGGCGGCGGCCGCTGAATCTGGCGGAGCGCCTCGGCGGCTGGCGCAAACGTGGGATCGAGCGCTAGAGCGCGTTCGAAGGCGCGCACGGCGTCGGCCATCCGGCCGCTGGACCCGAGCGCGCGGCCGAGCAGGTCGTAGGCCGACGGACTGGCCGGCGACAATCGGATCAGCGCTTGCGCTTCCGCGGCAGCGCGGTCGGGATGGCCGGCGAGCAGCAGCGCCGCCGTGAGCGATCGGCGAACGGCGACATTCGCGGGATCGATCGCCGTGGCGCGCGTGAACGTGTCGATTGCCGCGTTGTGATCGCCGGCGCGCACGAGCGCTTCACCGAGCCCGTCCAGCGCGTCGAGATCACGCGCCTGGTATTTCAGATAGAGGCGATACTGGCGAATCGCCTGTCCATACCATTGCAGGCGGAACGTCGCCGCGGCGAGATTCTTCAAGCCGGTCAGGTCGGCGGGATCGGGCGTTTGCCGCGTCAGGCGCAGCGGCACCTCGGGCCATTTGTCCATCCAGTAGACGCGGATCGACCTGCCGATCGTCGCCACCGGCTTCAGCTGCCGGACGGCGCGGTAGAACAGCCGCCACCGTTTCGGCAGATAGACGCCGCTCTGCACGGTCGCCGAGATCGCGACGTAGCCGGGCAGCTCGGGCTTTTCGAAATGCGACTCGTCGAGGAGCCCGGCGCCCGGCAGCCGCCTGGCGTTGATGTGGTAGTAGTCCGGGTCGGCCGTACCGAAATAGGCCAGGTTGATGCGCGAGACGCCGCGCTCGTCCATCCAGACCTTGAGCGGCTTGAGATCCTGGCCCCAGTCGAGATTCGAATCGGTTAGATACGTTCCGGCTTCCTCGGCGCCGACAATCGGATTGAAGAAGGCGAGCGTGTGCGGATAGGCGACGCCGAACTGGACCGCCCAGAACACCGTGACCATCGCCAGGACGACGCGGCCGGCGCGCCGCAGCTGAAGCAGCCAGGGCACCGCCGTCGCCGCGACGATCAGCACGAACGGGTAGATCGGCAGGACATGACGAAGACCGAGGTTGACGCGGCTGAGGACGGCGACGCCGAAGACGACGGCGATCGGCACCAGCAGCCAGGCGGCCTCGGCGAGGTCGCGCGTCCGCCACCGGCGAACCAGCAGCAGGGTCAGCCCGATCGCAAACAGCGCCAGCAGCGCCAGCGGCGTCTTGAGCACGAACGCGACGGGGAAATAGAGGAACGAGCCGGTCTGGCTGATTTGGCCGGACAGAAAGGACGGCAGCAGCCGCACCGAGGCCAGGCTCAGGAGGAAGCCGTGGGTAAAGGCGTTGGGCAGGAGGTGCCGCGCGTCGATCCACTGTGCCAGCGGAATCGCCGCGCCGAAGTGCTCCTGCACCATCGGCAGATGATCGGCGCCGTAGAGCCATCTGCCGTTGGCGCTCGGCGCGTATCGGAACCCATAAGCTATCCAGATGACGGCGAAGGTCGCGACCAGGCTGGCGCTGGCGACGATCCCGGCCCGTCGCCACGTGAACTCCGGCCGCCGCCAGACCGCGACGACGAGCAGGACGGCGAAGATCGGCGCGAGCAGCACCGCCGAGAATTTCGTCGCCACCGCCAGGCCCGGGCACAGCGACGCGCCGAGCAGGTTCCACGGCGTGAACGCGCGGCAGACCCGCCAGAGAAAGTAGACGGCGCCAAACATGAAACAGCTGACCCCAAGGTCGGTCGTGACCAGGCCGGCGTGGGTGCCCGGCAGCATCGTGTAAAACGCCAGCGCGAACAGCGCCGGGATGAACCCCAGCCATTCGAGCGTCCAGCAGAAAATCAGCACGCCGGTGGCGACGCCGAGCAGCACGATCATGAAGCGGCCGGCATAGAGCAGCCGGTCGCCGTCGTTGCGGTCGTACATGAACTGCGAGGCAAACGGCGTCGCCCGGTTTGGCCAGGTGTCCGGCGTGATGCGATCGATCGCGGTCAGGTCGATCGCCGGCGGGCCGAGCACCAGCAGCGGCAGCGCCGCCCACATCCGCACCAGCGGCGGGTGCGTGGGATCCATGCGGAAATCAGCATGGGCCACGGCCGCATACCCGGCAGCCAGATGCAGCGGCTCGTCGAACGTCGCCGATTTCTGGGTGTAGCTGTAGATACGCAGCGCCGCGAAGACGACGGCAAAGGTCAGGAGAGTTACGGCAATGGCGCCCCGGCTCGGTAGAGGCGGACGGCCGTCGAGACGGACTGGCATGGGCGGATGCTGGTCCCGCGACCTACGCGTGATGGGGCGCGCCATAAACGAAAGTGCTTGCGAGTCTACCGTGCTCGCTGCCGAGATCGCAGATCCGCCGGAAGAGGTTGGTGGGCGCTACTGGACTCGAACCAGTGACCCCCGCCGTGTGAAGGCGATGCTCTACCAACTGAGCCAAGCGCCCAACCTTGCAGCTACGAGATCTTATCAGAACACTATCGGTACGCGGGTACGCCGGTACGTCAGGGACGCCGGGACTTGGAACGTACTTCGCTGGCCATCATTTTTGTGTTTGGCTTTTTTCCGGTGGCTCGCGCCGAGCCGCGCCCCCGTTTTTCTCGAGGCCTCTGAACAAGAAAGTTGGCCAGCCGAAGGCAGGTTCGAGGTCCCCGCGTCCCCGACGTACCGGCGTACCGATCTTTGCTATTTCCGTCGTTCCGGCAATCGTCGCTCGCTCGGCCCGTCATAAGTGGCCGAGGTGGGATCGATGACCCGCATCGGCGACTCGCGGGTCTGCTCCTCGAGCGCGTGCGCGGCCAGGCCGGGCAGGCGCGAGATCAGCAGCAGGCCGTCGGCGACCTCGGGCGGCAGCCCGATGTCTCCGGAAACCGCGGCGATGGCGCCGTCGACGTTGATCGGCAGCGATCGGCCAGCCAGCGACGGCTGCACCGACAGAGCATGTTCGAGCGCGCGGATGAACGGCGTGTACTGATGATCGACTTCGAGTTCGTGCGCGATTTGCAAGAGCCGCGTCGCGCGCGGATCGATGGTGTGGTAGCGGTGGCCGAAGCCCGCCGGCGGGATCTCGTCGGCGGCGACCAGCCGCGCGGCAATTTCCATGGCCGCGTCGGCGAGCGACCGGCCCGTCCGCGCCACGGTGAGGCCGTCCTCGAGAATCTGGCGGCACCGCTCGACGTCGCCGCCGTAGTGACGGCCGAATCCGAGCAGGCCCGCGGAGACACAATCGCGCAGGGTCGCCCCGGTGGTCGCCGCGTTGCGTGCTGCCATCGTCGACGGCGGCGTCGCGCCATGATCGATGAACGAGACCAGCATCGCGTCGAGCAGCCGGCCGATCGACGGCGATGGCAGTTCGCCGGTGAGCAGCAGGTAGACCGCCTCGCCGAAGCTGACGCGGCCCATCATCTCGTCGAGCGGATACCCGCGCACGAGAATGCGGTTCGGCTCGATGTGCGTCAGCGCCGTCGTCCACTGCGCGCGCGCGGGTTGTCCGGCGGTCTGTTGCCTAGGACGTGCCATACAGTCGATCTCCGAAATCGCCAAGCCCCGGCAGGATGAACTTGCGCTCGTTCAGCTGCCGATCGATGACCGGCGTGAAAATCGGGACGTCCGGGTGCGCGGCTTCGAAGGTCGCAACGCCCTCGGGTGCGGCCACGAGACAGACCAGCCGCATGTCGACGACGCCGGCATCCCGCAGCAGATTGGCGGCGGCGACCGCGCTGCCGCCGGTGGCCAGCATCGGATCGATCAGCAGCACCGTGCTGGAAGCGAGTCCGCCCGGCAGTTTCGAAAAATAGCGCGCCGCCAGCGCCGTCTCCTCGTCGCGGCTGAGGCCGATGTGGCCGACGCGCGCGTGGGGGAGCAGTTCGAGCACCGCGTCGAGCATCCCCAGTCCCGCCCGGAGGACCGGCACGACGACGATCTCGGCGGCGATGATCTCGCCTTCGGCGGTCTCGAGCGGCGACGCGACCTTCGCGTTGCGGGTGCGGAGGCTTCTGGTCGCCTCGGTGGCCACCACCAGCGTCAGCCGGTGCGCCAGTCGCCGAAAGTGGCTCGACCGGGTCTCGCGGTCGCGCAATGCCATCAGCGCGTCTTGCGCGATCGGATGGCGCACGAGATGGACGGACACGTGGGAGATGATACATGGGTTCCCCCCGTCCCCATGCTCTAGAATCTCCCGGATGCGCGTGTTTCGTTTTGCCGCGGTAGCGGTCGTGCTGCTGGCGGTCGTCGGTGTGCTGCTCACGGTTCGCGGCCAATCGGGTACGCCGGCATCGCTGGTGATTTGGGGCGGCACGGTCGTGACCATGGATGCGCAGTCGCGCGTCATTGCGCCCGGCGCCGTGGTGATCACCGACGGCCGGATCGTCGAGGTCGGAAACTCCGACGACATCCTGGCGAAGTACGCGGCCGCCGACAGGATTGACGCCCGCGAGCAGGTCGTCCTGCCCGGATTGATCAACACCCACACCCACGCGCCGATGGTGCTCTACCGCGGCCTGGCCGACGACCGCGCGCTGATGGACTGGCTGCGCAACTACATCTTCCCGGCTGAAGCGAAGACGGTGTCGCCGGACTTCGTCACCATCGGCACGCGGCTGGCGGCCCTCGAGATGATCGAGTCCGGAACGACGACGTTCGCCGACATGTATTACTTCGAGGACGACATCGCCGAAGCGACGAAGGAATCAGGCCTGCGCGCGGTGCTCGGGCAGTCGGTGATCCAGTTCCCGGTCGCCGACGCGAAGACGCCGCAGGACGCGCTCGTCCGCGCCGACGCGTTCATCACCAGGTGGAAGGCCGATCCGCTGATTACGCCGGCGCTGGCGCCGCACGCGGCCTACACGCTCGATGCCGCGACGCTGAAGGCCGTCCGCGCCATGGCCTCGAAATATGACGTCCCGCTGCTGATCCACCTGGCCGAGACCCGCGACGAGATCAAAACCATCCAGGACCAGCAGCACACGACGCCCGCGAAGTACCTCGACTCGCTCGGGATCTGGAATGGCAAGGCGCTGGCGGCGCACGCGGTCTGGCTCGACCCCGGCGACATGGACATTCTCGCCAAGAAGAACGTCGGCGTGTCGCACAACCCGGAAAGCAATATGAAACTCGCCAGCGGCATCGCCGCGGTGCCGCAGTGGATCGCGAAAGGGATGAAGGCAGGCTTGGGCACCGATGGCGCCGCGAGCAACAACGACCTCGATATGTTCGAAGCGATGCGCGCGGCCGCGATGCTGCACAAGATCGCGACGCTCGATCCCACCGCGATGCCGGCGAAACTGGCGCTGGAACTGGCGACCCGCCGCGGCGCCGAGGCGCTCGGCATGGCCGATCGCATCGGCAGCCTCGAGGCCGGCAAGCAGGCCGATATCATCACCGTGACCATGGCCGGCGCGCGCCAGACGCCGATGTTCGATCCGATCTCGCATCTCGTCTACGTCAGCCGCGGCGACGATGTGCGGACGACGATCGTTGCCGGCCGCGTGCTGATGCGTGACGGGCAGGTGCAGACGCTCCGCCGGACTGACGTGATTCGCGACGCCAACGTCATGGCCGAGCGGGTGCGGCAGGCCGTGACTACGAAAGCGGGCAAATAGTGCCGATTGACGTGATGCTCGACCAGGCGACGATCGCCGCGCGGGTCAAGGCGATGGCGGCGGAAATCCGCCGCGACGCCGGCCCGGACGCGCCGGTGCATCTGGTCGCGGTGCTCAAGGGCGCGTTCATCTTCCTGGCCGACCTGATGCGCGCCTGCGACGGCCCGGTGACCTGCGATTTCATCGCCGTGTCGAGTTACGGGTCGGGAACGACGTCGTCCGGAGAAGTGCGGCTCGACAAGGACGTCGGTCGCGGCCTGGAGGGCCGCGACGTGATCATCGTCGAGGACATCGTCGACACCGGGCTGACCCTGTCGTACCTTCAGGAGATCCTGCGCGCGCGCGGGCCGCGGTCGGTGCGGACTGCGTGCCTGCTGAGCAAGCCGTCCCGGCGCAAGATCGATGTCAAGGTGGACTATGTCGGGTTCACCATCGAGGACCAGTTCGTCGTCGGTTACGGGCTGGACGTTGACGAGAAGTACCGTAACCTGCCGTTCATCGGCGTCGTCAACGGAGGTCACTGAGCATGGCGGTCCGGCGGTTCGGGATCATCACCGAGGCCGATGCACGTCTCGTCGAGCCGGGTTCGACGGTCGAACTCGAGCGTGGCGGCCACGTCACGCCGCTGGCGCAGGACACGCTGCGGGCGCGACGAGTGACCGTGGTGCCGGCCGGCAGCGTCGATCCCGCGGTGCCCGCCGACCTGGCGCCGGTATTCCCAGTCACGCGCGTGGTGATCGGCTGCGATCACAGCGGCATCGATCTCAAGAAGCTGCTCGTGGACAAGCTGCGCAGGGCCGCGATTGCCGTCAACGACGTCGGCACCGACACCAAAGACGCGGTCGACTATCCTGACATCGCGTCAACCGTGGCCCGCGCGGTCACGCGCAAGGAAGCTGACGCCGGCATCGTCATCGACGGCGCCGGCCTCGGGTCGGCGATTGCCGCCAACAAGGTCAAAGGCGCCCGCGCGGCGATGTGCACGACGCCGACGCTGGCGCGGTACGCGCGCGAACACAACGGGGCCAACGTCCTGGCGCTCGGTGCGACGCTGGTGAGCGCAACCGAGGCCGTCGAGATCGTCGAGATGTTTCTGACCACGCCGACGAAAGAGCCGCGCTACCTGCGGCGGCTGCTCAAAGTACGGCGGCTCGAGGAGATGTTCTAGCGTGGCGGAAACCGTTGATCTCGCACGTCTGATCGCGATGGTGGCTCAGGAAGTGATCGCCGCCACGCAGCGGCCAGTGACCCGCTGCGCCTGTCACTCGGTGGCCGACGACTGCTGTCCGAATCGCCTGCAGGGCGTGATCGATGCTGGCGCGGCACGGCTCGGCGTTCATGCCACCGGCGGCGCGCTTGCCGGCGTGGCCGGTGTCATCGATCACACGCTGCTCAAGCCGGACGCGTCGCAGAAAGAGATCGATCAGCTCTGCCGTGAAGCCGCGGAGTTCAAGTTCGCCACGGTCTGCGTCAACCCGGCGTGGGTGAGCCGGTGTGCCGCCAATCTGCGCGGCTCGAACGTTGGCGTGTGTTCGGTCGTCGGATTTCCGCTCGGCGCAACCACCGCCGACGTCAAAGCCTACGAGACCCGGCGCGCGATCTTCGATGGCGCGCGCGAGATCGACATGGTGATCAACGTCGGCGCCCTGAAGTCCGGCGACCTGGCCACGGTCGAGCGCGATATCGAAGCGGTGACGACGCCGTGCCGCGACTGCGGCGTCGTCAGCAAAGTGATCATCGAAGCCGCGCTGTTGACGAATGAGGAGAAGGTGACCGCGTGCACCCTGGCAAAGGCCGCGGGCGCGGACTTCGTGAAGACGTCCACCGGGTTCGGTCCCGGCGGCGCGACGGTGGCCGACGTCGCGCTGATGCGCCGCACCGTCGGCGACGACATGGGCGTCAAGGCCGCGGGCGGGGTCCGCGACCTCGAAGGGTTGAAGGCGATGGTCGACGCCGGCGCGTCACGCGTCGGCGCCAGCGCGGGAGTCAAGATAGTCCAGCAGTCCCGGGGGACAACCGTCGACGCTGCTGGCAAGACCGGTTACTAATGTCGACGGCCGTCAACTTCAAACTTCAAACTCGAAACTTCAAACTGCGGTGGCTCGCTGCGCTCGCATCCTGCTGATGCTGCGGCGAAGCCGCCACCAGAGTTTGAAGTTTCAAGTTTCGCGTTTCAAGTTGATCTAGATTTTGTGCCGCTCCAGCCGTCGATACAGAGCGGAGCGGCTCAGTCCCAGTGCGCGCGCGGCGCGGCTCACGTTACCGCGATTCTTTTCCATCGCGCGCCGCACCAGCAGTCCCTCGACTTCCATCAGCCGCATGTTCTGCAGCGTCGCCGAGTCAGCGCCGGCGGGCGCCGGCGAGGTGCCGCCGGATCGCAGCTGCTGGATCTCGTTCTCCAGTTCGTCGACGCGTTTGAGCGCGCGGCCAAGCTGCGCCTGCGAGCTCATCAACGCGACCAGGCGCGATTCATCCCACGGCTTCTCGACGAAGTCGCGGGCGCCGTTCTTCAGCGCTTCGAGCACGAGGTCGATCGAGCTCCACGCCGTCATCACGACGATCGGCATCTGCGGGTCGCGCTTGAGCAGCGCCGCGACCAGTTCGAGCCCCTGCTCGCCCGAGGTCCGGCCCTTTTCGTAGTTCAGATCGATCAACGCGGCGTCGACCGGATGGGTCCGGACAACGTTGAGGGCATCGGCCGGCGAGCCGGCGATGTGGACAGTGAAATCGTGCGCGCTGAGCAACATGCGCAGCGCATCCTGGACGTCGCGTTGGTCGTCGGCGACGAGCAGGCGGAGTCTGCCGGTAGGCGCGTGCCGCGACGCGGCAGCGTGGGGCTCGGTTCGGTCGAGAACGGCTTCAAGTGGCGTCATACGAGTCAGTCCTGTCTGAGTGCAATCAGGGGTCGATAGACGAAATCTTTCACCCACCTAAAAAGTGAGTCGGAACGCCCGGTTGTCAGCGCGAGTGGGGAGTCTGATATTCCGCCGGGAGCGCGGCTGGCGAAGGCAACGGAGGCTGTCGTGTCTTCGTCCGGCTGCGGCTCCCGGCGCGTGGAGATCTAGTGGCCCATCGTGAAGCCGGCGTCTTCCAGATCCTTCTGGTGCGCGCGCGCGGCATCTTCTTCGACCACTCGGCCGTCGAACAGGTGAATCGACCGCTCGGCGTTGCGGGCGTAACGCGGATCGTGCGTGACCATGCAGATCGTCGCGCCTTCGCGGTGCAGCTCCTGGAGCAGCGTCATCACCGCTTCGCCGTTCTTCGAGTCCAGGTTACCAGTCGGTTCGTCCGCGAGCAGAATCGAGGGCGATCCGCAGACGGCGCGCGCGACCGCGACGCGCTGCTGCTGACCGCCGGAGAGCTGGCTCGGCAGGTGCTTGGCGCGGTGTGACATCCCGACCTTCTCGAGCGCGGCCATGACCCGTTCCTTGCGCTCGGCCGACTTCATGCCCCGATAGGTGAGCGGCAACTCGACGTTCTCGTAAACCGTGAGATCGCCGATCAGGTTGAAGCTCTGGAAGATGAAGCCGATCTCGCGATTGCGCACCCGGGCGCGCTCGGAGAGCGGCAGGTCGGCGACCGACTTGCCGTTGAGGACGTAGCTGCCCTCAGTCGGCGTGTCGAGCAAGCCCAGAATCGAGAGCAGCGTCGACTTGCCGCAGCCCGACGGCCCGGCGATCGAGATGTATTCGCCGCGCTGAATGTCGAGGTGAATGCCCGCGAGCGCGTGGGTCTCCACTTCGTCGGTGTAGAAAATCTTGGTCACGCCGTCGAGCTGAATCAGGGTCTGGCCGGTCGTACTCATTTTGCCTCCGTGATAGGGCGGAAAGTCGCTTGCCGGAGCCCGTCGGCTCCACTGACGTCAGTTGATCCTCAACCGATCCCATTGGTCGTACTGCGACATGTCGGAGAGCACGACACGATCGCCTTCCGCGAGGCCTTCGACGACCTCGACGAACTGCACGGACCGTCGTCCCAGCTTGACCGTCGTCCGGACGGCTTCCTTGTTCGGCAGGACCTTATACAGCGAGATCGTGCCGTTCTCCTGACCGAATGCGGGACTCTCCACAAACAAGACGTTTTGCAGGCTCTCGAGTTCAACCGTCCCGTCCACGCTCAGGTCGGCACGTGCGCCCGGGGGCAGCGCGCCTTCGAGCTGGACGTCGACGCCGACCGTGCCGCCGACCGCCGCCGGGTCGATGCGGACGACTCGTCCCTTGACGTGGCCGTTTCGCGTATCGATATCGGCCGGCAATCCCAGCCGCAGATCCTTCGTCTGCGTTTCCGAGATCCGGATTTCCGCCTTCAAGCGCGTCGGGTCCGAAACTCGCGCGAGATTGGTGCCGGGGCCGACCTGCTGGCCGACTTCCACCGGGACCGCCTGCAGCGTGCCGCTCATCGTCGAGCGGACCTTCAGCTCGTCGAGCTGACGCGACTGACGATCGAATTCGGCCTTAGCCTGATTCACCTGGGCTTCGGCCGGCGCGAGCGTCGCCTGTTCGTTCTCGATCGCGCTGGCCAGGGCCTTCTTCGAGACGTCGACCTGGTTCCTGGCGCGGCCCACGGTGGCCTGCCGGGTCTGCACCGCGAACTCGGAGACGATGCCTTCTTTCTGCAGCTTCAAGTTCGCGTCGAGGTCCGCCTGAGCGACCTTGAGGTCCGACTCGGCGTTCGACACCGCGACTTCCTGGGTCAGCCGTGCCTGGGTCATCTGCACCTTCTGGCTGCTCAGCTGCGCCTGCGCGGTTTTCCAAGCCATCTCGGCGTTGCGGACGTTCTGAACCATGTCCGGATTGCTCAGCTCGAGGATCACGGTGCCCGGCTCGACGTGGGCGCCCGGCTGGAGCAGTTTCTTCTCCACACGACCCGAGCTCAACGTGTTAATCCAGCGGATGTCTTCGGGCACCAGGGTGCCGGCGCCACGGACTTCCCGCACGAACGGCCCTCGCTTCACCTGTCCGAACCACAGCGTGCCTTCCGGCACGCTGGGCGCCGCGGGCTGCAGGCGGGAGACCGCCACGCTGATCCCGATGACGCCGATGAGCGCCACGCCGAGAAAAATGGCGTTGCGAATCTTCTTTTTCTTGAGAATGGCCGGGTCGCGTTTGACATCCATACACTCCTGATCATTGCAAAACCCGGTGCCATCTCCAGTATTTTCTCTAAGACGTTACGCTGCAGGGCTTTACGAGGATTCAGGCCCGGCCGCGCGTGGTCCGCGCGGCGCGCTTTCGGGAACACCCAATCCCGCTCGGGGGATTGGCCGACGTCTCCAGGCGCGCCGTAATGAGCATTGGACGGCGCCGGACGCTGTGCGGTTTACGGCAGGCTCAGGGCTCAG
>DASUGM010000135.1:0-5213 GCA_036274055.1 Vicinamibacterales bacterium | reverse complement strand
TCCTGGTACCCGACGTACCCCGAGTACGCGAAGTACCTGAGGTACCCAGGTGCGCGCGGTACGTCAGATACGACGAACCTGCATTCGCATCAACTTTCTCCACAGGTCCGAGCCCCGTACCTGAGGAGAAAGTCGGCACGGCGAAGCCTCGTTCCTGGTACCCGACGTACCCCGCGTACCCGAAGTACCCGACGTACCCGTTCAAAATCTGACCGTGAAACTGAAGAGTAAACTCCCGCCGCCGAGATCGATCTTGTCGGCGACAAAGCCCTTGTCGATGCCTGCGTCGCCCGTGCCGTACTGCCGGCGGTATTCGACGTTCATGCCGTAGATGTCGCCGCCAAACGGCAGCTTGACGCCGACGAGCCAGACGCCGCCCATCGCCGTCCCTGAAGCGACGTACGCCGGCGTTTGGCAGCCGGGCGTGCCAGCGCAGAAAATGTTGCCGGTCTGGACGTCCACGAACTCGCCTTTTTCCGAGTAGCGGTAGTTCAAGGCCGCGATGCCGGCGCCGACGTACGGCTGAATGTCACCGGCGCGGCCGAACGGCAGGAACCGCACGAGGCCGGTGATCGGCACGATGCGCAACCCGATCTCCTGCGCGATCTCATGCGGCGGATCGAATTGGCCGTTGACGATGTCGCGATACACCGTCGGGACGGTCTTGTTGTAGAAACCGACGCCCGCGCCGACTTCGACGCGATGCCCGAACGAGACGTTCCATTCGCCGAAGAACGTGCCCGATCGGAAGTCCTCCATGCCCTGGAACAGCAGCGCGTCGGTGTAGTTCGGATCGAAATCAAAGGCCGGCACCGGCTCGCCGAAATAGTTGCGCACGAAGACGTCGTCGCTCGGCCGCGAGTCGATGCCGCGCGGGAAAAACCAGCCGCCGCCGATGTTCAGGGAGTGCACGGTCTGGGCGGACGCCGGCGCGACGGCCGCAGCCGATGAGAGCAGGAAAACCGAGATGAGAACTCGCAGTGCTCGACGCGACATGGGGACTCCTCGCAAAACGGGCGCGTGCCCGGGTAGCCCGAGGTTCAGCAGGAATAGTGCCAAGCCGCGGCACGGCAGCAAACCGCGCATTTCGCGCGGCAGAACGCGCGTCTGTCCCCTGCAGGCTTCAGGAGGCGGCCCCGGAGGTCGCCTTGATCACGCCCAACACCGCGTCGTGCACGCCGCCGTTGGTGGCGATGATCCGGTGACCAAATAGATCGAGCGGCTCGTCGTTGTAGCCAGTGACGCGTCCACCGGCCTCGGCGACGATGAGCGCGCCAGCGGCCATGTCCCAGGCGTGCAGCTGCTCTTCCCAGAAGCCGTCGAACCGGCCGGCGGCGACGTAGCAGAGGTCGAGCGCCGCCGAGCCGAGCCGCCGCACCGCCCGCGATTGCCCGAGAAACGCCGCGAAGGTGTCGATCTGGCGGGTGCGCCGTTCGCGGATCGAATAGGGAAACCCGGTACAGAGCAGCGCGTCGAGGAGCCGGGTCTCCGGCGAGACGCGCAGCCGGTGGCCGTTGAGGCGCGCGCCTTGACCGCATTCTGCCGTGAACAGCTCGTCGGCGATCGGATCGTAGACCACGCCGACTGCGAGCGCGCCGTCGATCTCGAGCGCGATCGACACACAGAACAACGCCAGGCCGTGCGCGAAGTTCGTGGTGCCGTCCACCGGATCGATGATCCAGCGGTGTGCGCCTTCGCCAGAGGACGGTAACGGCTTCGATGGACGGGCCGCGTCGTCGGCGCCGCCCTCCTCGCCGAGGACGACATGGGCCGGGAAGCGCCTGCCGATCAGCGCGCGGAACTCGCGCTCGACCTCGAGATCGGCGGCCGTGACCAAATCGATCGGCCCCTTCTTCTCGATCTTGACCTGCTGGCGGAAGTAACGGCGATGGATGCGGCCGGCGGCCAGCGCCGCCTCGACAGCGGTCGCCAAGTAGAGGGGATCAGGAGTCAATCGGTCAGTCAGTCAATCAGTCAATCACGCAAGCTTCTTGAGCATCCGCACCGACATGCCGCCTTCGGGCCGGCGGGCGATCGTGACATCGTCCATGAAGTTCTTCATGAAAAAGATGCCGCGTCCGCTGGACTTGAGGACGTTTTCAGGATCGAGCGGATTGGCGACGTGGTCGGGGTCGAATCCGTCGCCTTCGTCGAGCACCTCGACCACGAACTCGGCGGGATGGGCGCGCGGCGTCAGCTCGAACTCGATGGTGACGTGTTTGTGGCGATCTTCGCGGTTGCCGTGCTTGATCGCGTTGATGACCGATTCACGCACCGCGACGCTCACCCAGTGGGTCGCGTCCTCGTCGAGCCCGGCCATTGACGAGAGCCGATCGCTCAGGTGCTGGACCAGATCGAGAAGCTCGAACGAACTGGGCAGCTCGAGGCGAATCAGATGACCGTCAGAACCCATGGGCGCGGAGTAAGTAACATATAAAGCAGACGAGGTTCAAGGACGCGGCATGTCACGACCGCTCGACATCACACCCGCGCGCACGTTGCGCGGCACTCTGGAGATCCCCGGCGACAAGTCGATCTCGCACCGCTACGCGCTCCTGGGCGCCCTGGCGGAGGGCACGACCTCGATCACACATCTGGCGCCGGGGGCCGACGTGCAATCGACGCTGGCGTGCCTGCACGGACTCGGCGTCGACATCGACTACCCAAGTCCGCTCACCGTCAGACTTCACGGCCGCGGCTTCACGGGCCTCGAAACCCCGTCGGCGACGCTCGACGCCGGCAACTCCGGCACGACGATGCGCCTGCTGGCCGGAATACTGGCCGGCTGTTCGTTGCGCGCCACCATCGGTGGTGACGAGTCGCTGTCCCGCCGCCCGATGAAACGCGTCATCGAACCGCTGACGGCGATGGGCGCCCGCATCGACGCCCGCGACGGCCATCCGCCGCTCACCATCAGCGGCGGATCGCTGAAGCCAATCCGCTGGCGCTCGCCGGTGGCCAGCGCCCAGGTCAAGAGCGCCGTGCTGCTGGCCGGGCTCCGGGCTCACGGGCGGACCACCGTCGAAGAGGCGATGCCGACACGAGATCATACGGAACGAGCATTTCCGGTGTTCGGCCTCGCGGTCACGACGGAAACTGTAACTTCCGGGACGCAGGTTTCCGTTGATGGCGGTCAACGCGCGGTCGCGCCGAGGACCACATTGATCGTTCCCGGCGACCCGTCATCGGCGGCGGTCTGGGCGGCGGCAGCCGCGGCCCGGCCCGGGTCGTCTGTGGAATTGCGCAATGTCTGCCTGAATCCGAGCCGGCTCGGCTTTCTGGCGGCCCTCGAACGCATGGGCGCGCTCATCGAAATCGAGCCGCGGGATCACATCGGCGGCGAGCCGATCGGCGTCATCCGCGTGAGCCACGGCGGGCACGCGGCGACCTCGATTGACGCCGGAGAAGTGCCGGGGCTGATTGACGAGTTGCCGGTGCTTGCCGCGCGTGCCGCGCTCGGCGGCGGCCTCGACGTCACCGGCGCCGGCGAGCTCCGGGTGAAAGAAAGCGACCGCATTTCCGCGCTCGTCGCCGGCTTCCGCCAACTCGGCGTCGACGTCGACGAGCGGCCGGACGGGTTTGTCGTTCACGGCGCGCGCGCGCCGGAAGGCGGCACTGCCGACGCCGCCGGCGATCATCGGCTGGTGATGGCGTTTACGATCGTCGGCCTCGGCGCCGCCGGTCCGTCGCGCGTCACCGGCGCCGACGTCGTCGGCGTGTCCTACCCCGGCTTCGAACGCGACCTGGCGCGGCTGGTGTCGTGACCACGGACAAGATTTATCTCGTCGGCTTCATGGCCAGCGGCAAGAGCACGCTGGCCCGGGCGTTGGCGGCACGTCTGCGCTGGCAGTCGGAAGACGTCGACGAGCTGATCGAGCGCCGCGAGCGCAAGACCGTCGCCGAGATCTTCGCCCAGCACGGCGAGCCATATTTTCGCGCCGCCGAGCGCGAAATCCTGGCGTTACTCCGTCCGATCCGGCAGATCGTCGTCGCCACCGGCGGCGGGACGTTCGCCGACCCGGACAACCGCGCGGCGATCAACATGGACGGCCTGTCGGTGTGGATCGACCTGCCGCTGGCCGACCTGATTCCCCGCATTCCGCTCGACGGACGGCGGCCGCTGGCGGCCGACCGGCCGGCGCTGGAGCGGTTGTATGCGGCGCGCGTAGACGCGTACCGTATGGCACACTGCCGCGTGAACGCGTCGCGGGCCTCGACGACGACCATCGTGGATCGCATTCTCGAGGCGATTCACCTACTGCCCGCCGTGTTCGAACGGCCGACACCCGGAATCTGAGGACTCGTGCGCTATCTCGTCATCAGCGACATCCACGCCAACCTCCACGCGTTCGATGCGGTGATGGCTGACGCCGACCGCGAGGGTTACGACGCCATCCTCTGTCTGGGCGATCTCGTCGGCTACGGCGCCGACCCCGGCGCGGTGATCGACAAAGTGCTGGCCCTCAATCCGGCCGGGCTGATCCGCGGCAATCACGACAAGGTGTGCGCCGGCCTCGAGCCGGCGGTGCTGTTCAACGACGTCGCCCGGCAGTCGGTCGAATGGACGATGAAGATCCTCACCGCCGAACAGTCGACCGCGCTGGCGGAGTTGCGCAAAGGCCCGCAGGTGATCGGCACCGCGGTGGAAATCTGCCACGGCGCGCCGTTCGACGAGGACCACTACGTGTTCGACGGCGGCGACGCCGGCCGCGCCATCGACGCCGCGTCGGCGCGGATCTGCCTGTTCGGGCACACGCACTTGCCCGCCGTCTACACCACCGTCGGCGATCCCGCCCGCACCGGCGAAGGACTGCGCGACGACGAGCTGGCGCTGCCGAAAGCCGGACCGGTGCTGATCAACGTCGGCTCCGTCGGCCAGCCGCGCGACGGCGACCCGCGCGCGGCCTATGGTTTGCTGGACCTCGAGCGCAACTCGATGCGCCTGCGCCGCGTGACCTACGACATCCCCGGCGCGCAGAAGAAGATCATCAAAGCCGGGTTACCGGAGTGGCTGGCGATCCGGTTGGCGAAGGGGCAATAGACAAAGCGCTTGTCCCAAAAGCCTTAAACATGAAGGACATGAAGAAAACCTGGGTTCTTCTTTTTTGAAAACCCTTCGAGATGCGTTGTCAGTAACCAGACTGGGTTCGGATGAAGCTCATGAAGGACACACGGGACTGCTGAGCTCGGGGCCTCTTCATGCCCTCCAATGC
>DASUGM010000134.1:0-24729 GCA_036274055.1 Vicinamibacterales bacterium | reverse complement strand
TCCGGTCTCGCTGACGACGGCGACACGCTCCTTCGCGGTCATGTCGGCCGGCTCGATGAACCTGCCCTGTCGCAACCGGATTCCCAGCGCCTTGAACACGCCTGGCGTCACTTGATGCGGAAAGATGTCCAGGCCCTTCTTCCCGCCGACCACATCCGCGAAGGACACCATGAGCATCTCGCCGAGCGGCATCAGGTCGATGGCGCCGGCGTCGGTGACGCCGGGTTGCTGCTTGACGGCATCGATCAGCGCCGGATAGAACGCCGCTTGCGCTGCTGGGTCCTGGTCAAGGATCGATGTCTCCATCGCGAGGAACTTCGAGGGATCGAAACCCAGATCGACGTCGAGAATCCGCGCGAAGCTGCGCAACATCAACCCGGCGCCGGCGAGCAGCACGACGGCGAGCGCGATCTCGGCGGCGATCAGAATCTGGCCGCCGCGGCGCGACAGCGGCGTCACCGAGTCACGACCTTCGCGCGCAATCGTCGGACTGACCCGGACGCGCGACAAGCGCAGGGCTGGCCAGCCGCCGAACATCAAGCCGGTCAACATCGTCAGCGCGGCGCTGGCCGCGAGCACCGCGCCATTCACCGTCGCCGGCGCGTCGTCTTGCAGCTGAATCGGGATGTTGGCGGCGATGACATTTATCGAGAGCGACGCGATCAGCATGCCGGCGGCGCCGCCGATCACGGCGAGCACCAGGCTTTCGGTCAGCAACTGCCTCGCCAACCGCCATCGGCCCGCGCCCATCGATGCGCGCACCGCCAGTTCCTGCCGCCGCGTGGCCCCGCGCGCGAGCAGCAAGCCGCCGACGTTGACGCACGCAATCAGCAGCACCACGCCGACTGCGCTCGCGATGATCGTCACCGTGATGGTGTAGTCGGCGCTGACCTCGTCGAGCATCGACGACAGTTGCACGGTGGTCGCCGCATCTTCGGGTCTGGCGGCGCGCGTCACCGCCGTGAGGCGGTCGTTGGCTTCGGCGGCGCTGACATCCGGCCGGAGGCGCGCGATGACGTCCCAGCCGCGATTACGGAGCTCGCTCTCATCGGCCGGGCTTTCCAGCGGCCGCCAGATCGCAACGCTGGTCTTGAACGGCGACAGCACGCCGACGATGGTGACGGGCTGGCCGTCGAAGCGGACGCTCCGGCCAACGACCGACGGATCGGCGGCGAGCCGGCTGCGCCAGAAGCCGAATCCCAGCACAATCACCTTCGGCGCGCCGGGGGCGAGATCGGCGGCGGTGAAGGTCCGCCCGTGCAGCGCTCGCACGCCGTGCATCGGGAGGTAGTCCTCGGTGACGTTGGACACCGCGACCCGCTCCGGCGTCCCGGTCTCGATGACGCGGTCCGGAACGTCGGCACGGGAGATGGCGACGTGCGTGACCGCGCTGCCGCCCGCCGCTGCCCATCGGCGTACGTCTTCGATCGAGGGCGTGGCGCCGTCGATCTTCCGATCCGGCGTGCGCACCTGCAGATCGACTTTCATCAACTGCTCGGGCTGTGGATACGGCAGCGGTCGCAGCAGCGCGGCGTCGATGACGCTGAACACCGCGGTCGACGCGCCGATCGCCAGCGCGATCGTGAGGATCGCGATCGCGGCAAATCCCGGCTGGCGCCGCAACAGCCGCATCCCCTGCCGGATGTCCTGAACAATCGTCTCCATCACGCCGCCTCCACGAATGTCGTAGCCCCGATCTGCGTGCACCGCGATATTGCCGATCCGCGTCCGGGCTCTACGCCGCGCCTCGTCGCGCTGGAGCCCGGCGCGTTCGTACTCCGTGACGCGCGCGGCGAGATGAAACTCGAGTTCTTCTTTGATTTCGCCGGCGACGACGTCGCGACGGAACCAGGCGCGGATGCGCGCGATCAGAACGCGAAGAAACAGCGGCCCGCGCATGCGAAGGGCGCTACTCAGCGCGCAGGGCGCTCACCGGATCGATGCGCGCCGCCCGCCGCGCCGGAATCCAGGCAGCGACGACGCCGGCCAGCGCGAGCGCCACCGCGACCGCGGCCAGGGTGACCGGATCAGTCGGCGTGGTCTCGTAGAGAAAGCTCTTGATCACGCCGGTCGACAGCCACGCGCCGCCGACGCCGATGCCGACGCCAATCGCGATCGGCCAGACCGAATCGAGCAGCATCGCGCGCACGACCTGGTCGGCGCGCGCGCCAAACGCCATCCGGACGCCGATCTCACGCGTCCGCCGCGCCACCGCGTACGACGTCATCCCGACAACGCCGACGATCGACAGCAGCAGGCCGAATCCGCCGAGAATTGACAGCAGGATCGTGCGACGGCGCGGCAGGCTGACGCCTGCACTGAACAGCTCGGCGCCTGATCGCACCTGATCGACGATCACGCGCGGCCCGATGCTGGCCGCGACGCGGCGAAGATCGGCGGCCGGGAGCGTCGCGCCCGGGCGGGTCGCGACCAGCACCGTCAAACCGCGGCCGCGGGCGATTCTCGTCGGATCAGGTTCGTACGGGAAATAGACGTTCGGTTCGGATCGTTGCGCGCCGGGCGGGCCGTGGCGGACGTCCGGAACGACGCCGACGACCGTCCGCGGCACTTTCATCAACACCAGCTGGCGGCCGATCGGCGACGCGCCCGGGAAAAAGCGAGCCGCGGCAGACGCGCTCAGGACAATCGTCTTCTCAGCACTCGCCAGATCGGAGTCGGCCGGCAGACGTCCGGTCGTGGCGGACAGACCGATCGCCTCGAAGTAACCAGGAATGATCTGCCGCATGATGATGCTCACGGATCTCCCGTCCGCGGTGGCCGAGGTATACGAGCCGCCTCCAACGAGCGGCGCAACGTCAATGGCGCCGGCGGCGGCGACCGCCGGCAGCGCGCGCAACTGCCGCACCAGCGCCTGGTAGTACTCCGCGTAGACGGCGGGCAGGGGCTCCGCCGGAATCACGTCGAGCGCGACGAAGCGCTGCGGGTCGAATCCGAGGTCGTGCGAGACCAGGCGCGAGAAACTGCGAATCATCAGGCCGGCACCAGCCAGCATCACCACCGCGAGCGCCACCTCGACGGTGATCAGGGACTGCCCGCCGCGCCTGGTCAGCGCCACGCCGTGCTGCCGGCCCGATCGCGCGAGCGCCGAACCCAGGCTGTCTCGAGACAATCGCAGCGCCGGCACGAGTCCGAATAGCGTGCCGGTGACCATCGTCAGGACCAGACTCGCGATCAGCACGAAGCCGTTGATCCCGGCCGGCGCATCGGCGGGCACCGCCAGTGGGATGTTCGCGAGCAGTGTCTGGAGCGTCAGCCAGGCGAGGAGAATGCCGACCGTGCCGCCAATCGTCGAGAGGACCAGGCTCTCGGTGAGAAACTGCCGGATCAATCGCCGCCGGCTGGCGCCGAGCGACGTCCGCACCGCGACCTCGCCCTGGCGAGTCGCGCCGCGCGCCAGCAACAGACCGGCGACGTTCACGCACGCGATCAGCAGAATCAACGCCACCGAACCGGCGAGCGTCTCGATCATCGGACGGTAACGCGCCAGTCGCTGCTCGAGTTCCTGCGTCAGCACGACTCGCGGCGACGCCGCGGGCGCTTGCGATCCTGCCGGCAGCGCGGGCAAGGCCGTGGTCAGGACTCGTTGAGCGTCTTCGAGCGTGACGCCAGAGCGCAGCCGCGCGGTCGTCCCGCCCCCGCTTCCGCGCATCACTTTGAACGTCTGCTGGGTCGCCGCGATCAGTGGCCGCCAAAGGTCGGTGTCGGCTCTGAACCAGGACGGAGTGACGCCGACGATCGTCACCGGCTCACCGCCGTACCGAATCGTCGTTCCGACGGCCGACGCCTGCCCGCCAAAGCGCGACTGCCAGACCGCGTGGCTGATCATGGCGACTGCCGGCGCCCCAGGTTCTTCATCCGCGCTGACCAGCAACCGGCCGAGCTCCGGCGTGACGCCGTAGAGCGGCATGAACTCGCTCGTTACGAGGAAGGAATCCAGCCGAATCGGCTCGGGTCCATCGAGCACGGACTCGCCGGCGCCGCGCGACGCCGCCAGGTGCGAGAACACGTCGGTGCTCCGGCGCCACGCCGCGGCGTCGTCCAGCGACGGCCCCAGGTTGACGAACTCGCCACCCCTCTGAGGCATCGCCACCTCGACATCGACAATCTGTTCCGGTTGCGGATACGGCAGCGGCCGCAGCAACGCCGCCTCGACGATGCTGAAGATCGCGGTCGCCGCGCCGATGCCGAGGGCGAGCGTGAGAATGGCGATACCGGCGAACACCGGCTGACGCCGGAACAATCGCAGGCCGTGCCGGATGTCCTGAACCATGGTTTCCATCACGCCCGCTCCTCGCACCTCATAGCCGCGATCGACATGAATCGCGACGTCGCCGACGCGCGCCCGCGCCTTCCGCCTGGCCTCGTCGGCCGACAGTCCCGAGCGCGCGTAGTCGTCGGCGCGCGCGGCGAGATGGAAATCGATCTCTTCGCGGATCTCCGCGGCGATCCCGTCGCGACGCCAGAGGCCGCGCACCCGCGCCACGATCCCACGCAGGCCGGTCATCGTCAGGCCTTCATCACGCTCTGAACGGCGGCGGTGAGCCGCTCCCAGCTCTTGCTCTCCGCCGCCAGCTGCGCTCGGCCCGCGCGGGTGAGCTTGTAGAACCGCGCGCGCCGGCCGGTGTCGGTGAGCGCCCACTCCGATCCGAGCCAGCCGCGCTCCTCCATCCGATAGAGCGCCGGATACAGCGAGCCCTCCTCCACCGACAGCACGTCGTCCGACAGCCGCTCGAGCCGCAGCGCGATCGCGTAGCCATGCAGCGGCCCGTCGTCGAGGATCTTGAGCACGAGCATGTCGAGGGTGCCGTGTAATTGGTCGCTGTTGGTGCGGGGCATGCTCAGACAGTCTAATACTTAGAACATCTGAGGCTCAAGGCTCAGGGCTCACGGCTTGGGTCTTGGGTCTTGGGTCTTGGGCCTTGGGCCCTTGGGCCTTGGGCCTTGGGCCTTGGGCCTTGGGCCTTGGGCCTTGGGCCTTGGGCCTTGGGCCTTGGGCCTTGGGCCTTGGGCCTTGGGCCTTGAAAGGCTTGATTGAAAGAGCCATTATAGCCTTATGAAACGCGCGAGTATTACCGAGACGAAGAATCAGCTGAGTGCCCTGCTGGATCGGGTGCGGACCGGCGAGTCGATCCTGATTGAAGATCGCGGCATCGCCGTCGCGCAGTTGACGCCGATGCCGCGGGTATCGGGGCTGGACCGGGACCGCGTTGCGGCCCTCGAGCGTCAGGGCATCCTGCGCCCGGCGCGGGCGAGCTGCGGGGTGAAGGTGCTGCTGACTGCGCCGCCGGCGCCAGCCAGGCCCGTCTCACTCAGCCGCCTCGTCGCCGCCGAGCGCGAGGAGAGCTGGTGAAGTACTGGGACACGTCGGCGCTGGTAGCGCTGCTGGTCTCGGAGCCGGCGACGGCGGGAGCGCTGGCGCTGTTGCAGGACGATCCCGTCATGGTCGTGTCTTGGACGACGGCGGTCGAATGCGCGTCGGCAGTGGCGCGAGCCGAGCGTGGCCACCTGCTGGCTGCCGCCGAAGTGTCGGCCGCCTTCGCGCGGCTCGACGCGTTGCTGCTCGCATGGCGGGAAGTCGAACCGAGCACCGACCAGCGGGATCTGGCGCGGCGTCTGCTGCGTGTCCACTCGCTCCGGTCGGGTGACGCGTTACAACTGGCGGCGGCGCTGCTCGCTGCCGAGCATCGGCCGGCGACTCTCAGCGTCGTCACCTGCGACGATCGGCTCAAGAGCGCCGCTCAGCGCGAAGGGTTCAACGTCGTTGATCCGGTTGATGCCGGCTGATCTAGCGCGATTTCGGTTTCGGTGTAGCGGTCGAAAACGGCTCTAGCCCGCCCGGATCCGGTCGGCAACGCTGGCGACCTGCACCATCTCCCGCACGTCGTGAACGCGCACGATATGCGCGCCGAAGAAAATTGCCCCTGCGACCGCGGCGGCAGTACCCCAGAGGCGGTCGCGCGGCGGGACGTCGCCCACCGCGGCCTTGAGAAACGACTTGCGCGACGGTCCGGCGAGGATCGGACGGCCGAGTTTCGCCAGCTCGGGCAACCCGGCGATCGCGGCGAACGAATGCTCCGCTTTCTTGGCGAAGCCGATTCCCGGGTCGAGAATGATCCGCTCAGCCGCGATCCCGGCGGCGCGCGCGGCGGCGTCGCGCTCGCCGAGTTCGCGCGTCATCTCGGCGGCGACGTCGTCGTAGCGAGCCAGCGCGTACATGTCCGCCGACCGGCCGCGGGTGTGCATCAGGATCACCGCGGCGCCGGTCCTGGCGACGACGCCGGCGAGCGCCGGATCGTAGGCGAGCGCGCTGATGTCGTTGACGATGGTTGCGCCGAGGGCGATCGCCCGCTCGGCAACTGCGGCTTTGTAGGTGTCGATCGAAATCGGCACGTCGACACGGCCCCGGAGGCCTTCGAGCACCGGCGTCACGCGGCGCAATTCCTCCTCGGCCGGCAGCGGCGGCGCCCCCGGCCGCGTCGACTCGCCGCCGACGTCGAGAATGTCGGCGCCGTCGGCGACCATCCGGACCGCGTCAGCGATCGCGACGTCGGGATCAAACCGCTCGCCGCCGTCCGCAAACGAATCGGGCGTGACGTTCACGATCGCCATTACCTGCGTGCGACCCGACAGGTCGAGAACGCGACCGTCTGTTAGCGGGATCCGGAATTGCGGCCTTGGACTCATACGGACACGGAACGCATCAACTTGAAACTCGAAACTGGAAACTTCAAACGGCGGTGGCGCGCTGCGCGCGCGTCATTGTTTCACATGCGTTCGCATGCGGCGGTGGACCCAAAACAAGAAGGCCGGCGAAAGCCGGCCCACCTGTGTTTGGAGTTTGAAGTTTCGAGTTTCGAGTTGATGCGGCTCTATTCCTGTCCAACCGGCTTTCCCAGTGACGGCACCATCGGCGCGCGCTCCGATGAACCGCGGCGATCGTCCGACGCGGCAGCCGCGGTCGGCGCCGGGACCGGCTCGAGCAGCGGCTGTCCGGCGGCAATGCGCTTGACCTGATCGGCGTCGAGGACCTCGCGCGCCAGCAGCTCATCGGCGATCTTCTGCAGGATCGGCTTGTGCTGCGTCAACACGACGCGGGCACGCTCGTAGTTGTCGATCACGAACTTCTTCACTTCCTGATCGATCCGGACGGCGGTCTCTTCGCTGTAGTCCTGCGCCTTGTTGATCTCGCGGCCGAGGAAGATCTGCTCTTCCTTCTTGCCGAAGGTCAGCGGGCCCATCGCGTCGCTCATGCCCCACTCGCAGACCATCTTGCGGGCGAGGTCGGTGACGCGCTCGAGGTCGTTGCCGGCGCCGGTGGTCAGCTTGCCGTTGGTGATTTCCTCGGCGATGCGGCCGCCGAGCAGAATCGCCAGCTGATCGTTGAGGTAGTCGCGCGAGTAGTTGTGCTTGTCCTCTTCCGGCAGCTGCATGGTCACGCCGAGCGCCATGCCGCGCGGGATGATCGTGACCTTGTGCACGGGATCGGCGTTGGGCAGCAGCACCGCGAGCAGCGCGTGGCCGGCCTCGTGAATCGCCGTGACCTTCTTCTCGTCTTCAGTGATGACCATGGAGCGGCGCTCCGAGCCCATCATCACCTTGTCCTTGGCGTACTCGAAGTCCGCCATGCGGACGACCTTCTGGTTGTAGCGCGCGGCGTTGAGCGCCGCTTCGTTGACCAGGTTGGCGAGGTCGGCGCCGCAGAAGCCCGACGTCCCGCGCGCGAGCACGCGGATCTCGACATCGTCGGCGAGCGGGATCTTCTTGGTGTGCACCGCGAGAATGCCTTCGCGGCCCTTGAGGTCCGGACGGCTGACGACGATGCGGCGGTCGAAACGGCCCGGACGCAGCAGCGCCGGGTCGAGCACGTCGGGACGGTTGGTCGCGGCGATCAGGATGACGCCTTCATTCGACTCGAACCCGTCCATCTCGACGAGCAACTGATTGAGCGTCTGCTCGCGTTCGTCGTGGCCGCCGCCGAGGCCGGCGCCGCGATGACGGCCGACCGCGTCGATCTCGTCGATGAAGACGATGCACGGCGCGTTCTTCTTGCCCTGTTCGAACAGGTCGCGGACGCGCGAGGCGCCGACGCCGACGAACATCTCGACGAAGTCCGATCCGCTGATCGAGAAGAACGGCACGTTGGCTTCGCCGGCGACGGCGCGCGCCAGCAGCGTCTTGCCGGTACCGGGCGAGCCCATCAACAGCACGCCCTTCGGAATCCGCCCGCCGAGCTTCTGGAACTTCTGCGGCTCACGCAGGAACTCGATGATCTCCTGCAGCTCTTCCTTGGCCTCGTCCGCCCCGGCGACGTCCTTGAACGTCACCTTCTTCTGCGTCGACGACGACAGCTTCGCGCGGCTCTTGCCGAACGACAGGGCCTTGTTCCCGCCGCTCTGCATCTGCCGCATGATGAAAATCCAGAATCCGATCATCAGCACGATCGGCGCCCACGCGATCAGGTAGGCGGTCCAGTTGCCGGACGTCGTGTCGCGGACGGTGATCTTGACCTTGGTGTCCTTCAGCAACATCCCGAGGTCGAACTTGTCCGGAATCACGGTGCGGAACTGTTGCGTGTTGTCGCCGCTGGCCGAGCCGACATACTTGCCGATGACCGTCTGGCCGGTGACCAGGACCTCGGCGACGTTGTTCTGATTGACCTGACCCAGAAAGTCGGAGAAGGCGAGCTCCTGACTGCTGCTCTGCCAGGTGCTGGAGAAATGCCAGATGCCGAGCAGGATCGCCACCAGGGCGACCCAGAACACCAGGCTCTTCAGGGTAGAAGTCACTTGATTCCCTTCTTTGCTTGGAAGATTACCACGCGGCCTTCCGGGGCCGTGACGCGGCATTCCTCCGCAATTGCTACTCCAACAACCCACACAATTCTGTCTTGGGTGTCGACGACAACCGGCACGCGATCACGCTCGGCGCGTGGGACTTTCCGGTCGACAAACAGGTCCTGCAGTTTGCGGTGCCCGGGGGCGCCCAGCGGCCGCATCCGGTCACCCGGCCGCCGGTTGCGCACGGTGAGCGGCGCCGAAATCGAGTCCGCCTGCACGGCGGCGGTCGAGCCGCGACCGCTGGCCAGAGCCGTGCCGGCGTCCATCTCCTCTTGATAGGACGCCGTAATCACGTCGCCCGTTTCCGAAATCTGCACGGTCCCCGGCACGGTCAGGCGGTATGCAAATTGCCCCGTCTCCGCCGGCCCGCGGCGCGAATCCGTAATGAGAATCCGGTCCTCAACGCGCTCGACCTCCAGGCCCGGCAAGTGCAGCCGTCCGACCGGGTTATCGGCGCGAATCAGCCGATCGATGCGGGCCAGCGACCGCGCCGAAACCGGCGCCCCCAGCCGCTCGGCGGCGTCGCGCATAATCCGCCTCGACACCGCTCTCGGCAGCGTCGCCAGCGCCTTCCTTTCAAGTTGGACCCCGCTGACGCCCGTACGGCCGGCGTCACCCTGCGTCTCCGTGTCACTCTGCGTCTCGGCGCGCAACGCCTCTGCGTGTAAGACGATCGAACCTGCTTCGACGATTGCCGCTTCGCTCAAAAACCGTTCGTCCTCGGCGGCGAGCTCGGCAAACCGGGCCAGCGCGCGCATCCCGGCCGGCGCAAACGCCGCCAGGGCGGGCATGACATCGCGTCGCAGTCGATTGCGGGGGATCCGCTCGTCGAGATTCGACGCGTCCTCCCGATACGGTTCGCCGCGCATCGCCAGGTCCTGCCGCAAGTCATGGCGCCGGCAATCGAGCAGCGGTCGCACGATCATGCCGCGGCGGGCGCGGATCGCGGACACGCCGCGCACCGTCGCGCCGCGCAACAGCCGCAGCAGGACCGTCTCGGCCTGATCGTCCAGCGTGTGCCCGGTGGCGACAATCGTCACGCCCAGCCGCCTCGCCGCCTCTTCGAACACTTGATAGCGCAGCACCCGGGCCGCGGTTTCAGTCGACTCGCTGCAGTCGCGCATGCGCTCGGCGACATCGACGCGCGACACGTCAATCGGCAGCTGCAGGCGCGCGGCCAGCGCGCGACAGAACGCCTCGTCGGCATCGCTCTCGGCGCCGCGCAGCGTGTGGTTGACGTGAATCAGACCGGCCAGCTGCGCCGGCGCGATCTCCCGCAACACGAACGTCAGCGCGACGGAATCACCGCCGCCAGACAGCGCGACCGCGATGCGGTCGTCGGCCGACCACAGCGCGCGGCGCTCCAACGTCTCGGCGACGACATGAACCGGACGCATATTGAAATTGGTGCCGGTGCAGGGACTTGAACCCCGGACACTGCGGATATGAGCCGCATGCTCTAACCAGCTGAGCTACACCGGCGGAACTACTGACTTTAGCACAGGCAGTCGTTCCGCCATGGGTGATGGCCGATCGGGTGATCGGGCGATGGCAGAGCATCGGGCCATCGCGCGATCGCGCGAAGGCCGACTCAGCGCTGAGTTCCCAGCGGGTCCTGTGCTCGATCGCGCCATCGCCCATGCACTGCCATGGCTCGATCGCCCGATCGGCTATCGCCCATGGCGTCTACGCAATGAGGGCCGCCGCGAGCAATGGGATGAGCAGCTCATGGTGCCCGGTAATCGAATAGCCCTTGCCGGTACCGGCGACCGGACGGCGGACGACGTTGGTTTCGGGGCGATAGAGCCGGACGAAGTCCAGGTTGACCGTCGTCAAGCCGTCGAGCGAGAGGCCGCGATTGCGAACCAGCGAGACGGCTTTCAGGAAAACCTCCGGCAGCAGAACCGCCGAGCCGCAGTTCAGGTAGACGCCGCGCTCGAGCTGGGCCACGAACGACGTGAAGTAGCGGAAGTCACGCAGGCTGCCCGCGCCGAGCGCTTCGCCCGACGCGGCGGCGTGCATATGGATGACGTCGGTGCCAATCCCGACATGCACGGTAACCGGCACCGCGAGCCGGGCCGCGGCACAGAGCAAGCTGAGCCGCGCGTGCGGCGGCTGGCGGACGTGAAGAAATGACGCGACCGACTGGCCGAGCCCGGCGCCGCTCAGCACGCCGGCCGATATGGCTTCGTTGAGCAGCGTGCCGGTTTCCTCGGCCATTCCGAACTGGCCGGGCCCGAGCGCGCCATCGACGTCTTCGGACGTCGCGCCGGAAAGCGCGACCTCGAAATCGTGGATCAGCCCGGCGCCGTTGAGCGCGATCGCGGACACGAACCCGCGCTCCATCAGATCGATGAGCACCGGCGCGAGCCCGGTCTTGATCACATGCGCACCCAGTCCCCAGACGACCGGCCGGCCGGCAGCTCGAGCCGTGCGCACCGCGGCGGCGACGGCGCGCAAATCGGCGGCGGCCAGCAGATTCGGCAGCGACGCCAGCAGGCCCTCGACGCCGGTCGACGGATCCCATGGCTTCGCGAAATCCTCGGCGCGCGCTTTGCTCGCGCGCGACGCCAGGGGATAGGTGCGAACGCCGGAGAGATCGAATTCCTCGTAGCCGAGTTTCACTGGCAAATCCTAACAGGTACTACGGGTACTTCGGGTACGCGGGGTACGTCGGGTACCAGGAACGCGCTTCGCTTGCCCTCTTTCTCCACAGGTACAGCTCGCGAGCCGTACCTGTGGAGAAAGTTGATCCGGCGCAGCCTCGTTCCGCGTACCTGAAGTACCCCGAGTACCCGAAGTACCCCGAAGTACGGTTACAACACGATCATGGCGTCGGGATACGTCGGGGTACGAACGCGCTTCGCTTGCCCTCTTTCTCCACAGGTACAGCTCGCGAGCCGTACCTGTGGAGAAAGTTGATCCGGCGCAGCCTCGTTCCGCGTACCTGAAGTACCCCGAGTACCCGAAGTACCCCGAAGTACCCGGAAGTACGGTCACAACACGATCATGGCGTCGCCGTACGAGTAGAAGTGAAACCGCCTGGCTACCGCGTCGCGATACGCGGCCAGCGTCAGGTCGAGTCCCGCGAACGCGGCGACCAGCATGAGCAGCGACGATCGCGGGAGATGAAAATTCGTCACCAGCGCGTCGACGGCGTGGAACCGGTGACCCGGGTGAATGAAGAGATCCGTGGCGCCGTCGAAGGCGCGCACCTCTCCCGATACCGCGGCGGTTTCGAGCGCGCGTGTTGTCGTCGTGCCGATCGCCACCACTCGGTTCCCCGCCGAGTGCGTGCGCCGAATCGCGTCGGCGGTCGCCTCCGGGACGACCGCGCGTTCGGCGTCCACCTGATGCGCCTCGACCGATTCGGCGCGGACGGGCTTGAACGTGCCGTAGCCGACATGGAGCGTGACCGTGGCCCAGCCAACGCCTCGCGCGCGCACCGCCTCGATCAGGGCGGTATCGAAATGCAGGCCGGCGGTCGGGGCGGCGATCGAGCCCCGATGCGCGGCGTAGATGGTCTGGTAGCGCTCGGCATCCGCGGCCGTGTCGGGACGATCGATGTACGGCGGCAGCGGCACGTGGCCAATGGCGTCGACCGCCTGATCCAGCGTGTCCGCGCCCTCGACGTCAAATCGCACCAGCCGCCGCCCGAAATGCCGGCGGTCGACGATCTCGGCGTTGATGACCACGCCCGGCGCCCGCGATGGATCGGCGAAACGCATTCGCGAACCGGGACGCAGCCGCTGGCCGGGGTGCACGAGTGCCTCCCACTGACGATCGTCGACGCGGGTCAGCAGCAGGCATTCCGCCGCGCCGCCGCCGGGCAGCCTCGTCCCGAGCAGCCGCGCCGGAAATACCCGCGTGTCGTTGGCGACGATCAAATCGCCAGGCGCCAGCAGCTCGGGCAACTCGCGAAGGGCGGATTCCCGCCAGCGCTGCGCGCGCCGGTCGACGACCATCAGGCGCGAGCCGCCGCGCGGGCGGGCCTCCTGAGCGATCAACTCCGGCGGCAGGTCGAAATCGAAGCGCGCGACGTCGGTCACTGCCCGGTCACCCAGAGATAGAACAACCGGGTCATCACAATTGCCAGCACCACCGGGACGATCGTCAGCAAACCGAATATCCCGGCAATCACGCACAAGACCACATAGTCACTGCGCGTCAGCGGATGGCCGGGGCGGGCGTGTGCCATCAGCAGCTCGAGGTTCAGCCGGTTCGCACGCCAGAAGATGTCGGCGACGTTGCCGGCGACCGGCACGGCCCCGAGCAACGCGTCGAGCATCGCGTTACTCAACATCCGCAACAGAATGACCTTCGGGACGCGCGCCTGGATCGCGAACACCAGCAGGACAACGGTGTACGCGGGGCTCACGAGATCGCCGAGGCCGGGAACGAGCGACAAAATCGGATCGAGACCGAACCGGATTTGCGTGCCCGGAATCCGGAAACGCGAGTCGAGCAGGTCCGCCCAGGTCTGAAGAAAAGAAAGTCTCACCAACTGATCACTGATTGTAGGCAATCATGTTGGTCGTGAACGTGCTTCCCGGCCAACCCTACCCTCTCGGCGCGACGCCGGACGATGGCGGCGTCAACTTTGCGATTACGTCGACGGCAGCGACAAAGATCGAGCTCTGCCTGTTCGACAGCCCGGACGCGCAGGTCGAACGCATCTGCGTGCCGTTGCCGTCGCGCACAGATCACACCTTCCACGGCTACCTCCAGGGCGTCCGCCCCGGGCAAGTGTACGGATATCGCGTCTATGGGCCGTGGGAGCCTTCGCAGGGGCATCGCTTCAATCCCGCAAAGATGCTGCTGGATCCCTACGCGCGGACGATCGGCCGCTTGCCGACCTGGCATCAGGCGCTGCATGCCCACGCCGCGGGCACCGACGGCGACGGTGCCCTCGACGAGGCCGACAGCGCGCCGTACGCCGCGCTCGCGGCGGTGGCCGAGCCGCTGCCGCCGCGCGAAGACGAGCCGCTGCGGACGCCGTGGCGCGACACCGTGATCTACGAGCTGCACGTCAAGGGCTTCACCGCACTCAACGACAAGATCGCGCCGCACTTGCGCGGCACCTATGCGGGTCTCGCCTCGGCGCCGGCGCTCGATCATCTTCGCCGGATCGGCGTCACCGCGGTCGAGCTGTTGCCGATCCATCAGCATCTCGACGAGCCCGGGCTGGCCGGGCGCGGCCTGACCAACTACTGGGGTTACAACACGCTCGCCTTCTTCGCCGCCGACCATCGCTTTACGACGACGAAGTCGCCGCGCGATGCCGCGCGCGAGTTCCGCGCCATGGTCAAGGCCTTGCACGACGCCGGCCTCGAGGTCATCCTCGACGTCGTCTACAACCACACCGTCGAGGGCGACCATCAGGGTGCGACCTTGTCGTGGCGCGGCGTCGACAACCGCGGCTACTACCGGCTGGTCGAGGATCGTCCGGCCTACTACGAGAACTTCACCGGCACCGGCAACACCATCGACACGCGATCGCCGCTGGCGGTGCGCATGATCATGGACAGCCTGCGGTACTGGATCGAGGAGATGCACGTCGACGGGTTCCGGTTCGATCTCGCCTCGGCGCTGGCGCGCGGCGATGCCGGTTTCGATCGATCGTCGGCATTTCTCGAGGTCGTCGCGCAGGATCCGGTGATTTCCCGGGTCAAGCTGATCGCCGAGCCGTGGGACGCGACCGCCGAGGGCTATCAGGTCGGCAACTTTCCGCCCGGGTGGAGCGAGTGGAACGGCCGCTACCGCGATGCGGTGCGGCGGTTCTGGAAGGGCGACGCCGGCATGGTGGGCGAATTCGCGAGCCGGCTCGCCGGCAGCGACGACATGTACGGGCCGTCCGGCCGCCAGCCCTACGCGACGATTAACTTCGTCACCGCGCACGACGGTTTCACGCTCGCCGATCTGGTGTCGTACAACGACAAGCACAACGAAGCCAACGGTGAAGAGAACCGTGACGGCGACAACAACCACCTGAGCTGGAATTGCGGCGCGGAAGGACCGACCGACAACGCTGAGGTGATCGCGCTGCGCCGCCGGCAGATCCGCAATTTCCTGTTGACGCTGTTCGTCTCGGAGGGCGTGCCGATGCTTTCCGGCGGCGATGAACGCGGCCGGACGCAGCAGGGCAACAACAACGCCTACTGCCAGGACTCCGAGCTGAGCTGGACGCACTGGGACAACGGCGACGCCGAAGCTCTGGTCGCGTTCGTCGAAGCGCTGTCGCGGTTACGCGCGACGCAGCCGGTGCTGCGACGGCGCACCTTCCTCAAAGGCCATCGTCCCGGCCAGACCGACGCGGTGTGGCTCACGCCCGAAGGCGAGGCGATGACCGAGGAGCACTGGAACGATCCGGAACGTCGTGCCTTCGCGCTCCGGCTGAACGGCGACGCGATTCCCGAACTCAACGAATCCGGCGCGCCCGAACGCGGCAGCACGCTGCTGCTGCTGTTCAACGCCGGCGCCGATCCGGTGACGTTTACGCTGCCGGAGCCGCCGCCGGGCCAGCGATGGAGCATCGCCATCGAATCGGCGGCATCGGAAGGACCTGACGATTTCGCGACGCGAACGATCAGTGGTCGATCGTCGGCGGTGTTGGTCGGAGGACAGGAGGCTCAGGGCTCAGGGCTCAAGGCTCGGAGTCAGAGCAGCTCACTGAGCCCTGAGCCCTGAGCCCTGAGCCCTGAGCCCTGAGCCCTGAGCCCTTAGAGGCTCCAACGAAGTAAGACCGAGCCGACGGTGAACCCCGCGCCGACCGAGGCAAGCAGCACCAGATCGCCCTTCTTGAGCCGTCCCGATCGGCGTGCGTCGGCCAGCGCCAGCGGGATCGTGCCCGCGGTCGTGTTGCCGAACATCTCGAGATTGATCACGACCTTGTCCATGCCGAGGCCGAGCCGCTCCGCCGTCGCCTCGATGATCCGGCGATTGGCCTGGTGCGAGACGTAGAGATCCAGATCCGATCCCTGCAGCTTGTTGCGATCGAGCAGGCGCAGCGCGATTTCCTGGTTCTTCTTGACCGCGAACTTGAACACCGTCTGTCCGTCCTGCTTGACGAAGTGCAGCCGCTCGTCGACGGTTTCATGCGACGCCGGCCGCTTGCTGCCGCCGGCCGGCATCATCAGCGCCTGGCCGCCGTGGCCGTCGATCTCGTGCGTGAAGTCGATGATGCCCGGCTCGCCCTCCGCCGCCGGCGAGAGCACCACGGCGCCGGCGCCATCGCCGAACAGGATGCAGGTCGCACGATCGGTGTAGTCGATGATGCTCGACATCACGTCGGCGCCGACGACCAGCGCGTGCTCGACCGCGCCGGTCGCGACCATCTGATAGCCGACCGTCAGCGAATAGGTGAATCCGGAACACGCCGCGCCGAGGTCGAAGCCCCAGGCGTTGTTGGCGTTGATCTTCGCCTGCAGGTTGCACGCGGTGCTCGGGAAAATCGTATCCGGCGTCGTCGTGCCGACGACGATGAAGCCGATGTCGTCGGGCGTGAGGCCGGCTTCGGCGATTGCGGCCCGGGCCGCCGGCTCGGCGATGTCCGAGGTCCCGACGCCGGGCTCGACGATATGCCGTTCGCGAATCCCGGTGCGCTGCAGGATCCACTCGTTGGTGGTGTCCACCATCTTCTCGAGATCCGCGTTCGTCAACACGTGCGGCGGAACGTACGTCCCCAGTCCCGCGATTTTCACAGGCCTCGTGGCCTTCACCACAGTCGTTCCTTCCCGGGCGCGCTGAGCCCGAAGTATTGATAGGCGCGCGCGGTCGCCACCCGGCCGCGCGGCGTGCGATCGATGAAGCCGATTTGAATCAGGAACGGCTCGTAGATGTCCTCGATCGCGTCTTTTTCTTCGCCGATGGCGGCGGCGAGGCTGTTGAGCCCGACCGGACCGCCGCCGAACTTGTCGATGATCGTCCGCAGGAGACGGCGATCCGATTCGTCGAATCCGTGCTCGTCCACTTCCAGCAGCTGCAGCGCGTCGTGGCAGACCGACGCGCTGATCTTGCCGTCGGCGCGCACTTCGGCGAAGTCGCGGACGCGACGCAGCAGCCGGTTGGCGATGCGCGGCGTGCCGCGCGACCGACGCGCCAGCTCGGCGGCGGCCTCAGGCGCGATCGCGACGTTGAGGATCCGCGCCGATCGCGTGACGATGGTCAGCAAATCGCGCTCTTCGTAGAAGTCGAGCCGGTGCGTGATCCCGAACCGCGCCCGCAACGGCGATGTCAGCAGGCCCGCGCGCGTCGTCGCGCCGATCAGCGTGAACGGCTGCAGCGGCACTTTCACCGAGCGCGCGCCGGGGCCCTGGCCGATCATGATGTCGGCCTCGAAGTCTTCCATCGCCGGGTACAGATGCTCTTCGATCACCGGGCTGAGCCGGTGGATTTCGTCGATGAACAGCACTTCGCGCTCTTTGAGGTTGGTGAGGATCGCGACCAGGTCGCCGGGCTTTTCGAGCACCGGCCCCGAGGTCGCGCGCACCGAGACGCCCATCTCGTTGGCGATGACGTAGGCGAGCGTCGTCTTGCCGAGACCGGGCGGGCCGTAGAGCAGGACGTGGTCGAGCGCTTCGTTCCGTTGCCGCGCCGCCGAGATCGACACGATCAAGTTCTCGCGGACGCGCGCCTGACCGATGTAGTCGGCCAGTGTTCGCGGCCGCAGCCCGGCGTCGTACTGCGCGTCGTCGTCGACCGGCCGCGCGTTGACGAGGCGATCGTCGGTCATCCCGCCATCACTTTCAGGACGTCGCGGAGCAGCGCTTCAAACGTCTCCGGCGCGTCTTTGCTCTTGAGGACCCGATCGACCGATTTTTCCGCGGCGATGCGCTGATAGCCAAGGTTGCCGAGCGCCGACAGCACGTCGTCGCGCAAATCGCCACCCTCGACCGGCGCGTCGTCGATCGGCGCGGCGGCATCCGGCAGCCGATCCTTCAACTCGAGCACCAGCCGCTCACCGGTCTTGCGGCCGACGCCGGGAATTTTCACCAGTCGGGCGACGTCGCTGTTGCGGATCGCGCGGACGAGATCGCCGGGCTCGATCCCGGAGAGCACCGACAGCGCGACCTTCGGCCCGATGCCCTGGACGCTGAGCAGGCGCTCGAACATCGTCAATTCGAGCGGCGTCAGGAAGCCGAACAACTGCAACGCGTCTTCGCGGACGTGAGTGTGGATCCGCAGCGCGATGCGCGCGCCGGGATCCCCGACCGCGTAGAACGTCGACAGCGGCACCTGGACGTCGTAACCGACGCCGCCGACGTCGACGACCAGGCGTTGCACGTGCTTTTCGAGAAGCGTGCCGGTGAGATGCGCGATCACGGGGTCTGGCGGCGTCCGAGGTCGGCGACGCGCGCGTGGCGCCAGCTGCGCAGATGCCGCGGCGCGCGGCCCGAGGCCTTGACCGCCGGTCCCGAGGCATGCGCGTGGCAGATGGCGACGGCGAGCGCGTCTGCGGCGTCGTACGGAGACGGCAGCGCGTCGAGGCCGAGCAGCAGCTTGACCATCTGCTGCATCTGGGCTTTCTCGGCGCGGCCGTAGCCGACGACGGCCATCTTGATTTCAGCGGGCGTGTATTCGAGCACGGGCAGTCTGGATTGCACGGCGGCCAGCACCGCCACGCCGCGCGCGTGGCCGAGAATCAGCGCGCTGCGGGCATGCTTCGCATGAAACAGATTCTCGACGACGACGCAGTCGGGCGCGGCCTCGGCGATGAATTGCAGGAGCTGTTCGTGAATGCGCTTGAGCCGCGGCGCCAGCGCTTCCCGCGCCGGCGTACGAATCGCGCCGCACAACACCAGTCGATGGCGAGTGCCGTCAGTCTCGACGCAGCCGTAGCCTGTGCGGATGGACCCGGGATCGATCCCGAAGATCCTCACGCCAGCGAGGCCTCGATTTCCTTCTCGTCGACGTCGAAGTTCGACCAGACGTTCTTGGTGTCGTCGTTTTCCTCGAGCGCGTCCATCAGCTTCAGCATCTGCTGGGCCTGCTTGCCTTCGAGCTTGATGTACTCGCTCGGCACCATCGCAACCTGTGCGGAGGCGGGTTCGACGCCGAGCGCCTTGACCGCTTCGAGCACGGCCGCGTAGGTATCCGGCGCGGTGACGATTTCCCAGGCCTCGCCGTCGTCGCTCATGTCGTCGGCGCCGGCATCGAGTACGGCCGACATCAACGCGTCCTCGGTGGCCTTGGATTTCTCGACGACGATCTGGCCGCGTTTGTGGAACATCCGCGCGACGCTGTTCGGGTCGCCGAGCTTGCCGCCCCACTTGGTCATCGTGTGGCGGATTTCGCCGACCGTCCGGTTCTTGTTGTCGGTCAGGGCCTCGATGAGGATGGCGACGCCGCCGGGGCCGTAGCCCTCGTAGGTCACCTCGTCGTAGCTGACGCCTTCTTCTTCGCCGGTGCCGCGCCGGATCGCGCGCTTGATGTTGTCGGCCGGCATGTTGACCTGCTTGGCGTCCGCGATGATGGTGCGGAGCCGCGGGTTCATGTCGGGGTCGCCGCCCCCGTTACGCGCCGCGACCGTGAGTTCCTTGATGATGCGCGTGAAGATCTTGCCGCGCTTGGCGTCGGCCGCGCCCTTCTTGTGCTTGATGGTGTGCCACTTGGAATGGCCGGACATGAGGTTCTCTCTCTTTCGACCCTGATTGCCGCGAGAAGATTGCCTAGCGGACCCAAAATTCTAGCATCAGGGTGCGGGCCGCGGGTAGCCGGCACCGGGTACGGCCCCCAGGTCCGCGGCGTGCTTCCCGGCACCTGCAGACCGAGCGCCTCGTCTCCGGTATCCTGATGAGATCCACGCCGATGTCGCTCGAGGCCGCGCTTGCCGCAGAATTCACCGCGAAAACCCGGAGTCGGGGCCGCTACTACGCCAACGACACCGTCGTCCGCGTCCTCGCAGGCGATGCGAATCGCGCAGACGCCCATGTCCTGGGCAGCGAGCGCTACCGAACGACCATCGCCAGATCAATCGAGCGTAATGGCGTCCGCTTCGACGTCACCTGCACCTGCCCGGCCTTCGGCCGCGAGGCCTGCAAACACCTGTGGGCGCTGGTCCTGATCGCTGATCGTCGCGGATTGCTGACCGGCGACGGCGCGCCTCTCGAACGCGATCGCGTCTGGCTCTCGTTCACCTCAGTCGACGACGACGGCGACGAGGACGACTTCGACGACGAAGACGAGGGTGACGCCGAATCAGGGCTCGAGATCGGGGAGCGCCTGCAAAAGGCGGCGCACATGCGCAGGTACTGGGCCGCCAGACAGACCTCCACCGGAACGAACCACGCGCGGGTTGGGGCGCCAGCGGCCGCTGGCAGCCGCTTCCTCTCGGCGCTGCGCGCGCATCACACAGCCGCCATCGATCCGCCGCGGACGTGGCGCCACGTCGACGCCGAACTGATGTACGTCGTCGACGCCGTCGTCTCGCGGCAGAACGCGAGCGGCCTGGTGATCGCGTTGATGACGCGCCGCCGGAAGCAGGACGGCCAGTGGACAAAGCCAAAGCCGGTCGGCATCTCCGCCGACGACGCCCTGGTCGCGCCGGCGTGGGACCGGCGGCTGCTGTCGTCGCTGATCGGCGCACGGCCGTCGACGCCGTACGACTGGACCCTGCTCGCCGGACCGGCGCCGCGGCACCGGTCGTTCGTGCTGTCCGACGCGCTGACCCACGAGTTGCTGCCGCTCCTTGCGCGTAGTGGCCGCGCCTTCCTCAAGGACCGCGACGCCGGCGCGCTGCACCAGCTGCAGTGGGACGAGGGCGATCCGTGGACGTTCGCCGTCCACGTTACCGCCACCGCCAGCGGCTTCCGGGTTGGCGGCACGTTCCAACGCGACGGCGAACGGCTGGACGTCCACGAGCCGGCGCTGATCCTGACCACCGGCTACCTGATCACGACACGGGCGGCGGCGAGGCTCGATCTGTCGCATGGAAAGGCGGCCCTCGCCGCAATCCGTGCGATGCCGGACCTGGGCGCGATCGACATCCTGGAGAAAGACGCCACGGCGCTGGCCGAAGCGCTCGCGCGCGACGGCATCGGCGGCGCCGATCTCCCCGACACACTCCGCGTCGAGGAGGTGCGATCCGCACCGCAACCGATGCTGCGCGTGAGCACGACGTACGGCAACCGTCTGGTCGCGACGCTCGCCCAGAATTACGCCGGGACGATCATCGACACCGACGTCGTCGGCTCGACGTTCTTCGATCGCCAGCGCCGGCGGCTGATCCATCGAGACCCTGAAGCCGAACGTGCCTTTCATGCGCGGGCGATCGGTGCCGGCGTGGCGACGGGTTACGACGCCTATCAGCGCCGCCCGCGGCTCGAGGTATCGGCCCGGGCGCTGCCCGAGATCGTTCGAGCACTCGTGGCCGAAGGGTGGCATGTGGAGGCCGATGGTCGACGGTATCGGGTCGCGACCGGGGTCCGCCTCGGCGTTTCATCCGGCATCGACTGGTTTGATTTGGATGCGCGCGTGGATTTCGGCGACGCGGCGGCAACGCTGGCCGAGGTGCTACAGGCGCCGGGCGGACCGGCTGGAGTTCGGCTCGGCGATGGCAGCATCGGCATCGTGCCGGAGGCGTGGCTGGCGCGATATGCCGGATTGACGGCGGCGGCCGAGGCTGTCGATGGCCGGTTACGGTTCCGCCGCACCCAGACCGCCCTGCTGGATGCGCTGCTCGCCGAGCGCGAGGACGACGCGGCGATTCAGATCGACGCGGCATTTGCGCGCGTACGGGAGGAACTGGCGTCGTTCACCGCGATCGCGTCGGCCGACCCGCCCATGGAATTTGCCGGCAGGCTGCGCGAGTACCAACGCGAGGGACTCGGATGGCTGCAGTTCCTGCGCCGATTCGGATTCGGCGGCTGCCTGGCCGACGACATGGGGCTGGGAAAGACCGTGATGGTGCTGGCGCTGCTGGCATGGCGCCGCGCCGAGAGCGTCCGCCTCGGCGAGCCGCCGGCGCCGTCGCTCGTCGTCGTCCCGCGGTCGCTGGTGCAAAACTGGCTGGAGGAAGCGGCGCGGTTCGCGCCCGCCCTCCGCGTGCTCGACCACTCGCACCCCAGTCGCGCCGCCGGCGAGGCAACGTTTGCGGCCAGCGACATCGTGCTCACGACCTACGGCACCCTCCGTCGCGACGTCATCGCGCTGTCGAAAGTCGAGTTCGAGTACCTGATCCTCGACGAGTCCCAGGCAATCAAGAACGCCGGGACGCAGACGGCGAAGGCGGCGCGGCTGCTCCGCGGCCGCCACCGGCTCGCGCTGAGCGGAACGCCGGTGGAAAACCATCTCGGCGAGTTGTGGAGCCTGTTCGAGTTCCTGAACCCCGGCGTGCTCGGCCGCGCGGCGGCGTTTCAGCGGGCGCTCGCGACCAACGACGGCACCGCGTCGAGCCAGCGGCAACTGTTGTCGCGGGCCCTGCGGCCGTTCATCCTGCGCCGCACCAAGGCGCAGGTCGCACCCGAGCTGCCGGCGCGCACCGAGCAGACGATCACTTGCGAGCTGGCGCCAAAGGAGCGCGCCATCTACGACGGACTGCGGCGACAGTATCGGACCTCGGTGCTGGCGCGCATCGACCGGGACGGCGTCGGCCAGGCCAAGATGCACATTCTCGAAGCGCTGCTCCGGCTGCGGCAGGCGGCGTGTCATTCCGGGCTGGTGGTTCCGTCGCGCGCCGGCGATGGATCCGCGAAGTTCGAGGCGCTGCTCTCGCGGCTCGGCGAAGTCGTGGCCGAAGGCCACAAGGCGCTGGTGTTCTCACAGTTCACGTCGCTGCTGGCGCTGCTCAAGCGCGAACTCGATGCGCTGAAAATGCCCTACGGCTACCTCGACGGGCGCACGAAAGACCGCGCCGCGCACGTTCGTCGCTTTCAGGAGGACGCTGGCGTGCCGCTGTTCCTCATCAGCCTCAAGGCCGGCGGCGTCGGCCTCAACCTGACCGCGGCCGACTATGTCTTCCTGCTCGACCCGTGGTGGAATCCCGCCGTCGAGGCGCAAGCGATCGATCGCGCCCATCGCATCGGTCAGACGCGCGAGGTGTTTGCATATCGCTTGATCGCCAGGGACACGGTCGAGGAAAAAATCCTCGAACTGCAGCGCTCGAAACGCGCCCTGGCCGATGCGCTGATCGACGGCGATGGCACCGGGTTGCGGCAGCTGCAGCGCACCGACATCGAGATCCTGTTGTCGTAGCGCGACGACGATATCAATGTCGCCGGTCGTCACGCTCGACCGATCGCTACTCGTGCTGCTGCAACGCCCGCGACGCGAGCACGAGCGAGATCACGCTGAAAACGACGAATCCGGCCGACTCGATCGCGATTGGCAGCGGGGCGCCGTAGCCGATCGTGGCGTAGCGCAGGACGTCGACCTGCCAGGTGATCGGATTGGCGAGCGCGACGGCGCGGAAGGCCGCCGGCAGCGGCTCGAGCGGATAGAACATCGAGCTGAAGAAGAGGAAGACGAAGTAGAACACCGAGGTCACGGTGTTGAACGCGTCGTTGCGGCGGATCCGGAGCGCGAAGATCGCGTAGAAGAAGAACCAGCCGGCGGTGCCGCCGATGACCGCGGCGGCGAGCAGCGGCAGCCCGCGCGTCTCGAGGTGCACGCCGAGCAGCACGATCGCCAGCGCCACTGTCACCAACGCCTGCGCGACGGCGATCAGCGCGTTGAACAGCACCTTGCCGACCAGGTAGGTCGAGCGGCTCAGCGGATAGGTGAGCATTTCCTGGAACATGCCGTTGTCGCGGTCCATGAAGAACGACCACGCCGTGTTCGAAGCAATGCCGAAGCTCGCCATGCCGAGGACGCCGGCGAGGAAGAAGCTGTCGTAGTCGACGCCGGTGTTCGGCACCTGAAAACCGAGCGCGTGGTTCATGCCGACGCCGAAGACCAGCAGATAGGCGATCGGATAGAAGATGTCCCAGAATATGAAAGCCCAGTTGGTGGCGCGGATGCGGCCTTCGCGATGCAGGACGGCGACGAGCGCGGTCACGCCGCGCCGCCTTTCATCAACTCGACGAAGATGTCCTCGAGACTGGCGCCGCCGACTTCGACGCGCAGGGCGCGGCCGCCCTGCAGCAGCTCGCCGACCAGCGCGAACACCTGGGTTTCGGGCTCCCGCAACGCGACGTCGATGGTCGTGCCGGTGATCTCGAGCCGGAGAGGATGCCGCGCCTCGAGCTGCTCGCGCACGTTCGGTGGCAGCGCCTCGAACGTGATCGAGATTTCGTAGACGCCCCCCGACAGCAGCTTGAGTGTGTGCAGGTCCCCGCGCGCGACCTGCTTGCCGTGGTTGACGATCAGGATGTCGTCGCAGAGTTCTTCCGCTTCGCTCAGAATCTGCGTCGTCAGGACGATGGTGCGGCCCTTGTCGCGCTCGGCGCGCAATAGGTTCATCACCGAGCGTTTGAGAATCGGATCCATGCCGGTCGAAAACTCGTCGAGAAACAGCAGCGGCGTATCCACCATCAGCATCTTGCCGACCTGGACGCGGCGCTTGAATCCGCCGGAGAGATCCATCGCCTTGCGGTGGGCTTCGCTGGCGAGATCGAACTGCTCGATGACGCGATCGGCGCGCCGGCGCGCGTCGGCGCCGGTGACGCCGTGAAACCGCGCGAAGGTCAGCAGGTTGTCGCGAACGGTCAGGAAGATCTCGGTGGCGTGGTCCTGGGTGACGACGGCGATGCGCTTGCGGACGTCGAGGGCGTGCGTGACCACGTCGAAGCCGAGCACCGTCGCCGCACCCGAGGTGGGCGCGGCGATCGTCGTCAGAATCTTGAGCGTGGTGCTCTTACCGGCGCCGTTGGGCCCGAGCAGGCCGAAGATCGAGCCGGCGGCGACGTCGAAACTCAGGCCGTCAACGGCGCGCACC
>DASUGM010000133.1:0-2955 GCA_036274055.1 Vicinamibacterales bacterium | reverse complement strand
TGCTCGCGCAAAGCACCCCCGTCCCCGTCAATTCAAGATGCGACCCCAAACCTACTGTCCGAACTTTTTCGAACCGTCGAACGTCAGCGCTGCCACGCCCTTCGGTCCTGGCGTCACTGCCGTCGGCGCCGTGGCCTTCGCGGCCAGGTACCAACCCATCGGCGTGCCGGCCGGCGGCGGCCCCGACTGTTGATCCCACGTGCCCTTGTCGTCGTACACCGCCAAGACGTAGACCGTGGCCGCGCCCACGTTCTGGAACGTCGCCACGCCGCCGTTCTTCGACACGGACTGCATCTGGAGCGGCTTGCTGTCCGGGCCGACGGTCGGACCAGGAAGCAACACGACGACAATATCGTGCGTCGCGTCGACGACGCCTTTGCCGGTGTATTTCACCGTGACGTTCACCGACTTCTGCGCCGCAGCGGCGGCAGTTGCCGGAGCCGGCGCAGCCGGCTTCGTCGTCTGCGGCGCCGCGGACCGGCCCGCCGATCCGGTCTGCGCAAGCAGAGTCGGCGAAAGCGCGGTCGCGCAGGCCAGAACCATCATCGAAGCTAATCGCATCAGGACCTCCGGGGAAGACACGCGCAATAGACGACTTCCCGAGGGTGCAAGTTCGGCAACCGCCGACCATTGTTCGGTCGCGAACACTTTCACGAACTTGGTACACGACCTGCACTCTCGCCTCGCATGCTCGTTCCGATCGCGTTGCTCGCCTGCGGCCTCGCTGTCGGCTGCGGCAAGAGTCAGGAACGACAGCCGGCGCACGCTCGCAGTTTCATCGTGCCCGCCGTCGAGATTGTCGCCATGGACGCCGCGATCAACCTTGCGTCCCGACGCTGGTTTGACTCCTCCGACTACTCGGTCACCGCCGCCACCATTCGCCGCAACTTGCGGGCGCGCTGGGTGGTCGAAGAGGACCCGTTCGACATCAATCAATTTCTGCATCCGTATCAGGGCGCGATGTACCACAACATCGCGCGGTCATCGGGCCTGAACTACTGGCAGGCGATGGCCTACACCTTCGCGGGCAGCGCGCTCTGGGAAATCGCCGGCGAGACGACGCCGCCATCGAAGAACGATCAGATCGCGAGCGGTCTCGCCGGATCGCTGCTCGGTGAGCCGTTGTTCCGGGCCTCGAGGCTCGTTCTCTTTCACGACGGCCAAGGCCCCGGATTGCTGCGCGCGATCGCGGCGACGGTGATCTCGCCGCCGGTTGGCGTGAATCGCGCGCTCTTCGGCGATCGCTTCGAGTCGGACGCCCCGGGCTCGGTGGCGCAGGCTGATCTCCGTCTCGAAATCGGCGTCACCAGGGCCGCTGACGACTTCGCTTCGCTTGAATCGAGCTCGCCGTTCATCGGCTTCGCCGTCGATTACGGCTATCCCGGACGCGCGGCCTACGTGCATGCGCGGCCGTTCGACTACTTCCGCTTCGAGGGCGTCGCGTCCTCGGGCGGATTTCAGAATCTGTCGACGCGCGGCCTGATCGCCGGACGGGACGTCGGCCTCGGCGCCAGCGGACGCGGCGTCTGGGGCCTTTACGGCGGCTACGATTATTTCTCGCCGGACCTGTTTCGCGTGTCGAGCACCAGCGCGTCGATCGGCACGACGGTACAGTCACACGTGTCCGGATCGCTGACGCTGCAGGGCTCGGCGCTCGTCGGCGCCGGCTACACCGCGGCGCAGTCGCTCGGCGGCAGCGACGATCGCGACTACCACTACGGCGTCGCGCCGCAGGCCCTGGCAAGCCTGCGGCTGATCGCCGGTCGGCGGGCGTCGCTCGATGCTACCGCGCGCGAGTACTTCATCAGCGACATCGCCGCGCTCGGCACCAGCCAGCGTGACACGATCTTCCGCGGCGATGCGACGCTGGCGCTTCGCGTCTTCGGCAAACACGGCGTCGCAATGAAATACCAGCTCGCCGAACGACACGCCGAGCGGGCGGATTTCTCGCGCCTGGTGCAGCGACGCTCGACCGTTGGATTGTTCTACACGTTTCTTGGATCCGGCGGCTTCGGCGCGATTCGCTAGCCAGGCGTCGCCGGGGCCGGCTTTGGACGGTCTTCCAGAATCGGGATACGCTCCTTTGTCGCGATGCCTGAACCGACGGTTCGACTCGCCCTGGCCAATCTGCAGATGCCCGCGTCCCCGGATGAATCGGTGGCGCTCGCGGTCGCCGCGATCGCGGACGCCGCGGTCGAAGGCGCCGACGTCATCTGCTTCCCCGAATGTTACGTGCCCGGCTATCGGACACCGGCGCGCGAGATGCCGCCGCCGGACGCCGACTTCCTCGAGCACGCCTGGACGAACATCGCCAGCGCCGCGAAAGACGCGAACGTCGCCGTCGTGCTCGGCACCGAGCGCGTCGTCGACGGCGCGCTGAGGATTTCGGTGCTGGTGATCGAGCGCGACGGTACGATCGCCGGCTTCCAGGACAAAGTGCAGCTCGATCCGTCGGAGGAGGGGCCGTATGCGGCGGGTTCAGAACGACGCGTGTTTACGGCGGCGGGCCTGACGTTCGGCGTCGCGATCTGCCACGAGGGCTGGCGCTATCCCGAGACGGTCCGCTGGGCGGTGCGCCAGGGCGCGCAGGTCGTGTTTCATCCGCATTTTCACGTGGCCGAGCCGGGCGGGTATCGGCCATCGCGTTTCGGCGATCCCGCCAACACCTTTCACGAAAAAGCCGCGCTCTGCCGCGCAGCTGAAAACACCTGCTTCTTCGCCACCGTGAACTACGCCAGCAGCGGGTCGCCGACGACGTCGGCGCTGGTCGCGCCGGACGGTGCGTTGATGTGCTTTCAGCCCTACGGCAAGCGCGGCCTCCTCGTCGCCGACATCGACATTTCCGAAGCGACGGGATTGCTGGCGCTGCGGCTGAAATAACGCGAAAAAAGCCGTCGGGTCGAATTTGAGAAGAGGGGGACGGTGGTTGCTAGCGCAAAGCACCCCCGTCCCTCT
>DASUGM010000132.1:0-11394 GCA_036274055.1 Vicinamibacterales bacterium | reverse complement strand
GGGGGGTGGTTTTACGGCTGTGGCCGCGCCGTAAAAGCCCCCCGACGGCATTTCGGTCACCTGCTCGACCGCGTAGTCGAACGTCGCCGAGCTGCGGTGCACCGCGTCGAAGAACCAGGTGAGATCGCGTCCGCTCACTTCGCTGGCGATGGCGAAGAACTCGTCCGGCGTCGGATGGCGGAACGTGCCGCGCGCGTAGTGGGTCGCGAGGATCTTCTGCACTGTCGGCCAGCCGAGCATTTTCTCGAGCGTCGCCAGCCACAGCGCGGTCTTGTTGTAGGTGATCGCGCCGGCGCTGCCGGGCCAGTACCGCCAGCTCGGAGTGGACTGATCGTCGAAGCTCGCCACCGGACGAAACGCGTTCAGACGATTGCCGTCGATGTCGCGCGACCACGGCGCGTCGGCATACGCCCAGAATCCGAGACCGCCGAAGTAGCGCTCGACGGTGACGAACTGCGGCGGGTAGCCTTCACCGAGCGCGCGCGCGGTCGAATAGGTATTGAGGCCCTCGTCCATCCACGCGTGCTCGAACTCATTGGTGGCGACCGCGCCGTACCAGAATTGATGACCGGCCTCGTGGATGGTGACGCTCTCCGGTTGCGTTCCGATCCACGGCGCAAACCAGCGCGTGCCGGCGGTGAACAGCGTCGGGTACTCCATGCCTCCCGTGCTTTCGCCCTGCCACGCCGGACTGACGATGGTGACCGGATCGACGATCGTGATGTGACTGTACGGATACGGGCCGAACCAGGTGCCGTAGTACTTCAAGGTCGTGCGCGTCGCTCTGAAGTGCCGATCGGCTTGTTCGAGATGCTCGGGCTGGAGCAGCAGGCGCATCTCGACCGCGGGCAGACCGGGCTCTTCGAACCGCTCGCGCCGTTCGACGAAGTCCGGGCTCGTCGTCCAGGCGAAGTCGTGGACATCGGCCTGCAAGTAGCGATGCGTGGTCGTGCCGTCGGTGTTGTCGGTCTTCCATTGCTCGCGGCCGGTGGCGCCGACCGTCCAGCCGGTGGGGACAGTCAGGCTCACGTCGTAGACGCCGAAATCGCTGAAGAACTCGGTCGCCGCATGGAACTGATGCGTGTTCCAGCCGCCGTCCTCGAACACGCCGATTTTCGGAAACCACTGCGCGATGAAGAAGTAGTTGCCGATGCGGCCGGTGCGCGCGTAGGTGCGCGGTACTTTCGCGCTCCAGCCGAGATCGAGCTGAATCGTGTCGCCGGCGGCGACGGCGCGGTCGAGCGCGACTTCGAGCACGGTCTTGTCGTCAGCGTTGCCATCGTCCGGGGCGATGAAGCGCGCGCGAGTCAGGAGATCCTGCTTCTGTCCCGGCGTGATCAACGCCAGCGTCGTCAGATCGATGCTGCCGCGATCGCTGGCAGGTCGTCGCGCCAGCGTCCAGTTTCGTCCCAGCGACTGCTCGCGAAGCCACGAGGACGATGGATCCCGCCAGGCGTTCCAGTAGAGGTGGAACTGGAGCGCGGTGGCCGCCCGGGACGACGTGTTCCGCCAGGTCAGCAGGCCCGTGCCGGTGACGGTGCCGGCCTGCGGGTTGAGCGTCGCGGCCAGCGTGTAATTGGCGTTTCGCGGCGAGTCGCCCGGGCCGCTCTGCCGGGCCGAGAGCGCCGGCGCCGACGTCCAGATCAGCACGGCAATCGCGGCAGCAGTGAGCAGGCGCATGCGTCGGCGTGATCCTACCGCACGACCGTACGGATACGATGGGCAGTCATGGCAGCTCTGACGATCAAGGTCCTGCACGTCGGTCTCGGCCCGATTGGCGCGGGCATCGTGAAACAGGCCGCGTCGCGGAAAGGCCTGACGATCGTCGGCGCCGTGGACATCGATCCGGCCAAGCTCGGTCAGGACCTCGGTGCGTGCTGCGGGCTGCGCAAGAAGCTCGGGGTGAAAGTCACCGACGACCTCGCGCGCACCATCAAGACGACGAAGCCGGACATCGCGGTGATCTGCACGAGCTCGTCGCTGAAGAAGGTCGAGACCGAGTTCATGACCGTGCTGAAGCTCAAGGTGCCAATCGTCTCGACCACCGAGGAGCTCGCGTATCCGGTGAAGAGCAATGCGGCGATCGCCAGGCGCATCGACGCGCTTGCCAAGCGCGGCCGCGTCGCGGTGGTCGGCACCGGCATCAATCCCGGCTTCGCGATGGATGCGCTGCCGATTGCCTTGACCGCGGTGTGCGAGCGGGTTTCCGCGATCGAGGTGGATCGCGTCCAGGACGCGAGCACGCGGCGGCTGCCGTTTCAGAAAAAGATCGGCGCCGGTCTGGCGCGTGAGGAGTTTCTCGCCAAGGTCAAGGACGGCAGCGTCCGGCACGTCGGGCTGGCCGAATCGATTTCGATGATTGCCGACGCCATGAGCTGGAAACTCGATCGCATCACCGACGAGATCGAACCGAAGATGGCCGGCGACGTGGTCTCGGGCCTGATTCAGGACGGCGTCGGCTTTCGGAAAGGGCATGCCGTCATCAAGCTGCACATGGAGGCGTACCTCGGTGCGCCGGAGTCATTCGAGGCGGTGCGGATCTCAGGGTCCCCGGCGATCAACATGAAGATCGCCGGCGGCATTCACGGCGACATCGCCACCGCCTCGATGGTCGTCAACGCGATCCCGAAGGTCCTGCGCGCCGCGCCCGGACTGCGCACGATGCGCGATCTCGCGTTGCCGTCGTTCTCCGCATGATTTCGATTCTTGCGCTCGTCTTCATCCTTCAGGTCCAGCGACAGATTCTCGTCCTGCATGACGGCAAGCCGGTGGCCGGCGCAGAAGTCGTGTGCGGCCCGGCGAAGGCGGCCAGTGATCGTGACGGCCGCGCGTCAATCGCCGTGCCCGCCGACGGCTGCACCCTTGTCGTCACCGCCGAAGGCCTGGCGCCAGTCACGCTCGCGATCCGGGCCGAAACCGCGCCGCTCGAGATCACCCTCGACGAAGCGCCGGAGATCGAGGAGGAGGTCGTCGTCAGCGCCACCCGCTCCGGCCGGCTGGCGTCCGATCAGGCACTGCGCGTCGAGATCGTCAACCGTGAAGAGATCGAAGAGAAGCTGCTGATGACGCCCGGCGACATCGTGATGTTGCTGAACGAAACCAGCGGCATCCGTCTGCAGGCGACCTCGCCAGCGCTCGGCGCCGCGGCGGTGCGGGTGCAGGGTTTGACCGGACGTTACACGCCGGTGCTCACCGACGGGCTGCCGATCAACTCGACGCAGGTCGCGTCGCTCGGCCTGCTGCAGATCCCGCCGATGGATCTCCGTCAGGTGGAAGTGATCAAAGGCGCCGCCTCGGCGCTCTACGGTGCGTCGGCGCTCGGCGGTGTCATCAATCTCGTGACGCGGCAGCCCGCCAGGGCGCCGGAGCACGAGGCCTTGTTCAACGTGACCTCGCGCGAAGGCGCCGACGCGCTGCTGTGGTCGTCGGGACCCGCCGGCGGGCGCGCCGGCTATACGTTTCTCGGCGGCGCGCACTCGCAGAATGCGTCGGACATCGACGACGACGGCTGGTTCGACCTGCCGCGCTATCGGCGGGCCATAGCTCGTCCGAAGCTGACGATGGCATTCGATCAGGGCGGGCTCGACCTGATGGGCGGCGTCACCCGCGAAGTACGGACCGGCGGCTTCGTTGAAGCCGGAGTGCAGGCCGTCGACACGACTCGTGTCGATGTCGGCGGCACGTTTCGCCGCATCATCGGCGGGACCGTTCTCGTCGCTCGCGGCGCCTGGTCGACAACGCGCCACGAGCACGTGCTCTTCGAGGACGTCTACGACGACAACCACCAGGCGCAGTTCGGCGAAGGATCGATGGCCCGTGGATTCGGCGCGCACACCGTGGTCGTCGGCGTCGCCTTCGATCGTCAGGCCTACCGCAACGATCCGTACGATCGGTTCGAATACGCATGGACGACGCCGGCGGTGTTCGCGCAGGACGACTGGACCGCACGGTCCTGGTTGACACTGTCGTTGAGCGGCCGCGTCGACTTTCATTCCGAGTACGGCACGTTTGCCAGTCCACGCGTGTCGTCGCTGTTCCGGGCGCGCGAGTGGAGGATTCGCGCCTCAGTCGGCGGCGGGTTCTTCGCGCCAACCGCGCTCACCGAGGAGGCCGATGAAGTCGGACTCGGGCGAGTCGATCCGCTGCACGACATCGTCGCCGAACGGGGAACGACCTACTCGTTCGATGTCAGCCGCCCGGTTGGATTCGCGGATCTGTCGGTGACGTTCTTCGGGTCGCGGATCACCGACGCGCTCGCCGCCGACACCAGCGGCGAGCGGCTGACCTACTACAACCGCCCGGCGGCGTCGAACGGATCCGGCGCCGAGTTCTTCGCGCGGCTGCGCCGCGGTCCGTTCGTCGCGACCGCGTCGTATGCGTGGACGCGCGTCACCGAGGTCGAGCGCGACGGCGCGCGACTCGACGTGCCGCTGACGCCGCGGCAAGCCTGGGGCATCGTCGGCGCCTGGGAGAAGCACGGCGTAGCCCGCGTCGGCCTCGAGCTCTACCGCACCGGCACGCAGCGGCTCGAAGACAACCCGTACCGCGGCGAGAGCCCGGCGTACACCATCTTCGGGATGCTCGCCGAGCGCCGCTTTGGCCAGGTGCGGCTGTTCATCAATCTCGAGAACCTGACCGACGTCCGCCAGACCCGCACCGATCCGCTGCTGCGTCCGACGCCGTCGTCGCTCGGCCGCCGCACCGTCGACGCCTGGGCGCCGCTCGACGGACGCACGATCAACGGGGGATTGCGGATCGCGTTTTAGGAAACTCGGTCCTAGAAAGGCACTGCCAGCGCGCCGCAGAGAAACCGCACCAGCGGCGCGACGCGGGCGCACTCCGACGCGTAGCGATCGACGAAGTCCGACGCCATCGCTTCCTCGACGGTGAAGGTCTCGATCGCGTAGTAGTCCTTGCGGCGGAGATCGTCGGCAAACCCGTGCGCCGCTGGATAGGGTGGCGGGACGCGTTTCAACTGCTCGCCACGGATCTCCAGGCCGGATTCGCGCACCCGCTGCCAGTCGCGCGGCTCGTCGTGGATGCGCTGCCGGATCTTCCGCACTGCCGGCATGTCGGTGTGGTAAAGCCCGCCGCCGCCCATGCACTCACTCGGCGACAGGTGCAGGTAGAACGACGGCGGGCGCTCGAGACCCTTGGCGTCGTGCTGAAATCGCATCGCGATGTGCGTCTTGAACGGAGTCTTGTCCGGCGAGAAACGCGTGTCCCGGTGGATCCGGAACAACGACCCGCCCATCCGTGTCGGCCGGGCGATGAAGCGCGGACTGATCGCTTTCAGCGCCGGCGCGAGCGCGGCGATGAACTGCAAGGCTGGCGTTTCGACTTCGGCCACGTAGCGCGCCTTGTTGTCGGCGAACCACTCGCGCGTGTTTTGGGACTTCAGTTCGTTGAGGAACGCGAAGAAGCGGGGGTCAAAGCCGGAGAACATGGCGGCGGTCGGTGGCCCAAGACCCAAGGCCCAGGACTCGATCCTAGTGCCTGAATCTGGCGACCAGCGCCTTGACCAACCCTTCGACCGTGAACGTCTCGGGCATGACCGTCGAGGTGATGCCCAGTTCGGTCGCCGCCGCGGCGGTCACCGGGCCGATCGGCGCGACCACCGTGGTATTGAGCAGGTCGGCGGCCTGCTCTTCGCCGATCAACTGCGCGAAGCGCGTCACCGCGGTTGGACTGGTAAACGTCACGGCATCGATCTGGCCGTCGAGCAGCATGCGATAAATCGACTGAGCAGCCGGTGAGTCCTGCGATGCCGCCGCGGTCCGATAGGCGACGAGATCGGTGACCGCCGCGCCGCGGCGCTCGAGGTCTTCGCCGACCACGCCGCGCAGATGATCCGGACGGACCACGAGCACGCGCTGCGCGGCAATCGAACCGCGCGATTCGATCGCGTCGCCGATGCTTTCGGCGCCCAGTTCGGGCACGTGGACGTCGGCCTTGATGCCGTGGCTCGCCAGCCGGTCGGACGTCGACGGTCCGATCGCGCAGATCCGCACCCGGCCGAGCGCGCGCAGGTCGCGCGGGCCGCGCGACAGCGCCGAGAGAAACCGCGCGACCGCATTGGCCGATTCGAAGACGACCCACGAATACTCGTCGACCGACGCCGCCGCGCGATCGACGGCTTCAGGATCCTCGGGCGGCGCCAAGCGGAAGGTCGGCGCTTCGATCGCCTCGGCGCCGAGATTCTCGAGCGCATCGACCAGCTCTCGCGCCTGCTCCTGCGACCGTGTAACCACGATCTTCCGGCCGAACAGCGGACGCTCGTCGAACCAGCGCAGATGTTCGCGCAGGCTCGAGACTTCGCCGACGATCAACAACGCGGTCTCAGACGGCGTTTCAGACGACGTCCGTTCGAGCAACTCGCTGACGGTGGCGGCGAGTGTGCGTTGGCTCGGCAGCGTGCCGCCGACGATCAGCGCGGCGGCGGCATCCGGCGCCACCCCGTGGTCCAACAGCTTCTGGAGCAGCGTCGGAATCAGGCGGCCGCCGGCGTAGCACGCGATCGTGCCGTCGACGCGCGCCAGCGCCTCCCAGTCGATGTCGGGCACGCGCCCGGCTTCGTCCTCGTGGCCGCGCAGCAGCACCAGCGCGTCGCCAGCGCCTGGATAGGTGAGCGGGATGCCGGCGTACGCGCTCGCGCCGATGGCCGCCGGGACGCCGGGCACGACCTCGAACTGCACGCCCTGCTCGTGCAGGAACAGCGCTTCCTTCGCGCCGCTGTCGAACACGAACGGATCGCCCCACTTGAGCCGGGCGACGGTGTGGCCGTCACGCGCCTTCTCGGCGATCAACATCGAAATCGCGTCCTGCGCGGTTTCTTTTTCCGCCGGCGCGCCGGCGGCGATGCGCTCGGCTTCGGGCCGCGCCCAGCGCAGCGCCGCTTCGACCGCGCGGTCGTAGACGATCACATCGGCTTCGGAGAGCAGCTTGACGCCGCGCGCGGTGATCAGGCCGGGATCGCCCGGGCCGGCGCCGATGATGAACACGCGTCCCACTTAGCGCTTCGCTCCGGGCCCGTAGTAGCCCTCACGCGTGCGCGCGGTCAGCCCGGGCGGCTGCACCCGCACCATGACCTTGCGCCACAGGCCGTCGCGCTTCTGGTTCTTCGAGGTGTAGCCGACGACGTACTGGTTGGCGATCTCGTCGGCGATCTGACTGTAGATCCCCGGCAACTGCGTCGGGTCGTCCACGAAGAACGCCCGGCCACCGGTCTGTTGGGAGAGCGTGCGCAACACGTATTCACCCTCGTTGTAGCCGCCGCGGCGGGGCTGCGGTTCTTTGTCGCGCAACCCAATCGCGTAGACGATGACGTCCAGCTTCTTCGACTGCTCGCTCACGTTCTCATAGCTGACGTGGCTGGTCGTGTCCGCGCCGTCCGACAGCAGCACGATCGCCTGCCGCCGTAACGCATCCGAGGCGGCGGTCATCGTCGCCTTCGCCCGCTTCAGTTCGTCCAGCGCGATGTAGAGCGCATCGTACAACGACGTCGACCCGCCCGCACGCAGCTTCTGCACCGCCTGCTCGAGGAGCGCCTGGTCGCCGGTGAACGCCTGACGAATCGTGGTGTCGCTGTTGAACTCGATCAGCTGGGCGACGTCGGTGGCCGCAAGCTTGTGGACGAAGCCGGTGGCGGCGTCCTGCGCATTGACCAGCTTCGGCTCCATGCTGGTGCTGGTGTCGAGCAGGATCGACAGGGAAATCGGCAGGCGGTCTCGCGCGAAGATCGTGATGTCCTGCGGGACGCCGTCCTCGAAAACCTGGAAGTCCTGCTGCTCGAGACTGGTGATCAGTTTCTGGCTCGCGTCGCTCACGGTGACGCTGAGATAGACGATGTCGGTGCCGCCGCGAAAGACCTGGGCTGCCGGTGTGGCGACGGCGAGAGCGGCCGCGATCGCCGCGAGCCACGCGCGGCGCGAGATCATTGACCAGCCCAGCGCGGCGCCGTCACCTTGGTGTCCGGCTTCTTGACCGTGACCTCGAGGCGCTTGGGCGGGATGAGATTGTCCGGACGCCCGTAGGTGACGTCGAGCCGCGCCGAAAGAGCCTGTCCGAGCGCGCGGAAGCCGCTCTCGAGCCCCTGCCGGTTCAGAATCACCTTCGTCTGGCCGCCGCTGTCACGGACGACGTCGCCGGTGACTTGAGCGCGCTCGCGCGCTTCCGTATACGTGTCCTGCCCGGCCGGCGATTGCAGCGTCACGGTCCACAGCGAGGCACGCGCCGCCTGCAGCGCTTCGGCGACGCGATCGTGCGTGACGGTGCTGAATTCGGGACCGCTCTCGGCGACGAACGCGACGATCAGCGGCCGCGCCGCCTTGGCGCGCCGCATCCCGGCCGCGGTGTCGATGATCGCGTCGAGGAAGTGTGCGCCGGATTGCGGCCGCGCGAACAGCTTGCCGACCGCTTCGGCGACCGGCAAGGTCGTCTCCGAATAGGGGACGACCAGTGTCGGGCGGTCACCAAACGTCATCAACGCGACCTGAGGCACTGGACTCATGCCGTCGAAGATTTTCAGGAGTCCAGCGAGCCCGATGCGCAGGTCCGGAATCAGGGCGTCGACGACGGCGCTATCGTCGACGAGGATCATCAGGTGCGACGGCGGCGGCGCCGGGGAGACCTTCGTGACCTCCCGAACCGCGCCATCTTCCTTGACGACGACGTCGGTCGGGGCCAGCGTCTGGACGGGCGTTCCGGCCTTGTCGGTAACGCCGATGTAGACGTGGCGTTCACGAGTCTCGCGCTGCTGTGCCGCGGGCACGGCGACGAGGGTGACGGAGACAGCGATAGCCGCAAAGAGTGCTGATTTCATGGCCTGTTTTGGAGCAATCCCCCCAGTTCGCAGTATACCGGCTTCGCTAGTGAACTTCTTCACAATGTGATAAAACTAGCTGGCTCTGGCGGTTGCGAAAGGCCTCACTATGCCCACCGACAAACGACCAGGCGACCTGGAGAAATCGGTCCAGGCGTTCCAGCGCACGGTCGAGCGTTCGGCTTCGGCCTGGGCGGCCAGCTACACCCTGATTGGCGCGATTGTTCTGTTCGGAGGACTCGGCTACGGGTTCGATCGGTGGCGGGGCTCGGCGCCGTGGGGGCTGTTCGGCGGGTTGGTGCTGGGATTGGTCATCGGGTTCTACCAGCTCGCTCGGGCGGTGTGGCGGCGCTGAGATGAAGGTCGTCGGGATGGTCGCTGGCTGCATCGGCAGCTGGCTCGCGGTGACGGCCTTCGTGCCGCACCTGGCCTCCGAGGTGTTCTACGGGATGTTCGGCCCGCTCGTCGCCTCGGCTGCGGCCTGGATGGTGATTGAGCGGGTGGATCGGACGCGGCCGGAGCGGACGTTCGGCGTGATGGTCGCGGGTTTCATCGTGAAGATGGTGTTTTTCGGGGTTTACGTCGCGGCGGTGTTCACCAAGCCCGGCCTGCAGGCGATTCCCTTCGTGGTGAGTTTCACGGGTTATTTTCTGGCGCTCTACGCGGTGCAGGCCTTCTGGTTGACCCGCATGCGCGCGCGCCTCGCCCGGTAAGCAGGTTGGATTAGCTGTCGATGACATCGATGTTCGAACAGGCCCACGCCGTCGATCCGCAAGCCGCGGCCGAGAAATTCAACGCCGGCGAGACGATCATTGGACACGTCTCGAACAGCCCGCTCGATCACCCGTTGATCCATCTGCCGAAGATCTGGGGCATCGACTTCTCGGTCACCAAGCATGTGTTCATGCTGTGGGTGGTCGCCGCGATCGTGTTCCTGACCGTGACGTTCCTGGTCCGGCGCTACCTCAGGCAGGCCAGGCTCGTGCCCACCGGCACCATGGGCGTGCTCGAGATCGCGGTCGAGTTCATCCGCGACGGCATCGCCCGGCCGAACGTCGGCAGCAAGTGGGTCAACACCTGGACGCCGCTGCTGCTCACGTTCTTCCTGTTCATCCTCGTCGCCAACCTGATCGGCATCATCCCGATCTTCGACGTCCTCGCGCTCGCCAATCACTACTTCGTCCACGCCTCGCCGGACTCGTTCTTCGGCAGGGTGCTGCACGGCGGCACGACGATCACCGGCAACTTCAACGTCACGGCGGCGCTGGCGACGATCACCTTCTTCACCATCATCATCGCCGGCACGCGCGCGCACGGGTTCGTCAAGCACTGGGTGAACCTGGTGCCGCACGGCCAGCCATGGCCGCTCTACATCCTGCTGATTCCGCTCGAGACGATCGGCATGTTCGTGCGGCCGTTCGCGTTGACGATGCGTCTTGCTGCCAACATGACCGGCGGCCACATCGCGATTCTGGCGATCACCTCGTTCGTCTTCATCTTCGCGGAGATGGCGGTGGGGTCCTTCGTCGGCGCCAGCGGCGGTGGCATTCTGACCGGCCTGCTGTTCACGACCCCGATCTCGGCCGGCATGCTCGGCCTCGAGTTGATCGTCATCCTCGTGCAGGCCTACGTCTTCACGCTTCTGTCGGCCGTGTTCATCGGCATGGCCATTCACGCGCATCACTAACACGCCAGTTTTTGGAGGAGAGAGAGCAATGCAGGACGCAGCGAAAGAAATCGCAACCGCCGGCCCTTATCTGTGGCATTACGCCGGAGCCGGCATCGGCCTCGGTCTGGCCGTCATTGGCGCCGGCATCGGCATCGGCCAGCTCGCCCGTGGGGTCGCCGAGGGCGTCGCGCGCCAGCCGAGCGCGACCGCACAGATCAGCGGCGCGACGAACCTGCCGCTCTTCCTGTTGGAAGGCGTCGCGATTCTCGCGCTCGTGTTCTGTCTGCTCATCGTCCTGATGAAGTAGAGGGCGGGCGAGATGAATAACCCGCTCGTTCAGGTCGATCCAGGTCTTTACATCTGGACGATCGTCATCTTCCTGGTGTTGGCGGCCCTGCTCAGGGCGTTTGCCTGGAAGCCGCTGCTCAAGGCGCTCGACGATCGCCGCAAGACGATCGAAGGCGCTGTCGATGACGCGCGCAAGGCGAGGGAAGAACTCGAGCGCGTTCAGCAGGACTCGGCGCGTCTGATGGCGGAGGCGCGGCGTGAGGGCGAAGCTCTGCTGACGCGCGCGCGCCAGGATGCCGATCGCTTCCGCGAAGAGCTGCGGCAGCAGGCGGTCGCCGAGGCGGCGAACATCGCGAAGAACGCCGAGAAGCAGCTGCAGCAGGAAACCGCGCGCGCGATCGCGCAGATCCGCAAGGAAGCCGGGGATCTGTCGGTCGAGATCGCATCGAAGATCCTGCGCCGAGCCGTGTCGAAAGCCGATCACGAACAGCTGATCGACGAAGTCGTGAGACAGGTGCAGTAGGTAAGGTCGCGGGGACGGGGGTCGGGAAGATACGGGGACGGGGGTCGGCTGTGGAAAACTCCGGGGACACCAGGGAAGCGAAGTCCCGGGAGT
>DASUGM010000131.1:0-9547 GCA_036274055.1 Vicinamibacterales bacterium | reverse complement strand
GGCGCGCGCGGTCACGCCGATCGAGCAGTTTGCGCCGCGCCGCGCGGTCGCCGGCGCGCTCGACCTGTGGCGGCGCCGCGAGGCGCTGGCGGATGCCGTCGCCGACGGCGACGGCATCCGCGCCGCCGCCACCGTCCGGGGCTGCGATCTGTGGCCGGTGCTGGCGCACGAACTGCGGGGCGCCGCGCTGGTCCAGTGGCCATGGTCGGCGCGCGCGATGGACGAGGCCGGCGCCGCGATCGATGCGCTCGATCCCGAGGCCGTCGTCACCTACGCGGAGGCTGGGGGCTGGGGCCGCGCGCTCATCCTCGAAGCGCGCCGCCGCGGCGTGCCGTCGATTGGCGTGCAGCACGGCTTCATCTATCGCCACTGGCTCAATTACCTGCACGCGCCAGACGAGCACGCCGCGATCGGCACCGATCGCGGCACGCCGATCCCGACGCGGTCGCTCGTGTTCGATCGTTACGCCGCCGAACATCTGATCCGCGAGGGCGCGTTTCCGGAAGCCGCGATCAGCGTGACCGGCAGCCCACGCCTCGACGAACTCGCCGCGAAGATGCGCGCCGCGCGATCGGCGACGCCGGACCTGCTCGTTGTGCTGGCGGCCAAACACAGCGAAATCGCCGGCGAACTCCCGGGCCTGTTCGCGGCGGTGGGCTCACGCCCGGACGTGCGGCTGGTCATCAAGCCGCATCCGGCGGAAACGCCCGACGTGTATGGGCCGCTCGCCCGCGGCCACGCCAACATCGCCGTCGCGCCGGCGTCGGCGGATCTGGCGGCGCTGCTCTCGCGCGCGGCCGCGCTGGTGACGATGAACTCGACGGTGGCGATTGACGGGCTGGTCCTGGGCGTGCCGGCGCTGGTGGTCGGCCTGCCCAACAACCTCAGTCCCTTCGTCGAGGCCGGGGTGATGGTCGGCGTCGAGGCCGGCGGCGCGATCGGGCCGCAGCTGCAAGCGCTCCTGTATGATCGTCAGGTTCGCGACGATCTGCTGGCGCGCGCCGCGGGGTTTGCCGCGCGCTACGGGATGCGCGCCGACGGCCGGGCCGCCGGTCGCGCGGCTGACGAGGTGCTGGCGATGACGAGGACGCGATGAGAGCGCTGTTGACCGGCGGAGCCGGGTTCGTCGGGTCGCACCTCGCCGAGACGCTGCTCGAGCAGGGGCACGAGGTGGCGGTGGTCGATGACTTGTCGACCGGCTCGATGGACAACATCGCCCACCTGAAAACGCGTCCGGGCTTCAGCTACGTCATCGACACGGTGATGAACGAGCCGCTGATGGCCGAGCTCATCGATCGCGCCGACGTCGTCTTCCATCTCGCGGCGGCGGTCGGCGTCCGCCTGATCGTCGAAGCGCCGGTGCGGACGATCGAGACCAACGTGCACGGCACCGAAGTCGTGTTGAAGCACGCGGCAAAGAAAAACAAGCTGGTCGTGATTTTTTCGACGTCCGAAGTCTACGGCAAGAGCGTCGACGTGCCGTTCCGCGAGGACTCGGATCTGGTCATGGGCGCGACCAACAAGCATCGCTGGGCGTACGCCTGCAGCAAGGCGATCGACGAGTTTCTCGCGCTTGCCTACCATCGCGAGAAGAAGCTGCCGGTGATCGTGGTTCGGCTGTTCAACACCGTCGGGCCGCGGCAGACCGGACGCTACGGCATGGTGATTCCGACGTTCATGCGCCAGGCGCTGGCCGGCGAGCCAATCACGGTGTACGGCGACGGCAGGCAGACGCGATCGTTCACCGACGTCCGCGACGTCGTCACCGGCCTGACCAGGCTGATGAAAGAGCCGCGCGCCGTCGGCGAGGTCTTCAACATCGGCAACAGCGAGGAAGTCTCGATTTACGGGCTCGCCGAGCGGATCAAGGCGATCGCGGCGAGCAGCTCGCGGATCGTGCTGGTCCCGTACGACGAGGCCTACGACGCCGGCTTCGAGGACATGCCGCGCCGCGTCCCGGACCTGCGCAAGATTGAGGCCCTGGTCGGCTATCGGCCGACGCTGTCGCTGGATCAGATTCTGGCGCGGGTCCTGACGCACACGCGCGCAGGTCTCGAGCCAGTCAATCGGGGATAATCGATCAGCGTGTCTTTGACCCGACAGGCGCGGAAAGCCGCGGAGCGGGCGCTCGCGGCCAACGCGAAGCCGATCCGGAAGCTGCTGATCGCGACCGGGCGCGACCGCGCCCGCCATCTACCCGACATCGTGCAGATCGAGAGCACGAACCTGTGCAACGCGAAGTGCGTGTTCTGCCCGCGCGACGAAATGCACCGTCGCCAGGGCGTGATGGACTTCGATCTGTTCGCGAAGATCGTCGACGAGTGCGGCGCGCTCGGCATCACCCACGTCCGCGTCCACAACTACGGCGAGCCGTTCCTCGACAAGAAACTGGTCGACAAGGTCCGCTACGCGAAGCAGAAGGGCATCAAGGAAGTCGGCATGATCAGCAACGGCTCGCTGATCACCGAGGAGATTGCCGCCGGAATGATCGACGCCGGCCTCGACGCGATCAACATCAGCGTCGACGCCGCCGGCAAGGAAGTCTTCGAGCGCACCCGGCTCAACCTCGAGTACGACACCGTCATCAACAACATCCGCACCCTGGCGCGGCTGCGGCGGGAGCGTGGACGCACGCATCCGAAGCTGATTCTGTCGTTCGTCCGCCAGGACAACTCCGCCGACGAGCAGGCGTTCATCGACGAGTGGAGCAAGATCGCCGACAAGGTGCACATCACGGATCTGCACAACTGGGCGGGCACGCTCAACGCGAAATCCGACGTCCAGTACCCGTGCTACCGGCTCTGGCTGACGTTCACCGTCCTCTGGGACGGCCGCGTCTCGCTGTGTTGCGCCGATTTCGACGGACGAAACGTGCTCGGCGACCTGCGAACGTCGACCATCCAGGAAATCTGGAATTCGCCCCTCTACCGGGCCGCCCGCCGCCAGCACCTCGAAACCGGTGGGCCGGAGATCTGCCGATCCTGCGATTTACCGAAGAAAGACTCGCCGCTGTGGATTAAGAAATTGATGTAGGGGGGCGGGGGTATACTGCAAGGACCCGGTCTTTTTCAGGAGAACGCCATGCGCGCCTCGATTGGTCTACTCGTCGTCGCCGCCGCCGGTCTGTTGATGGCGCCAGCCCTGGCCAGTGCCCAGCTGTCGCCGGAACGGACGCTGAAGCTGTCGTTCGATGCCGACGGACTGGTGACGCTGCGCGCGCAGAACGTCCGGCCGAGCGAGATCATGATCGAGTGGAAACGGCTGTGCCAGTGCGCCGTGGTGGACGGCGAGAAGCTGACCGCCGGGCCGATCGTCACGCCGCTGGTGTTCGACAACGCGCCACAGGCGATGGTGCTCGAGACACTGCTGCGTCAGGCCGCCGGCGTGATCCTGACGCCGAAACGCGCCGGCGCCGCCGGGCCATCGAACTTCGAAACGATCTACGTGATCGCGACCAGCAATCCGACGACCGGAGGCTACGCGTCGGCCTACAACCCGGTGGCGACGCCGCCCTACCAGAGCAACATCTCGTCGCCGGGAAATCCGGCCGATGAGATTCCGCCGGTCGCGCCGAACGGCCCCCCGCGTCCGAACAACACGCCCTACGCGCCCGGTGTCGTCAACGCGCCCGGTCCGGCTGCGACCTCGGCGTCGCCCGGTTCGGTGTTCGTCCCGGTCACGCCGATTGGCTCGTCGACAACGCCGCCCAAACCCGGAGGCGGCGGGACGACGCCGCCGATCATCAAGGCACCCGGCGGCGGTCAGTAACGTACAATTCGCTCCATGACGCTGCCCTCGTCCGTGTCACGGACGGGCGAATACGCTGAACGGGGCGATTACCACCGCGAACTCTCACCCGACTGGGAGTTCTACCCGACCTATCTCGCCAAACTCGAACGCGTGCGCGCCTATCTGACGTCGCTCGCGCCCGGCACGCGCGTGCTCGACGCCGGCTGCGGCGAAGGGGTGCTGGTCGACGAGTTCCATGGCCGCCTGGCAATCGAAGGACTCGACCCGAACTACAGCTCGGCGCACGTCACCCGGGGATCGCTGACCCAACTGCCCTACGCGCCGGCGATCTTCGATCGGGCGCTCTGTCTCGACGTACTCGAGCATCTGTCTTTCGACGATCAGCCGCGCGCGCTTGCCGAATTGTTTCGCGTCCTCAAACCCGGCGGCGAGCTGCTGGTGACCGTGCCGAATCTGGCGCATCTGCAGTCACGCGTGCACTTCATGCTCCGCGGCGAGCTGATCCGCACCGCGAACATCGCCAAGCATCCCGGCGACCGGCCGGTTGCCGAGTATCTCGATCTGGCGCGCCGCGCCGGCTTCACGCTGGTGGAACGGACCGGCATCTTTCCCACCGTCCCCGTGCTGACGCGGTGGATCCGCAAGTCACCGGCGCGGCTCCGGCCCCTGCACCGATGGCTGACGCGGCTGTTGCCGGTGCCGGGCTGGTGCTTCCTCAACGTGCTTCGGTTCCGGCGGGGCTGACCCAGCGGCTGTGCGCGATCGCGTCAAAGAGCTGAGCACGGGCGTCGCCATCTACGGCGCCGGCGACGCCGCGATCAGCGTCGTCAACTTCCTGCTGCTGCCCGTGTACGTGCGGGTCCTGTCGACGACCGACTACGGCGCGCTGTTGATCATCATCTCGATCGAAACGCTGCTGAAGGTCGTCAACCGCTGGGGCGTGGACGGCGCGTTCATGCGCTATTTCCTCGATCGCGAGGCCGGCGCGCCGCGCCAGCGTCTGGCGAGCACGATCGCGTGGTTCCTGCTCGCGGTCGACGGCGCGATTCTCGCGGTCATGCTGGCCGCGTCCGGCGCGCTCGCGCGGGTCTGGTCGCTCGACGCCGGTTATCTCGTGGCGCTGCGGCTGATGCTGGTCAACGCCTTCCTGATGGCGTTCACGTTCATTCCGTTTCACGTCATGCGGATGCAGCGCGAGGCGGCCGCATACAGCGGGCTGACGTTCGCGCGGTCGCTGGCGACGCTGCTGCTGCGGCTGATCCTGGTCCTGCAGTTCGGGATGGGCGTGACCGGGATCTTCCTCACCGATCTCATCGTCACGATCGCGATCTGGACGGTGCTGTGGCGATGGTGCCGCGGGCTGCTGCGGCCGGTGTTTTCGGCATCGGACCTGCGGCACAGCCTTCGATTCGGGCTGCCGCGGCTGCCCTCCGGCCTGGCCCAACAGGCGTTCGACGCCGGCAACAAGCTGCTGTTCACGAACTACGTGTCGCTCAGCGCTGCGGGCGTCTACCAGAACGCCTCGACGCTCGGTTCGGGCGTGAAATTTTTTCTCTCGGCGTTTGAAACCGCATGGGCACCGTTTTACTACGCGACCGCGAAGCAGCCCGACGCGCGCGACGTCTTCCGCAAGATGACCACCTACGGCATTGCCGTGCTGGTGCTGCTCGTCGCCGGCACGACGGCGATCGCCCGCGATGTCGTGCTGATCATGCTGACGCCGGCTTATCTGGAGGCGATCCCAGTCGTGCCGATCATCGCGCTGGGGTTTGCGTTCCAGGGCGTCTACTTGCTCACTTCCATCGGGTTGAACCTGACCAGCCGGACGGAGTTCTATCCGATGACGACGATGGCGGCGGCAATCGTCGGGCTGTCGTCCGGCCTGGTGCTGATGCCGCTCTACGGCGCGATTGGCGCCGCGGTCGCGTTCCTGCTCTCGTTCGCGACACAGGCGGCGCTTGGCTGGTGGTTCGCGCGCCGGGTCTATCCGGTGCCGTATGAGGGCCAGCGCATTCTGCGGTTGGTCCTGGCCGGCGGCGTCGCGACGCTGGCCACGGTGCGCTTGATTCCGGAGCTCCCGCCGATCGCCAGCCTGATCGTACGCGGCGCCGTGGTCGTCGCAATCTACACCGGCCTGTTGTGGGCGACCGGATTCTTCCGCCCCTCCGAACTTCGCTTTCTGCGCGAGATGACGCTGCGGCTGCGCCGGCGTCCGGCGCGCCCGGCGCGGACCAATGCGGACTGAGCTCTCACCCGCCGCGACGCGCGTGCTGCTCGTGATCGTGCTCGCGGTCGGTGCGGCGCTGCGCTTCACCGCGTTGTCGTACGGCCTGCCGTTCGTCTACAACCCCGACGAAGTCGCGATCATGAATCGCGCTCTTGCGTTCGCGACCAACGGCCTCAACCCGCACAACTTCCTGTACCCGACCTTCTACTTCTACGTGTTGTTCGCCTGGGAAGTGCTCGGCTACGGCGTCGGCCGCGTCTTCGGCCTCTTCGACTCGCTGGCCGCGTTCGAGCGCAGCTACTTCGCCGATCCGACCTGGATCTTTCTCGTCGGCCGGAAGCTGACGGCGCTCTGCGGCGTCGCGACGATCGCCGCGACCTACGCGCTCGGCCGGCGGCTGTCGGGCCGCACCGCTGGTGTGATCGCCGCCGCGGTTCTGGCCGTGTCGCCGATTGCCGTTCGCGATGCGCACTACGTGAAGCACGACGTGCCGGTGACGCTGCTGATCGTGCTGGCGATCCTCGGGCTCTTCCACGCCACGACGCCGAGGGATCACGCTGAGGCGCAGGGAACGTACGCGCAGACGCTGAGGCGCTGGGCGGGTTGCGGCGCCGTGGCCGGACTCGCGATGTCGACGCACTACTACGCGATCTTTGTCGCCCTGCCGATCGCGATCGCGGCGCTGTGGCCGGCAACACCGAACGAGCGAGTTGCCGATCGGCTGCGGCTGTTGGCGAACGCCGGCGTCGCCGCCACGATCGCGTTTGTCGCCGGATCGCCGTTCTTGATCGTCGAGCCCGCGCGCGTGATCGCCGACGTCATCGGCAACCGGCAGATCGTGATGGATCGCGCCACCGAGACGGCCGGGCTGTTCGGATCGCTCGGCTTCTACCTGCAGACCCTGTGGCGCGACGGGCTCGGCGTCATCGCGGCGCTGTGTGGCGCAATTGGCGTGGTCGCGATGTTCAGGACCGACGGTCGGCGTGCCGGGCTGCTGCTCGCATTTCCCGTGGCCTTTCTGCTGTTCATCGGCAACACCTTCCCCGCGACGCGCTATCTGAATCCGGTGCTGCCATTTGCGGCCGTGCTGGCTGGCGCCGGTGCGGCGGCGCTGATCGCTCGTGTGGCTCGAGGGGGCGTGCTCGTCGCGGCTTCCTTGGTCGTCGCCGGCCTGCTGATGAGCGGCGGCGTCGCCAGCGCGCGAAGCGACGCCTTCTTCCTGCAGACCGACACGCGCACGCAGGCCTACGAGTGGATCGCGAAGAACCTGCCCGCCGAATCATCGGTGCTCGTCCAGCCCTACAGCGTCCCGCTTCGGCAATCGCGCGCCGGTCTCGTCGAAGCCCTGCGCGCCACACAGGGCGACGAAACACGGGCGTCGACCCGTTTCCGCAAGCAGCTCGACCTCGACCCCTACCCGGCGCCCGCCTACCGGACGATCTACCTCGGCGACGGCGGGCTCGATCAGGACAAGATCTACGTGTCGCCATCGGCGTTCGCCGATGAGACGCTGGCGCCGCTGCGGGCGCTCGCCGTGACACACGTGATCCTGAAGCGGTACAATCAGCCTGATGTGGCGCTCGCTTCGCTGGATCGCGCCCTCGCCAAAGACGCCCAATTGATCGTGACGTTTTCGCCTTACCGCGCCGCCGCGACCCCGACGACCCGCGCGGCCGTGTCGCCGTTTCTGCACAACACCGACGCGACGATCGACGCGGCCCTCGAGCGCCCCGGTCCAATCGTCGAGATCTGGCGGCTGCGCTGATGGCGATCGCCCGCCTGCGCGAGGCGGTGGCGCGCCGGGCCCGCGCGATGCCGTTCGCGACCAGCCTGCTCGCCCGCTACCGCCGCCGCAAGTACGCGAAACGGATCGCGGAATTCGTCCAGAAGAAAGACGGCCGCGCCGGCCGCCTGCCCGCCGGTGTGGTCTACGAAGCGACGATGCGGTGCAACCTGCATTGTGAGTTCTGCTACGTTGGCACCCTGCTCAACATCGAAGGCGAGTGGCGCGAAGAGCTGCCGCTCGACGTCCTGCGCCGCGCGTTTCCAGAAGCGGAAGGCCTCCAGGTCAGCCTGACCGGCGGCGAGATCTTCATGCGCAAGGACATCCTCGGCGTCATGGATGTCTTCCGCGAAAAGCAGTACGTGTGCGGATATCTCACCACCAACGGCACGATCCTCACCGACGAACGCGCCGAAGCGCTCGCGGAGCTGGCGCGGCAGGGATTTCTGAAACACATCAGCGTCTCGATCGACGGCCCCAACGAGCTGCACGACAAGGCCAGGGGCGTGAAGGGCACGTTCGAGCGGACGTCGGCCGGCCTGCGGCGGTTGCAGGCGGCGGCGAAGCGCAAGCACGCGCCGCTGCGGGTCAGCGTCAACACCACCGTCGCCCACGAAACGCTCGATGCGCTGCACCAGATGGTCGACGTCGCCGCCGAACTTGGCGTCGACGCGATCGGGCTCAATCACCTGATGTACAGCACGCCGGAGGAGGTCGCCGAGACCGTCCGCCTGCTCGGCACCGGCGACGCCAGCGCGATCTCGACGTATGTCACCGAGGATCCCCATCTCGATCCAGCCCGGGTCCGCGCCCAGGTCGATGCCCTGGCGGCGCGCTGCCGCGAACGCGGCATCCGCTTCGACATGCGGCCGAAGGTCAAAGGCGGGGTCATCGAGCCGTACTACACACCCGGCTCGCCGCTGCCCGGCCGCTGCCTGTATCCGTTCCTGAACGCGCGGATCTCTTTCAGCGGTAAGGCCTATTTCTGCCCGTTCATCCGCATCGAAGTCGGCGACCTGACCGAGCAGTCGCTCGAAGAGATCTGGACCGGCGAGCGCTACGTTGGGCTCAGGCAGAAACTGGTACAAAATGGACTGTTCCCCGTCTGCCGCCGGTGCTGCAAGGTAGAGCTGCAGCCGCAGTAGACTTGGACCGCCGATGCTAGGTGCCCGTACCCTCTTCGTGAATCCGCCGCTGGTCGGCGGCATCGCCTTCACGCGACAGGGCCGCTGTCAGGAGCGCGAAGAAGTCCTCGGCACCACCAAGCCGCCGTACACGCTGGCGCTTGGCGCGGCGCTCTTCCGCGATCTCGGCGCCGACGTCCGGCTGGTTGATCTGACCGCCACCGGACGGAGCGTCGAGGATCTGATCTCCGAACTCGATCGGACCGGCTTCGCGCCGACGCTGATCCTGTTCCCGAGCACGACGCCGACCCTCAGCGCCGACGTCGTGGCGATGGCGAAGCTCAAAGCCCGCTACGGCGCGCCGTTGTTCTGCTTCGGCCCCCATGCCTCGACCGCGCCCGGTGAATCGATGGCCCGCGCCGAGGCGGTTGACGGCATGTTCATCGGCGAACCGGAAGACGGCTTGATCGCGCTCGCGCAGCTGCCGTCGCTCGACGGGCTCGAGGCGATTCCGAGCCTGACCTTCCGGCGACAGGGCCGGGTCGTGCCGCATCGCGCCCAGGGATCGTTCGCCGGATTCCAGACCGCGCCGTATCCGGCCTGGGATCTTCTCGATCTCAGCGTTTACAGCCTGCCGCTCGTCAATCAGAAATACGTCTTGAT
>DASUGM010000130.1:0-50090 GCA_036274055.1 Vicinamibacterales bacterium | reverse complement strand
CGTCGCAGATCGTCTTGCCGACGATGATCGCGCCGGCACGCTCGAGCCGCTCGATCACCGTTGCGTCGAACGGCGGGCGGAAGTGCTCGAGAATTCGCGACCCCGCGGTCGTCGTCATGTCGCGGACGACGATGTTGTCTTTGACGGCGATCGGCACACCGTGCAGCGGTCCGGCGGGCAGGGTCTGCGCATCGAGGGCGCGGGCGCGCTCGAGCGCGCGCTCGGCCTCCACCAGATGGAACGCATGCAGCCCGCCGTCGACGGCGGCAATGCGATCGAGCGCGGCCCGGCAGGCCTCTTCGGCGCTGCAGGCGCCGGTGGCGATGGCATCGCGGACGTCCCGCGCCGTGGCAAACGTGTCAGGCACGCTCACGTCAGAGGACCTTCGGAACTTTGAACAGGCCGGCGCCGCTATCGGGGGCGTTGGCGAGCGCGCGCTCGCGATCCAGACACGGCCGCGACTCGTCGTCGCGGAGTGCCGATTCGGCGGGCAACGGATGTGACGTCGGGGCGACGGCGCTGGTGTCAGCCTCGTTGATGGTTTCGGCGTAGGCGAGGATGTTTCCGAGCTGCACCGTGAAGAGCGCGACGTCGTCGGGCGAGAGCGTCAACCGCGCGAGTTCGGCGACGCGGCGGACGTCGGCGTCGGTCAACGGGCTGGCCACCTCGGGATGCTAGCATGCTGCGATGCGCGTCATTATTCCGGCGCTGTTCGCGGCGGTCGCGTGCTCGATGCCGGTGTCGCTTGGTGCGTGGGGGATGGACGTCCACCGTCTCATCACCAAGCGCGCGATCGAGCATCTGCCGGCCGAGATCCGGCCGTTCTACCTGCAGCGGATCGAGTTCATCAGCGAGCACGCCGCTGATCCCGACCTGTGGCGCGTTGTCGGCCTCAAGGGCGTCATGGGCGACGAGGATCCCAACCACTTTCTCGACATGGACGCGATCGACAAGCGCCCGTTCGCGGGCATCCCGCGCGACTACGCCGCCTACGTCGCCAAAGTCGGCGCCGACAACGCCGCCAGGTGGGGACGGCTGCCGTGGCGGATGGAAGAGATCTACAACAAGCTGGTCGAGGAGTTCAAAAGGATCGCCGCCGGGCAAGGATTCGCCGGCGACAACGTCCGCTATCTGTCGGCCGTGCTGTCGCACTACGTCGGCGACGCGCATCAGCCGTTCCACGCCGTCGTCAATTACGACGGCCAGGCGACTAACCAGCGCGGCATTCACTCTCGGTTCGAGACTGCGCTGCCGATGCGCAATCTGTCGGTGATCGCCTGGACGCCGGTCGCGATCGCGCCGATTGGCGACATCAAGACGTTCGCTTTCGACGCGTTGATTCACAGCGAGGCGATGGTCGGCGGCATCCTCGCGGCGGATCGCGCGGCCACCGAAGGTCGCGAGCTCTACGACGACGCGTACTTCGCGGCGTTCTTCAAGGGCGCGCGTCCGGCGTTGGAAAAGCGGCTCAACGATTCGGTCAACGGCGTGGCCAGCGTCATCGTCGCGGCCTGGACCGCCGCTGGCAAGCCGGCGCTCGCCATCGATACCCCTCGGCCCCCGGCGCGCATCATCCGGCGCTGACTCGTCGTCTATTCCGTCAGGCATGAAGGTTTACCTCGTCCCGGCGGGCCACGCGCGCCTCGAGTTGTATTGCGAAGTGGCGACGGCGCCGCCCGCCGAGGCGGGCCGGCCGGCGTCGTTGTGGGGCCGGCTGGTCGACGGGTTCAAGCGCGCCCTCGCCGAGGGCGAGGAAGAGGAGCGTCGCGGGCCCGGCGACCACCCGCATCCCGAGCGCGGCCGGATTCGCAAGTGGGTGACGCGCAAGCTCGCCGAGGCGGTTGCCGAGATGCGGCTGCTGTGGCATCTGCGCGCGGCCGCGGCGGCAACGCTGGTGCACCCCGACGACCTCGACGGCACCGCCGCCCTCGCCGTGGCCCGACGTGAATTCGCCGCCGACCTCGCCAAACACCGGCGCTGGACGATCATCGACGCGGTCGTGACGATCATCACCGGTCCGTTGTTCTTCTTCGTGCCGGGACCGAACGTGGTGTCGTGGTACTTCGCGTTTCGCGCGGTCGGACACTTCTACGCGATGCAGGGCGCACAGCAGGGATTGCGCGCGACGCAGTGGTCGTTCGAGCCGTCCGCCGAGTTGGCCGCGATTCGCGGCGTCCTCGATTTGCCCGACGCCGAAACCCGCGGGCGCCGACTCGACGAGATCTCGGCGGCGCTCGGGCTCGAGCGCCTGTGCCGTTTCGTCGAGCGCGTCGCCGGCGACGAAGCGTGACTGGCGCCGCGGTGTATACTCGCGCCGCCGTGACGCTGGCGGATCTGGCTGCGCGCCTTGGGTGCACCCTTGAAGGCGACGGCGCGATCGAGATCGCGCGCGTGAACTCGCTCGACCACGCGGGCCCCGGCGACCTCACCTTTCTCGCTAACTCGAAATACGCGGCGCGCGTCGCCGCGACGCGCGCGTCGGCGCTGATTTGCGACGATGCCGTCCGCGCGGCACCGTGCGCGATTCTGCGCACGCGCCAGCCCTATCTGGCGTTCGCCACGGCGGTCGCGTTGCTCGCGCCGGCGGCGCCGGGGCCGGCCGGGATCAGCCCGCTTGCCGCCATCGATCCCACCGCGACGATCGGCGCCGACGTCGCGGTCGGTCCATTTGCGGTCATCGGGCCGGGCGCGCGCGTCGGCGCCCGGACCGTCGTCCATGCGCATGCCGTGATCGGTCCCGGCGCGACGATCGGGACCGACTGCCGCATCCACGCCCAGGTCTCGGTGCGCGAAGGCGTCGAGATCGGCAATCGCGTCGTCCTGCAGGACGCCGCGGTGATCGGCAGTGACGGTTTCGGGTTCGCCAGGCGCGACGACGGCAGCCATCAGAAAATCCCGCAGGTGGCGCGCGTCGTCATCGAGGACGACGTCGAGATCGGATCGCATACGGCGGTCGATCGGCCGGCGATCGGCGAAACGCGGATCGGCGCCGGCACCAAGATCGACAACCTCGTTCAGGTTGCGCACGGCGTGAAGATCGGCAGGAACGTGCTGCTCGCGGCCCACGTCGGCATCGCCGGCAGCGCGGTGCTCGAAGACGACGTCGTGCTGGCGGGGCAGGTCGGCGTCGTCAACCACGCCACGATTGGCCGCGGCGCGGTGGTCCAGTCGAAGTCGGCGGTGTGGAAAGACATCGACGCCGGGATGCGCGTCGCCGGCATTCCCGCGCGCGACGCCGGCGAGTGGCGCGAGTCGGTGGCGCTGATCCGCCGTCTGCCAAAGCTGCGTCAGGCGGTCGCCGAACTCGAAGCCCGGCTCGCCGCGATCGAATCCCGCCTCAAGCTTCTCTGACATAATTCAGGACATATGATTCGTCAGTGGCTCGGCGCGTTGACGCTGGTCGCCGCGGCGGTGACGTTGTCCGGCGCCACGGCGGCCGACTCGATCGTCCGGCCGCCGAAGTTCGACTACACGATGACCACGTTGCCGAACGGCTTGAACGTGGTCTATCTCGAAGATCACTCGACGCCGATTGTCCACGTCGCGGTCTGGTATCACGTCGGATCGAAGGACGAGAAACCCGGCCGCACCGGATTCGCGCACCTGTTCGAACACCTGATGTTCAAGGGATCGAAGAACGTGCGGCCCGATCAGCATCCGTCGTGGATCACGAGCATCGGCGGCGAGTCGAACGCCGAGACCGACGAGGACGCGACGATCTACTGGCAGACCGTGCCCTCGCAGTACCTGCCGCTGGTGCTCTGGCTCGAAGCCGATCGGATGGCGTCACTCGAAGTCAGCGACGACAAGTTCAAGAACGAACGCGAGGTCGTCAAGGAAGAGCGGCGGATGCGCTTCGAGAACCAGCCGTTCGGCCGCCTGCCCGAGATCATCTTCGACCACGCGTTCACGACGCATCCTTACAAGCATCAGACCATCGGCAGCATCGCCGATCTCGAAGCGGCGACGATTCAGGACGTCCGTGCGTTCCACGATCTCTACTACGTGCCGAACAACGCGACGGTCGTCGTCGTCGGCGATTTCGAGACCAAGCAGGCCCAGGGGCTGGTCGACAAGTATCTCGGCCGGGTCGTGCGCGGCAAGGACGTGCCGCGCGACATCCCGAAGGAGCCGGCGCCGACCGCCGAGCGCAAATTCACGGTCACTGAATCGTGGCCGCTGCCGGCCGTGGTGGTCTCCTATCCGATTACGTTCGACGGCCACCCCGACGCGTATCCGCTGCACATCCTCGCCAAAATCCTCTCGGACGGCGAGAGTTCGCGGATCTACAAGTCGCTCGTCTACGAAAAACAGATCGCGCTCGCCGCGTTCGGCGAGGCGAAGCTGATCGAACATCCGAACCTGTTCTACGCGGTCGCCGTCGTCGATCGCGGGCAGCAGCCGGACAACGTGCTGAAGGAACTGCAGGCGCAGCTCGACAAGGTCAAGACCGAGGGCGTGACCGCCGCCGAACTCGAGCGCGCCAAACGCCAGTTCGCGCGCGACTACATCCTCGGCCGGGAGACGGTGCGGATGAAAGCACTCCATCTCGGCCATGCGATCGTGATTCACAACGACATCAAGACCGCCGACGGCGAGTTCGACCTGTTCCAGAACGTGACCCAGGCCGACGTCCAGCGGGTGGCGAAGACCTACTTCACGCCCGAGTCGCGGATGCTGCTGACGATCATGCCGCGCGGCGCCGCCGCGGGCGGCGGCGGAGGCCAGCGATGAGGGGACGCGCACGGATCCTGGCGGTCGCCTTCGCCGCGCTGCTGCCGGCGACGGCCGCCGCTCAGGCGCAGGAGTGGCCGCGCGAAGTGCCGCCACCGCCGCTCAAGGCGCGGCAGGTCGATTTTCCCGCCTATCAACTGAAAACGTTCACCAACGGCCTGCAGGTTCTGTTCGTCCCGCAACGCGAGCAGCCGTCGATCAGCTACCGGCTGTTGATTCGCGCCGGCGCGATGCAGGAACCGGCGGACAAACCCGGCGTCGCCAACTTCGTCGCTTCACTAATCAATCAGGGCACGACATCGCGATCGGCGCAAGAGATTGCCAACGCGATCGACTCGGCCGGCGGCATCATGGGCGTCAGTTCCGGCAACGAGCTGACCTTCGTCAGCGGCGCGGTGGTCAAGGACCGGACCGACCTGGCGCTCGCGCTGGCCGCCGACGTCGTCCAGAACCCGGCGTTTGCGCCGGCGGAGATCGACCTGCACCGGCGCCAGGCGATTTCGGCGATGCAGGTCGGCTACGACGATCCCGACTACATCGCCAACACCGTCTTCGATCGGCTGGTCTTCGGCTTCCACCCCTACGGGCGGCCGAATGAAGGCACGCCGGATTCGCTGCCCAGAATCACGCGCGACGACATGGTCACCTTCCACAAGGCGTGGTTCGTGCCCAACAACGCGCTGCTGGCGATCGTCGGCGACCTGACCGCGGACGAAGCGTTTGCCGCCGCGGATCGCGCGTTCGGCAAATGGACGCGCCGGGACGTGCCGGAGGTCAAGGTCGTCGATCCGCCGCCGGCGAAGCCTCGCGTCGTCGTCATCGATCGCCCGGGATCGGCGCAGACCGAAATCCGCGTCGGCCACATCGCGATGCCGCGGACGCATCCGGATTTCATCCCGTTCGACATGGCGATCCGGATCCTCGGCGGTGAAGGCGCGAACCGGCTCTTCGGCGTGCTCCGCTCCGATCGCGGACTCACGTATGGCGCCTCGGCGACGTTCCACACCTTCCGCACCGCCGGCGACGTCGTCGCCGAGACCGACACCCGGACCGCGACCACCGGTGAATCGCTCCGCCTGATGGTCGACGAGTTCTGGCGGCTCCAGCGCGAGACCGTGCATCCGGCCGAGCTCCGCGGCGCGCAGGACTTCATGTCCGGGCACTTTCCGCTGTCGATCGAATCCCCGTCGGCGATTGCCGAACAGGTGCTGGTGCGGCTGTTCTACGGCCTCGACCTGTCGGAGATCGAAACCTACCTGAGCAAGGTCGAGCTGGTGACGCCGGGCGAGATTCAGCGCGTCGCCAAGCAGTTCCTCAAGCCCGACGCGCTCGCCATCGTGCTCGTCGGCGACGCGTCGACCTTCGTCAATCAGCTCAAGGCCGTCGGCTTTACCGACTTCGAGCGCATTCCGCTGTCCGAACTCGATCTCGATTCCCCGACGCTGCGCCGCGTCCGATAGCGTGCCGCGGGTCATGATCTCCTGCGGGGAGGCTTCCGGCGATCTTTACGCCGCCGCGCTCCTCGCGTCCCTGAAGTCAATCGATCCGCACGTCGAGGCCTTCGGGTTCGGCGGCGAGCGGCTGAAGCGCGCCGGGGCCGAGTTGATCGGCGACTACCGCGGCGTCTCGGTCACCGGACTGGTCGAAGCGTTTGGCGTGCTGCGCAAGTCGTGGCAGATGCTGCGGACGCTCGGCGACGCTGCGCGCGAGCGCCGTCCGGATGTGTTCGTCGCCGTGGATTTCCCGGACTTCAATTTCCGCCTGCTCCCGGTGATGCACAAGCTCGGGATTCCGGTGGTCTATTACGTCAGCCCGCAACTCTGGGCCTGGCGCGCGGGACGGCTGCAGACGATCAAGAAATACGTTGCCAAGATGCTCGTGATCTTCCCGTTCGAGCAGGAGATGTACGAGCAGGCCGGCGTGCCGGTCGAATTCGTCGGCCATCCGCTCGTCGACCTGGCGCGCGCGACCCATCCGCGCGAGGCGTTTCTGCCGGCGCTGGGGCTCGAGGCGCCGGCGCCGACGGTAGGCCTGCTCCCGGGAAGCCGCCCGAATGAATTGCGTCTGATTCTGCCCGACCTCGCGGCTGCGGCGCGCCTCGTCGCGCGCGCCGTGCCCGGCGTGCAGTTCGTCGTCGCGCGCGCCCCCGCTCTCGAGGACGCACTGTTCGAGCCCGTCGCGGCGCTGCGGTCGGCCGGGATCCGGGTCGCGATCGTCGACGGCGCGGCCGACGATGTCCTGGCGGCCTGTGACGTCGTCGTAACGGCGTCAGGCACCGCGACCGTGCAGACGGCGCTGCATGGCCGGCCGATGGTGATCGTCTATCGGCTGTCGCCGACCACCTATCGCATTGGCCGCCGGTTTGTGCGGGTCTCGACCTACGGCATGGTGAATCTCGTCGCCGGCCGGCAGGTCGTCCCTGAGTTGATCCAGGATCAGTTCACGCCCGAGAACGTCGCCCGGGAAACCGTGTCGCTGCTGCGCGATCCCTCGCGCGTCGCGACGATGACCGACGAGCTGGCCGACGTGTGCCGGAAGCTCGGCGGGCCGGGCGCCTCGATGCGCGCCGCCGCAGCAGTGCGCGCGGTTTTTCAATAGACTTATGGCGATGACACGGACGCTCATCGCCGCTCTGGTGGCGCTCATCCTGGCCGTCGCGCCGATCGCCGCGCACGTCAGCGTGCCGATCGAATTCAGGAAGATCGTCGTCGATTCGAGTCTGATCATTCGCGGCCGCGTTACTGACGTCCGCGCGATTCGCCTGGCCGCCGGCGGCGTCGAATCGGTGGCGACCTTCCGGGTCGCGTCGGTGCTCAAGGGCGCCGCCGACCCGTTCGTCTCCGTGCGCGTCCCCGGCGGCCTGGTCGACGGCCACCGCTTCGTGATGACCGGTGCGCCCCGGTTCGCCGTCAACGAACAGGCCGTCCTCTTCCTCAAGCGCGATGGCGAGAATAATTGGCGGCCGGTCGGCTTGTCGCAGGGTGTGTATCGGGTGCAGGCCGAAGCGCGCACCGGGCGGGCGATCGTCGAGACGCCGGTCGTCGGCGGGCGCACGGCCGCGGCCAGCGGCCCGGTCGTTCGTGGCGACCTCCGGCGCAAGCCGATGGCGGTGCAGGAATTCGATTCGTTCGTGCGCTTGATCGTCGCCGGACAGAGCAGCGGAGGTCGCCGATGAAGCGGGTGCTCATCGGCCTGGCGGTCGCCGTCGCGCTGTTCCTGTCAGCGCCGGCCTTACACGCGTATCTGAAGCTTGGCGCCCGCATCGGCGATCGCGTCGTCACGCTGCGCTGGAGTCAGCAGCCGATCCGCTACTTCGTCACCAACCGCGACGACGACTTCGTCAGTGCCGATCAGCTCCGGCAGGCGGTCGGGCGCGCGTTTGGCAGCTGGAATGCCGTGTCGTCGGCGAATACGTCGTCGCAGTTCGCCGGCTTCACCAGTGCGTTGCCGTTCTCCGAGGACGGCGCGTTCGTCATCGGATTTCTCAGCTTCGAGAACCGGCCGGACCTCGACAACACGCTCGGCGCGACGACGTTTGAGCAGGACGACGTCACCGGGCAGGTCATCGCCGCCGACATCTTCTTCAACGACGGATTCAACTGGTCAGCGGCCAGCGGCGGACTGCCGGGCCGGTTCGATCTCGAGTCGGTGGCCGTCCACGAGATCGGCCACCTCTATGGCCTCGGTCATTCGGCGCTCGGCGAGACCGAACTCGTCAACGCCGGCACCGCGAATGAAGGCCGGCGCGTGCTCGGCAAACGCGCGGTGATGTTCCCGATCGCCTACCCGACCGGCAATATCGAGGATCGCACTCCCGAAGCCGACGACATTGCCGGGATCTCCGATCTCTATCCGGCGTCGGGCTTCTCCGCGCAGTCCGGCGCGATCAGCGGCAAGGTGACGCTGAACGGCTCGGGCGTCTTTGGCGCCCATGTCGTCGCGTTCAACTCGACCAACGGCGCGATGGTGGGCGCGTTCACGCTCAATAGTCAGGGTGACTTCGCGATGATCGGACTCAAGCCGGGTGTCTACGTCGTCCGCGTCGAGCCGCTCGACGACGGCGACATCGACAGCTTCTTCGACGAAGACAATCCCGTGAATACCAATTTCCGCGTCGCCTATTACAACAAGCTGGTGGCCGTGCCGGCCGGCGGGAGCAGCGGGAGCATTGAGATCAAGGTGCAGGCGAAATGAGGCGGTCGATCGCGGCCGCGATTGCCGTGCTGGCCTGCGGGCTCGGCGTGACGCCGGCCTGGGCACAGACCGGCAAGCCGGCCCAGACGACGGCAAGGCCGGCGCCGCGCGGGCCGCGTGGTTACGAGTTCACTGTCGCCGGGGCGTGGGTGGGGCCGACCTCCTTCGGGACCAGCTCCGCCGATCTGCTGACGCCGGCGGGCAGCACCCTGACGTTGTTTTCGACGACCAACGATCTGCGTCCCGGCTACGGCCTGGAAATGCACCTCAGCAAGCGGGTCACGCCGCGATTTGCGCTCGAAGGGTCGGGCACGGTGACGCGCGCGACGTTGCGGTCGAAAATCAGCCTCGACTTCGAGGACGCGGCCGACGTCGAGGTCACCGAGTCGCTGACCCGCTTCACCGTCACCGGGGCGGCGCTGTGGACGCTGGCGACGCGCGGGCAGGCCTCGTATTTCATCCGTGGCGGCGCCGGGTGGCTGCGTGAGCTGGTCGGCGACGGCGCGTTGATTGAAGACGGGATCGTCGGCGATGCCGGCGCCGGCTTCAAGTACATGAAAAGCGGCACCGGCCGCCGGCGAGTGGGGTTTCGTGTGGAAGGACGACTCGAGATGCGGCACAGCGGCGTCACACTCGGGGAAGACAAGCTTCGGATGTCGCCGGTGATTGCCGGCGGACTCATCATCGGGTTCTAGCCATGTCATTGAATTCGTTCAAGACGCGGACGACGATCACCGTCGGCCGCGACAGCTTCGATCTGTTCAGCCTGCCGGCGCTCGAGCGCGCCGGATTCGCCGGCGTCAGCCGGCTGCCGTTCTCGCTGAAGATTCTGCTCGAGAATCTGCTGCGGCGCGAGGACAACGCCTTCGTGCATGCGGACGACATCAAGGCGCTGGCGTCGTGGACGCCGACGGCGATCGGCGACAAGGAGATTTCGTTCATGCCGGCCCGAGTCCTGTTGCAGGATTTCACCGGCGTGCCGTGCGTTGTCGATCTCGCGGCGATGCGCGATGGCATCGCCCAGCTCGGCGGCGATCCGCAGAAGGTCAACCCGCTGCAGCCGGTCGAGCTGGTCATCGACCATTCGGTCCAGGTCGACCATTTCGGCCGATCGGATTCGCTGAAGCTGAACGCCGACCTCGAGTATCACCGCAATCGCGAACGCTACGTGTTCCTGCGCTGGGGCCAGACCGCGTTCAACAACTTCCGGGTCGTGCCGCCCGAGACCGGGATCGTCCATCAGGTCAACATCGAGTACCTGGCGCGGGTGGTGTGCCGCGAGGAGATCGACGGCAGGACGCTGACGTACCCCGACACGGTCTTTGGCACCGACTCGCACACGACGATGGTCAACGGCCTTGGCGTGGTGGGCTGGGGCGTCGGCGGCATCGAGGCGGAGGCGGCGATGCTCGGCCAGCCAAGCTCGATGTTGATACCGGCCGTCATCGGCTGCCGGTTGCAAGGCAAGCTGCCGGAGGGCGCGACCGCGACCGATCTCGTGCTGACGATCACCGAGGCGCTGCGCAGGAAAGGCGTGGTCGGGACGTTCGTCGAGTTTTACGGGCCGGGCCTCAAGCACCTGACGATTGCCGACCGCGTCACGCTCGGCAACATGTGCCCGGAGTACGGCGCCACGGTCGCGATTTTTCCCATCGACGAGATGACGCTGGAGTATCTCCGGTTCACGGGCCGCGATGCCGCGCAGGTCGCGCTGGTCGAGGCGTACGCGCGAGCGCAGGGCCTGTTCCGGACCGATGACACGCCCGATGCGGTGTACACCGATTCACTCGAACTCGATCTTTCCTCGGTGGTGCCGAGTCTTGCCGGCCCGCGGCGTCCGCAGGACCGGGTGTCGTTGTCGAATGCGAAGCCGTCGTTCGCGGCGGCGTTGCCCGATCTGCAGAAAGCGATCAAGAGGCCCGCGGCCCCGGCCGGTGGCGGCGGCGCGGCGGTCGCCGAAGCGGTGACGACACAGCTCGAGCACGGCTCAGTGGTGATTGCCGCGATCACGAGCTGCACGAATACGTCGAATCCGAGCGTGATGATCGCCGCCGGGCTGGTCGCCAAGCGCGCCGTCGAGAAGGGGCTGACCTCGAAGCCGTGGGTGAAGACGAGCCTCGCGCCGGGCTCCAAGGTGGTGACCGAATATCTGGCCAAGGCGAATCTGCAGACGTATCTGGATCAGCTCGGGTTCAACCTCGTCGGCTACGGCTGCACGACCTGTATCGGCAACAGCGGTCCGCTGCCGGACGAGATCGCCGCTGAAGTTCGCGATCGCGGGCTGGTCGTCTGCTCGGTGCTCTCCGGCAACCGCAACTTCGAAGGCCGCATTCAGCAGGATGTGCGTGCGAACTATCTGGCGTCGCCGCCGCTGGTGGTGGCGTATGCGCTGGCAGGATCGCTGACCGTCGACATCACCACTGAGCCGCTCGGACAGGATCGCCACGGCAAGCCGGTCTATCTGAAAGACATCTGGCCCACGTCGCAGGAAGTGCAGACGACCCTGCTGGCGTCACTGTCGGCGGAGATGTTCCGCGAGCAGTACTCGAAAGTCTTCGAAGGCAACGAGCACTGGCGCAGTCTGCCGGTGCCGACTGGCGACCGTTACGCATGGGAGGCCGACTCGACCTACATCCGGCGTCCGCCGTTTCTGGAAAACCTGTCGCGCGAGCCGGCGCCGGCGGCCGAGATTCGCGGCGCGCGCGTGCTCGCGCTGCTCGGCGACAGCATCACCACCGATCACATCTCGCCGGCCGGATCGATCAAGGCGGACACGCCGGCGGGGAAGTATCTGATCGCGCAGGGCGTCGCGCCGAAGGACTTCAACTCGTACGGCGCGCGGCGCGGCAACCACGAAGTGATGATGCGCGGCACCTTCGCCAACGTCCGGCTTCGCAATCAGCTTGCGCCGGGCACCGAAGGCGGCTGGACATCGTATCTGCCGGCGGGCGACGTGATGCCGATCTACGACGCGTCGGTGAAATATCGCGACGCCGGGGTGCCGCTGGTCGTGATTGCCGGCAAGGAATACGGCTCCGGATCGTCGCGCGACTGGGCCGCGAAAGGGACGATGCTGCTCGGCGCCAAAGCGGTGCTGGCCGAGAGCTTCGAACGCATCCATCGCAGCAATCTCGTCAACATGGGCGTGCTGCCGCTGGAGTTCGCGGCCGGGCAGTCGGCCGCGTCACTCGGCCTCACCGGTCGCGAGGTGTTCGACTTTGCCGGTTCCGGCGCGTCGCTCGCGCCCCGAAGCACGATCGAGGTGCATGCCCGGCGCGAAGACGGCAGCGTCACCACGTTCACCGCCCGCGTCCGCGTCGACACGCCGGAAGAACTCACCGCGTTCCGGCACGGAGGGATCCTGCCGTACGTGGCGCGGCGGCTTGCGAAGTAGGCTCAAGGCTCAGGGCTCAGGGCTCGGTGTCGAAGCGCTGAGAGTCAGGGATTTGATCCCGAGCCGTGAGTCTTGAGCCCTGAGCCATGGTGACTTCCGCAGCGATCAAGCTCCGCGCCCGCGACTGTGGCTTCGATCTGTGCGGCATCGCGCGCGCGGACCGGCATCCAAAACTGGCGCGGTTCGGCGACTGGCTCGACCAGGGCCGCGCCGGCGACATGCGCTACCTCCACGAATCGCGCGACGAGCGGCTCGATCCCGCGCAGGTCCTGCGCTCGGCGCGGTCGATCGTCTCGCTCGGCGTGGTCTACAACACGCCGGACACGCAGAGACGCAGAGACACGGGGAGCCGCAGAGACTCGGGGGGAACCGGAGACGACACCGACAACCGCGCCGGAAGCGGTGAGGCAGAGATTGCCCGTTATGCGCGCGGCGAGGACTACCACGACGTCCTTCGCGCCAGGCTGCGCGCGCTGCTCGAGTGGATCGCCGCCGAGGCCGGGCCCGGGCTCGAGGCGTTCTCGTGCGTCGACAACGGCCCGATTCAGGAGCGCGTGTTCGCGGAGCAGGCCGGGCTCGGCTGGATCGGCAAGAACACCTGCGTGATCAATCCCGCGATCGGCTCGTGGTTCGTGCTCGCCGAGATTCTGACCAACCTCGATCTCGAGCCCGATGCGCCGGCGGTCGACCAGTGCGGCACCTGCACGCGCTGTCTCGACGCGTGTCCGACCGGCGCGCTGACCGCGGCCTACGAACTCGACGCGACCCGCTGCCTGTCGTACCTCACGATCGAAACACGGGCTCCCGTCGACGCCGCCCTGCGGCCGCAGATTTCCGCGCAGGTGTACGGCTGCGACATCTGTCAGGACGTCTGTCCGTGGAATCGCCGCGCCGCGGTCAGCGACGACTTGGCGTGGCAACCGCGCGCCGGCCTGGATGCGCCGCGGCTGGTTGATCTCTGCACGATGAGCGACGACGCGTGGCGGGCGCTGATCAAGGGCAGCGCGATGCGCCGCGCCGGACTCAAGCGCATCCGCCGATCGCTCGCCTATGCAGCCGCGAGTCTCGACTCGCCAGAGCGGACCGCGGCGATCGCGGCGCTTGCGGCACATCCAAGCGGTCAGGATCCGGATGTGATTGACGGGCTCGACTGGGCAGGGTCGCGGGACGCGGGACGCTCAGAACGCTAGAACTCAAGAACGCCGGAACCCCGCACGCCGCACCGCGCAACGGCGCACCCCGCACGGCCCTTCAATGCACCCCGTGTCCCATCTGCAGCATGTGCGGATCGGCGCCGAGGCGTCGGATCGCCATTTCCCAGGCCGCGGCGGCGGGGATCTCGAAAATCAGGTCGAGCTCGACCGGCATGATCAGCCACGCCGACTGCGCGATCTCGGCGTCGAGCTGTCCCGGTCCCCAGCCGGCGTAACCGGCGAGCACCTGGGTCCGCTTCGGCAGGGGCCGCGCCGTCAGGACGCGCCGCAACAGCACCGGCGACGCCGACAGGTACAGCCCGGCGCCGACGCTGCGTGACTCGACGCCGTCGGGCGCCGCGGCAGTCAGGATCCAGCCGCGCTGCGGCTCGACCGGACCGCCGATCAGCAGCGGCAAATCGTTGGGTTGGTCGACCGCCGGTTCGAGCTTCACCGCCGCGGCCGCCGAGACGTCGGACGGGCGATTGACGACGAGGCCGAACGCGCCTTCGGCCGCGTGTTCGCAGAGCAGGATCACCGTCCGCGCGAAATTCGGATCGACGAGCTGCGGCATCGACAACAGCAAGGCGGGCGCGAGAGACATCGATCGATTTTACTCCTCCCGCCGCGCTCGTCGTCGATCAGCCGTCACAGGTGTTCGGCGCCTACGAGGCCGGACGACTGCGGTGATCTACGGACGATGGAGGATGAAGTAGATCACGACGATGATGAAGAGCCAGAGCATCGCCGATTTGAGGACGAGGCGAAGGTGCTCCACTCGGGCGATCTTAGCGCCCCCCGATCACTCCGCCCTCAGCGCGTCGACCGGATTCGTCCGGGCCGCTCGACCGGCGGGCGCCCAGGTTGCAACCGCGGCGACACCGGCGAGGACGGCGACCGACGCCGCGAGACTGAACGGGTCGAAGGCCGCGACGCCGTAGAGCCGCGCTTCGAGCAGCCGGCCAAGCCAGAACGCGAGGCCGAGGCCGAGCAGGCTGCCGAGCAGCGAAAGCCGCAGCCCCTGGCCGACGACGAGCCGCGCGACCTCGGAGGGCCGCGCGCCGAGCGCGAGCCGGACGCCGATTTCGCGGCGGCGCTGGCCGACGAGATTCGACATCGCGCCGAACAACCCGACCGCGGCGAGCAGCAGCGCCGCGCCGCCGAGCGCCACGGCGATCGTCATCGCCATCCGCTCGGTCGAGAGATTGCGCCAGACCTGATCGCGTAACGTGCGCACATCGCTGACCGGGACGCGCGGGTCCACGCTCATCGCGACGCGGCGCAGTTCAGGCAGCAGCGCCGCCGGATCGCCCTCGACGCGCACGTGCATGATGCCGGCGCGCGGCCGGCCGACGCGGCGATAAGGCAGATAGAAGCTCGGCGCGTCCGGCTCGCGGATCATCCGGTATTTCACGTTGACCACGACGCCCACCACCATCATCGGCGGGCCGTCGGCGCCGTCGAACTGGAAGAGACGTCCGACCGCCCGTCCGCCCGGCCAGTAGCGGCGCGCCATGGTCTCGTTGACGACGGCCGGGATCGGTCCGGTGAGCGGATCGGCGTCGCTGAAGATGCGGCCGTCCGCCCGGGCAATGCCGGTGGCGTCGAAGTACGACGGCGAAACCGCGTTGTAGTTGATCTCCATGTCTTCGTCCGCCGCCGGCAGATAGCCGGGCACGGCGATCGAGCCACGCGATCCGCCGAAGCCGATCGGGATGATCCGGCCGTAGGCGGCGGCACGGACGCCCGGCACCGCGGCGAGGCGGGATTCGACGTCGTGCAGAAACTGCTGCGCCTGATCGGGGCCGAGGTGCGCCGCGACCGGATCGATGGCGACCAGCGCCACGTGATCGAGATCGAATCCGGTCGGCACCGCGCGCAGATTGACAATGGTGCGGACGAGCAGCGCGGCCGAGCCGACCAGCGCCAGTGACAGCGCGAATTGCACCACCACCAGGCCGCTGCGCAGCCGCGCCGCCGCCGGCGCTGCCGACACCTGGCGGCCGCCGACGCCGAGGCCGCCCGCGGCCGGCGTCCGCAGCACGTGAACGATCGGCGCCAGCGCCGACAGCAGCGCCGTCGCCAGCGCGGCCGCGGCGACGAAGCCAAACAGACCCCAGTCGACGCCGATGTTGACCGCGACCGGTTCGCCGAACTGCGTGATCAATCGCACCGCGAGGCGGGCGGCCCAGACCGATACGCCCATTCCGAACACTGCACCAACGCCGCTCAGCAGCAGCGTCTCGACCATCAGCATCCGCGCAATCCGCAGACGGCTGGCGCCAAGCGCGGTGCGCACCGCGATCTCGCGGCCGCGTTCGACGGTCCGGGACACCAGCAGACTGGCGACGTTGGCGCAGGCGACGACGAGGACGAGCAGCGCCGCACCGAGCAGCAGGCGCAGCGGCGACGCGACGATCGACGGCAGCATCGAGTCCCCCTGCCCGCCGGCGGCGAGGACGAACGTGCGCTGCTCCGTGCGCTGCACCGCGGGACCGAGGGCCGCTTCGATGCGATCGAGGTCGGCGGCCGCGCGGTTCTCGTTCACTCCCGGCTTGAGACGGCCGACCAGCGTCAGCCAGCTGACGAACCGATCGGTCGTGATCGCGCGGCCAGGCTCGAGCAATTCGCGATGGGTCAACGGCACCCAGACGCGGACGTCGCGCCCGACGATCATCCCGCCAAATCCGGGCGCGGCGACGCCGACGATCGTGAACGGACGATCGTTGATGGTCACCGCGCGGCCGTCGAAGGCCGCACCGTCGCCGGCAATCCGCCGCCACAGCCGATCGCTGACGACGGCCGCGAGCGGCGCGCCGGCGGTGACGTCGGCGTCGGTCAGGCCGCGGCCGAAGCGGGTGCCGACGCCGAGCGTCGTGAAATAGCTGCCGGCGACGAACTCGGCGGGCAAGACTTCCGAGCCGGCGTCGAGCCGTACGGTGACGTCGGCGCGGCTGTACGCCGTCAGATCGACGAACGTCTGCTGTCGCGCGCGATAGTCCTGAAAATCCGGATAGGAAAAATTGTGATTCAGATTGGCGCCGCGACGCGCCAGCAGCACCATCAGGCGATCGGGATTTTCGACCGGCAGCGGCCGGAGCACGATCGCGTTGAGCAGGTTGAATACCACCGCCGCCATCGAGAGGCCCGAGACCAGCGACAGCACCGCGATGGTGGTGACGAGCGGCCGCCGGCGCAGCATCCGCCAGCCAAAGACCAGGTCCTGGGCAATTGTGTCGGTCGAGAACATGGCAGCGCTCCTTCGCGAAGCGGCGTGACGCCGCGTGACGTTAGGCAGAAACGATCGAATGGCTTGCGTCCAGTACCAACGGCGGGCGGCGCTGCGGCCGTCGGCGGCCAGCAACGTGGAGAATTCCTCCTGCAGATCGCCGAGGACCGCGGCGCGCTCCTCGGCCCGCAGCGACCACGCGACGACGAGTTCGGCGAGACGCGGCGGACCGGCAATCACGATCGACTCCGCGTCAGGTCGTCTTCGAGCCCGTCCCACATCCGCGCCAGCCGCGCCCGCGATTCACGCAGCGCCGCCGCGCCGGCCGCCCGGATCTTGACGTAGCGCTTGGATCGCCCGCCGCGTTCCGCGGTCGGGCCCGACATGGCCGACGAGACGTAGCCCTTGCGCTCGAGCCGGTCGAGCGCCGTGTACAACGCCCCGACCGTCACCGGGCGCCCGGTACGCGCCTCGATTTCGCGGCGAATCGTCACGCCGTAGGCGTCGGCCCGCAGGTGGACGATCGCCAGCAGAATCGATTGTTCGAATTCGCCCAGGCTATCCATAGCGTATTAATACTACCTTGCAGGAGTAATAGACGCGAACCGCCGGCCGGCGGTTGGGCGGCCCGCCGGCCGGAACACGGTTGCCGCTACTTGATCGGGTCCAGCCCCAGCCGCTTGGCTTCGGCGTTGAACGCGGCGATCTGCCTGTCGGTCGCCTTGAGCTTGTCGGTCTGGACCTTGAGGTCGGCCTTGAGCGAATTGAAGATCGGCAGCGCGTTGCCGATCGGACGGCCGTCGCCGGTGTTGACGACCGACAACAGCGACGCCAGGCGGTTGTTGATCTTGATCGGGAAGTTCAGGGGATCCTGGCCGCTCTGATTCTTCACCTGGTAGATCGCCTCCTCGACCGAGCTCAGATCCTCGGAGAGCGCTTCGCTCGCCGACTTGAGTCGGGCGTCGCCGTTCGACTTGCTCAATCGATCAGCGATTTGCGCCTTGAGGTCGCGGATCCTGATCACCGCGTCGTTGGCTTCACTCGTCGAGTCGCGGATCTGGATCGCGAGATCGAACTGCGCCTGCAGGTCGGCGTCGGTGACGTCGCGGAACAGATGGTTACGCTTGACGACGAAGGTCTGCGTCTGCGTTCTGCCATTGGCGGTGAGCTTCACCGTGTACGTGCCCGGCGCCGCCGCGGGCCCCTGGACGCCGCCGCCCCACAGAATCATGCCCGGGAACGAGGAGGCCGGCGGATAGCGCAGGTCCCAGTTGATCGTCTGCATGCCCGGTGTCGTCGGCGCGAAGGCGGCGCCGCCGCCGCGGCCACCGCGGCCACCACCGCCGCCGGCGCCGGCGCCACCGGCCCTGCCGGGATCACCCGCCTCCGCTGGCGGCGCGGCGCCGAACGTCCGCACCACCGTGCCTTTGGCGTCGACGATCTGCACGTTGATCGCGTCGACGTTGCCCTTGACGAGATAGCGGATTTGCGCACCGTTGGTCGAGCGCATCGCTTCTTCGGGCTTGAACAGGAACACGTCCGTCGTGCTCGTCACCGCCGGGCTCGACTGCCGCAGCGGAAAGATGTCGTCGAGGATGTAGAAGCCGCGGCCGTGGGTCGCGAGCACCAGGTCGTGGGTTTCGACGACCAGATCCTTCATCGGCACATCGGGCAGGTTCAGCGACAGCGAATGCCAGTTCGCGCCGTCGTCGTACGAGTAGTAGACCTTGTGCTGCGTGCCGGCGTAGAGCAGTCCCTGGCGGGTGGGATCTTCGCGGACGACGTGCACGTAGTCGGTCGGGCCGAGGCCGTTGACGATCTTCGTCCAGGTCTTGCCGAAGTCGTGAGTGCGGAAGATGTACGGCTTCTCGTCGTCGAACAGCATGCGCTTGACGGCGACGTAGGCGGTGCCGGCGTCGAACGCCGAGGCGTCGATGATGCTGACGCGGCCGAAGTCCGGCATTTCTTTCGGCGTCACATTCGCCCAGGTCTTGCCGCCGTTCTGCGTCACGTGAACGAGGCCGTCGTCCGATCCGGCCCAGAGCACGTTGACGTCGACCTTCGAGGGGCCGAGCGCGAAGACCGTTGCGTAGATCTCGGGACCGTTCATGTCGCCGGTGATCGGGCCGCCGGAGTGCGCCAGCGTCTTGGGATCGTGACGGGTCAGGTCGCCGCTGATGCGATCCCAGTTCTGGCCCTGTGACGTCGTCCGCCAGACGTGCTGCGTGGCGGTGAAGAGCACGTTCGGATCGACGGGCGAGAAGACGATCGGGTAGGTCCACTGGACGCGTTCGGGAATCGCGCTGGCCGGCTCGCCCGAGAACATCCGCGGATACGGATGGACTTCGCGGTTTTCGCCGGTGCGGCGGTTGATCCGTTCGAGAAAGCCGCCGTTGTTCGCGCCGGAGAAGAACACGTCGACGTCCTTTGGATCCGGCGCGATGGCGCCGTCTTCCGATCCCCCGGGGCTGTACATCACCGGCGCCGCCGGCGCGCCGCCGCGGCCGCCACCGCGGCCGCCGCGGCCGCCACCGGCTTCATTCGGCAGGCAGACGGTGCTGCCGTCCTGCTGCGCGCCGCAGACGTGATACGGGATGTGCTTGGTCGTCGCCGCATGGTAATACTGCGGCGTCGGGTAATCCTGCGGCGTCCACTGGCCGCCGGCGGCCTGCACGGCGCCGCCGCCGTCATTGCCGACGACGAGATGCGCCGGTGTCTCCGGGTCAATCCACAGGTCGTGATAGTCGCCGTGGGTCTGACCGCCGCCGAGCGGGCTCAAGGTCTTGCCGCCGTCGGTCGAACGATAGGCGCTGACGTTGAGCAGGTAGACGAGATTCTTGTCCTTCGGATCCGCGGCGACGTGCGTGTAGTAGAACGCGCGCTGGCGGATGTTCCGGTTTTCGTTGACCAGCGTCCAGGTCGCGCCGGCGTTGTCGCTGACGAACAGTCCGCCCTTGTCGTTTTCGACCAGCGCGTAGACGCGATTCGAGTCCGCGCCCGACACCGACACGCCGATGCGGCCGATCATGCCGCCGGGCATGCCGGGGTTGCGCGTGATCTCGGTCCAGGTGTCGCCGCCGTCGGTGGACTTGAACAGGCCGCTGCCCGGACCGCCGCTCGACATCGTGTATTCGATCCGGAACGCCTCCCACAGGGCCGCGTAGATGACGTTCGGATTATTGCGATCGATCGAGAGGTCGACTGCGCCGGTCTTGTTGTCGCGGAACAGTGTCTTCTTCCAGGTCCGGCCGCCGTCGGTGCTCTTGAAGACGCCGCGGTCGTCGCTGGGGACGCCGTACTTGCCGAACGACGCCACGTAGACGATGTCGGCGTTGGTCGGATGGATGCGGATCTTCGAGATCGCCTGTGAGGTTTCGAAACCGACCTTGGTCCACGTCGCGCCGGCGTTGGCGGACTTGTAGACGCCGTCACCCGGCATGATGTTGCCGCGGATGCACGACTCGCCCGTGCCGATGAAGACGACGTCGGGATTGGACTCGGCGACGGCCACCGCGCCGACCGAGGCGCTGGTGATCTTGCCGTCGGTCACCGGCGTCCAGTCGACACCGGCGTTGGTCGTCTTCCATAGGCCGCCGCCGGTGGCGCCGAAGTAGGCCTCGTTGGGCCGGCCCTTGACGCCCGACACCGCGATCGATCGGCCGCCGCGGTCGGGGCCGATGCTGCGCCAGGTCAGATCCTTGATGAGCGCCGGATCGGCGGGAACCGGGGAGAGCTGGGTCGCGGGCTGTTGCGCGCCAACTTCGGAAAACGGCAAGGCGACGAAGGCGGCCAGGCCGAGGATCGAGATGCTGAGGAAGGATTTCGTCCGCGACATGGGCTAAATACTACCGCACGTAATTGCCGGATTGCCGAATCGAGGGCATGGCCGGATTGGATTGATTGGATTGCGGAATTGCCGAAATCATTGGCGGATTGAAGAACAATTGCCCGATTGAAAAGCAATTGCCGGATTGAGATTGTCAGTCTCAATCCGGCAATGAATCAGCCAATCGGTCAATTGCTCTTCAATCCAATCCGGCCATGCCCTCGAAACGGCAATCCGGCAATCGCAGGGATCTATCTCTTGACCAGTTCTTCCATGTAGGCGAGCGCGCGCGGGTCTTTCGAGCTGCTCAGCGCGCTGACCGCGGCCTTGGTGAGGGCAAGGTTCCTGCTCGAGCGCGCGATCTTCAGCAGCGGCTCGACGCCGGCGTTGTTGGGCAGCGCGTTCAGACCAGAAATCGCCCGCCGTTTGACGTCGTCGGACTGGTCTTGTTCGATGATCGAGGTGAGGTTGCCGACGCCGGCAACGCCGGCGCGCGCGGCGTAGTAATACGCGGCCTCGGCGCGGACCTTCGGATCCGCGTCGGTTCGCGCGAGATTCAACAGCGTGTCGGCCGTCGCCGGCTGCCGAGTTTGTCCCAGGGCGGTGACCAGCGACACCCGCCGCGATGATTCCCGTTCGGTCGCGAGCGCCGCCTTGACCTTGTCGAAACCATGCTGGCCCCGATACGCGGCGAGCGATCGCAACGCCGACGACCGCATGCTCGAGTCGCCCGTCGAGTCTGCCAGTTTGTCGAGGATCGCGTCAGCGCCCGGATCCCGGTGCAGCGCGATCGCCGAGAGCGCCGAACTCGCCAGGTTCCGCCGGGCGTCGATGTTGAGCGCGTCCATCTGCGTGAACGTCTGCAGATAGCGCAGGCTTTCGGCGGGCGTGATGCCGTTCAGCCAGTAGACGGTGCGGCCGCCGCCATCGACGGGGCAGCCGTCGTTGATGCCGCGGAGCCGCTCGACGTTGCCGTTGATCATCCGTACGAACACCACCAGCCCGGTGCCGCCTTCGAGGCGGGCCGGACCGCTTGGCTGCGTGGCCGGCGGCGTTTCGCCCCTCGACTCCATGACGAAGCCGCGGAAGTAGATGTCGTTGTTGATCCAGGTGTCGCAGCCGCGATCGCCGTCGATCATTGGCACGCGCCAGCCGAACCACACCGGATCCGCGCTGCTGCCGGCGGAGGCCAGCTCGCGATCGATCGAGGTGGCGCTGCGTTGCTCCACCTTGGCGTTCTGGAACGGCGGCTGGCCGGAGCCGGCCTGTGGTAGAGGCGCCGGCGCGGCGGTGAGCACCGCGCCGACGATGGTGAGCGCCAGAAGCCTGGTCATCATGCGCCTCGTTGTCGGTGGACGGCGTTACTTGATCAACTCAGCGAGGTAATCGGCCGCGACTTTCGAAGTGCGGGCCATCTCGGCGAGGCGATTGACGATCTTGAGCTTGAGCTCGGTGTTCTGCTCTTTCCGGGCGATCCCGACCAGACCCTCGGCGTTGTTCTGGTTGCCGAGCGCGGTGATCACGGCGTTGCGCACGTTGGCATCCTGGTCGGAGCTGTAGATGCCGACCAGCGTCTGGCCGGTGCGCTCGCTCTTCTGGTTGCCCAGCGATCGAATGGCCCGGGCGCGGACCGTCGGATCCTTCTCGGTCTTGACGATCTGCTCGAGCTGGTCGATGGCGCCCATCGAGCTGAACACGCTGATCATCTGCATCTTCAGTTCGTTGTCGGTCTCCTTCTGATACAGCGCCCACAGTTCCTGCGGCGCCGCCAGGTTCGACAGGCCGTTGACGGCCGCGCGGCGGACGTCGACGGTGTTCGACGTGCTGCCGGCGATGGCGACGAGCGCGTTCTTGTTCTGCGACGACTGGAAAGCGTTGATGATCGCCATCCGGATGCGCGCGTCGGTCGTCGAGTTGTAGATGTCCTGCAGATCCTTCGCCGTGGTCTGGCCGTCGCGGCGCGAGGCGATGTAGCGGATCGCTTCGTACTGCAGATCCGGATTGCCGGCGCCCTTCGCGTAGCGGAGCAAAATCGGATAGGCGCGGGTCTGGTCCTCACTGGTCGCCAGCACATAGAGGGCGCGCTTCTTGAGGTTCAACGAGTTGCTGCCGTTGAGGACGCCTTCGACAATCGTGACGCCATTTTCAGACTTGCCGACGGCCGAAATCGCCAGCAGCTTGATTTCCTCTTCTTTGATCGCATCCGGATTGACCGGCTGTCCCGAGCTGCGGCGCACGTCCTGCTCGAGGACCTTCGCGTCGCCGAGATAACGGCTCTGCGGATGCTCCTTGCGGAGCACGCCAATCGTCGCCAGCGCATCCTCGGTCTTGGCGAGCTTCCACTGCGCGTAGGCCTTCCAGTAGAGCGCGCCGTCCGCATAGGGACTCTTGGCGGCGATGGTGCGATCGAAGTAGGTGATCGCGCGATCCCACTGGCCGGAGTTGAGCGAGCTCTTGCCGCTGTCGTAGTAGTTGCCGCCCTCGCCCTGGCTGCTCATGCTCCAGGTCATCGGCATCATGCCGACGTGTTCGTCGAAGCGATAGTCGTAGCTGAAGCGGTTCGCCTGCGCCGCGGCTTCGCGCGCCATCTCGCGGATGTGGTCCTGATCGACGCGGACCGCTTCGCGCGCCTGTGCGGCCGCCTCGCGCGCCTGCGCGTTGGCCTCGCGAACCTGATCCATGTCCACCATGCGGACCGCGCGCATCGCGTCTTCAACCGCGATCGCATCCCACACCGGCGGCATTAGCACGCGCGCCGGCGCCGGCGGCGCGGGCGGCGCCTGCGGGACCGGTGGCACCGGGGCCACCATCGGGGCGGGCGCAGCCGGCGGGGCCGGGGGCGCGGGCGGCGCCATTTGCGCCGCCGCAAAGGCCGGGACGATCAGCAGCAATCCAACGAACGTAGCCAGTCGCTTCATGGAGGTGTCCTCTAGTTAGTCGAAGCCGAATTCAAAGTCTGTTGACGCTGGCGGATCTCATTGGTCACGGCGCGCACCTTGAAGAGCAGGCCGTTGTTGTCAATCCGCGTGCGCAGGTTCTTCATGTCGGTCGCGCCAGGCTGGTTCGGGCCGCGCGCGATGTCGACGAGCACTCGCTCGATGTCTTCCAGCATCTGCGCCAGATGCCGGTCGCCGTTCTGTTCCGCCGTCACCCGGTAGAGCCGTCCCGATGACACCAGGTCGTCGGCGCTGGTGCGTTCGAACGCGAATTCATTCGCGCTTGCCGGCGCGTTCAGCACTTCCACCAGCAGCATCTCGGTCTGTTGGAAGTGCGAGCTCAGCGCTGTCAACAAGACGCGTTCGCGCGCCTTCGCGTTAGCTGCCGCCGGATCGGCCGGCGGCGTGCGCGTCGTCACCGCGCCCTGCCTCGGCAATTCCGGCGTGATCACGACCGGACGCGCCCACGACATGTAGCTGGCGCCGATGATCGCGAGCACCGCCGTCGCCAACCCGGTCACCGGCAGCCACTGCCGCACCGACCAGGACGAAATCCAACCGGGGGCCGGACGACGATCCGGCAGCTCGCGGGAGACTCGCGCCCAGATCACGCGCTCGAAGCCGGAATCCGGCTCGGGCACCTGGGCGGCGTCCACCATCTTCAGGGTTTCGGTGAGGTCGTCCCAGACCTCCTGACACTGCGGGCAGGCATGCACGTGGTCGTCCACGCGCCCCTCGTTCTCCCGGCCTTCGCCGTAGAAATGCAGAATCAGATCGTCTTCAGTCGGGTGCCAGTTGGTCATTGTGCCTTTGCCCCCAGCGCTCCACACGCTGGCGACGTTCTGCGTCCTAGCCTCTTGCTTGCCCTGCTCAGCTCGTCAGACGCGTTCGAGCCGAGCGTGCATCAACGGCTTCAGGGCGACGCGCATCTTCTTCACTGCGCGAAAGATCGAATGCTTGGCCGCGTTCGACTTCAGATCGAGCGCCTTGCAAATCTCTTCGATCGAGCAACCCTGGTAGTGCCGCATCAGAAACGCCGCGCGCTCTTGCGCGCTCAGCTCGTTGAGCGCCGCCTGCACGCGTTCGCCGATCTCGCCGGCGTAAACCAGATCGTCCATCGAGGGCGCGCTGGTCTCGTGCGTCATCTGATCGAGGACGTCGTGGGTTTCGGAGGACTCTCGCTTCGGCCGCGCTCTCATGTAATCAATCGCGCAGTTGAATCCAATCCGATACAGCCACGTCGCGAAATTCGATCGCGATTCGAACCGGCCCAGTTGCCGGTACGCACGCACGAACGTTTCCTGGACGACGTCCTCGGCGTCTTCCGGCTTGCCTGTCATCCGGTACGCCAGACGGTAGATGCTGCGACTATGCCGATCCACGAGCACGCGAAAGGCATCCTGATCGCCGCCTCTCGCCTGAGCGACGGCGGCCGCGTCGTCCAGCGGCATCTGTGGAGTTAGACGGGGGGATACACGGGCGGTTAGGGCTGGCGCGGGACTTGCCAGAGGGGTGGACGTGCGGGGCACGTCCTTTCTCTACGATGACTTACGTAGATGAGTTCCCGGTTTTTTCACGCGGAGGCGCAGAGGACCGGCCGCTCCTTGTCTCGAGGTCGATGGCGTCCAGCAGGCCGGGCAGTCGCTGCCGGAGGCTCGATTCCGCATATCCCAGATCTCGTCGAGCCTCTTCCGAGCTGAGCGGCCAGTCGAAGCGAAAGATGTCCACCGTGCCGCGAGTGATGAGCGGCTGGACGTCGCCGGCGCGGGCGCCGAACCGTGCGCGCACCTCTTCGATGGCGCCAAGGGCCGTCGCGGCCCAGTACGGAATCGTCCGCGGCAGCGGCCACTTTTTCATCGCATAGGCGATCTCGAACGGCCGCATCTGGGGCGCATTCTCGCCGCCGAGCGTGTAGCGGCCACCGGCGGTGCCGCGCTCGAGCGCGGCGACGTGCGCGTCCGCCACGTCATCGACCCAACTGAAGCACCAGATCTTTTCCGCTCCGACGATGCCGGGGAGCTTGCCAGCGGCGTGGTCGTAGAGCAGTCGTCCGAGCAGATTGCCTTCGGAGCGGACGCCCGGTCCATAGATGACGCCGGGATACATCGACACAATCGGCGCGCCGTCCGCGGCGGCGCGCTGTGCGACGGCGTCGGCCGCGGCCTTGGTGCGCTGGTAATCGTTGGCGACGATCGGTTCGTGCTCGCCCGCCGGCGGCAGCGCCAGGAAAGACGATGTGTAGAGGAGGCGCGGCAGTCCGAGTTCGCGGACGACGGCAATCGCGTTTTCAAGACCGCCGACGTTGACGGCGTCGAACTCGGCGGGATCCTTGCGCCAGATCTTGACCAGCGCGGCCGCGTGGCAGATGGCATCGCAGCCGCGCGCGGCCGCCGACAGCGCGGCGCGATCGCGAACGTCGCCGTCGATCGCGTCGCCGGGCAATTGCGCCGCCGTGGCGCGTCGTGCGAACACCACCGGCGCGTGGCCGCGCGCCGCCAGCGTGCGGACGATGGTCCGTCCGAGATAGCCGGTGCCGCCGGTGACGAGGACGCGCATGCCGAGAGATTATCGCGTGCTAATCTTCCGGGGATGTTCAAGCGTCAGACGACCGGCTCGGTCGTCTGTGCCTCGTGCGGGTATCTCGTCGGCGTGCGCGACGAGACCTGCTATCACTGCGGTCGCCGCAACCCCGGCCTCTGGGGCTTCGCGCCGGCGCTGCGCAGCCTCGGCAACGACCTCGGCTTCGTGCCGTTCATGACCGCGACGTGCATCTTCCTCTATGCGATGTCGCTGATCGCGACGGGCCCCGGCGTGTTGCAAGGCGGCGGGATGATGAACTTCCTCGCGCCGGCCAGCTACTGGGAGGTCTTCTTCGGGGCATCCGGCGCCGTGCCGGTGTACGGAATGAACCGGTGGTGGACGCCGCTCTCGGCGTCGTGGCTGCACGGCAGTGCGCTGCACATCCTCTTCAATGTCTATTGGATTCGCCAGCTCGCGCCCGGCGTCGCCGAGCTGTACGGCCCGGGACGGATGGTCATCATCTACGTCCTGGCCGGCGTGCTCGGTTTCCTGACGACCTCGACGGCAGGCGTCGTCTTCGCGAACGTGCCGATCCTGCACGGCGCGTCGATCACCGTCGGCGCATCCGCCTCGATCTTTGGCCTGCTCGGCGCGCTCGTCTACTACGGCAAGCGCGGCGGCTCGAGCATGGTTGGCAGCCAGGCGTGGAGTATGGCGCTGTTCATGTTCATCTTCGGATTCGTCATGAGCGGCGTCGACAACTACGCGCACGCCGGCGGATTCGCCGGCGGATACCTGACCGCGATGTGGCTCGATCCGCTGAAGCAGGAGCGCGTCAATCATCTGCTGGGCGCCGTCATTTGCCTGGCGCTGTCGATGCTGGCGATCATCGCCTCGGTGATCGACATGTCGATCCGGTTCCCGGTCTCGATGTTCCGGTAAGCTTCCGATCGCTCATCCACGTATGCGCAAACCCGTCGTCCTGATCACTGGCGCGTCCGGCGAAATCGGCCACGGCCTCATCGAACGTCTTGCCGACGACCACTCGCGCGGCATCGTCACGCTGGATCTCGCGCCGCTCGATCCGGCGCTGGCGAAACACGTGCAGCGCGAGGTCATCGGATCGATCCTCGACAAGGTCGCGCTCGAGCGAATCCTCGCCGAGTTCGAGGTGGATACGATTTACCACCTCGCGGCGCTGCTCTCGACGCGCTCCGAGTTCTCGCCGATGACCGCGCACGAGGTCAACGTCGGCGGCACGCTCAACCTGCTCGAGTTCGCGCAGCACGAGGCCGAGTCGCACGGCCGGCCGGTGGTGTTTCTCTATCCTTCGTCGATTGCGGCCTATGGCCTGCCGGGCGCCGAGGCCAAGCGCAAGGCCGGACGCGTCCGCGAGGACGAGTGGACGCACCCGACGACGATGTACGGCTGCAACAAGCTCTACTGCGAGCAACTCGGCGAGTACTACGCGAAGCACTACAAGCAGCTCTCGGTCGAACCACTCGCCGGCCGCGTCGATTTCCGCTGCGTGCGTTTTCCAGGGCTGATCTCGGCGGTGACGGTGCCGTCTGGCGGCACCTCCGACTACGCGCCGGAGATGCTCCACGCCGCCGCGAAAGGGGAGCCGTACGGCTGCTTCGTCCGGCCGGACACGAAGATCCCGTTCATGGCGATGCCGGACGGCGTCGACGCGTTGCTGACGCTGGCCGCGGCGCCGCGCGCCCGGTTGACCCAGACCGCCTACAACCTCGGCGGCTTCGCGCCGACCGCGGAAGAAGTCCGCGCCGAAGTGCTCCGCGCGTTTCCCGACGCGGACATCAGCTACGCCGTCGACGCCAAGCGCCAGGGCATCGTCGACTCGTGGCCCGAGGACGTCGACGACTCGAAGGCGAGAGCCGACTGGGGCTTCGCGCCGAAGTACGACTTCGAACGCGCGTTTCATGAGTACCTGCTGCCGGCGATTCACGCGCGGTACGCGTAAAACAATTCGACAGCACCATGAAGGTTCACTGAAGGATTCTTGAGGAGCATGGAGGCAGGCTCCTTCGTGCTCCTTCACGGTGCTGTGGAATAGAATTCCAGTTACATGCCTCTCCTGACCGTCGAATCCGTCGGCACGTTCGATGTGCCCGCCAACAAACGTCTCGTTCTCGCGCTCGAAGAAGACTGCGGCATCGATCAGTTGCACGCCTGCGGCGGTCGCGCGCGCTGCACGACGTGTCGCGTTGAGTTCGTGAGCGGCGAGCCGCCGCAATACACCAAGGCGGAGATCGCCGCGCTGGGAGCCAAGAATTTGATGGGCGTGCGCTTGTCCTGTCAGATGCTCTGCGATCACGACATGACCGTCCGGGCGATCAGCCGCCTCGCCGGCAGCGGCCGTCCGGATCCGGGTTCGAAGCCGCAGCCATTCATCGAGCCGCCCCCGGAGTACTGACGCTGGTAGTGGGGTAGTGGGTGAATGGGTGAATGGGTGAATGGGTGAATGGGTGAATGGAATGGATGAATGAAAAGTCCATTCACTCGGTCACACACTCACACAGTGCCTCATTAGCAATCGCTATTCGACTAATGGACCCCGCGATCCTCGTCAAGGCCTACCACCAGGGCATCTTCCCCATGGGGATGGACGACGGTCAGATCGGCTGGTTCTCGCCGAACCCGCGCGGCATCCTGCCGCTCGACGGGTTTCACGTGCCGGCGCGGCTGGCGCGGGTCGTGCGGTCGGCGCGGTTCACGGTCCGCATCGATGCCGGGTTTGAGAACGTCATGCGCGCCTGCGCCACCAGGCGCGACGACGGCACGTGGATCAACGAGGAGATCCTCGAGAGCTACGTCACGCTGCATCGGCTCGGCCTCGCGCACTCGGTCGAGACCTGGCAGGAGGACAGACTCGTCGGCGGGCTCTACGGCGTGCATCTCGGCGGCGCGTTTTTCGGCGAGTCGATGTTCCATCACGTCAAAGACGCGTCGAAGGTGGCCCTCGTCGCCCTCGTCGATCGCCTGAACCGGCGAGCGTTCCGGCTCCTCGACATTCAGTGGGTCACGCCGCATCTGAAACAGTTCGGCGCGATCAGCGTGCCGCGGCGTACATATTTGAAAGTCCTCGCCGAAGCGGTGGCCCGCGATTGCAGATTCCTCGACTGACTCCGGCAAAATCGCGCCATCATGTACGTGCCGGGAGGCGCGGAGCATGGCGAAGCTGAGTCTGACCGTCGGCGTGATTCTGGTCGTGATCGGCGTTGGCGGCTACGTCGCGAGCAGCTACGCGAGTCCGACCGCGCTGATTCCTGCGGCGATTGGCGTCCTCATCGGCCTGCTCGGTTTGATCGCCCGGAACGACCAGTGGCGCCGGCATGCGATGCATGCGGCGATGGGCCTCGCGCTCGTCGGCATCTTCGGCACGTTCACCGGCCTGGTCACGGTGCTCGCGGCGATCGCGGGCAATACGGTCGGCGCGACTGGGCTGGCGCCGATCTCGAAAGCGCTGACCGCGACGGTCCTGATCGGCTACCTGGCGATGGGCGTGCGGTCCTTCATCCACGCCCGCGGGGCCGAGCGGCGCCTGCGCGGCGATCGCCGGACCGGGCCGGACGACCGGCGCAGCGGCGAGGACCGCCGGTTCATGAACTAGAGCGATTTCGATTCCGGTGCCGCGATCGCGATGGGCTCTAGTGGACGGTGTACGGCCCGCTCAGCGTGAACGGCGCAATCGCCACGTCGAACGTCTCGCCGTCCTTGGTGACCATCTGGTAGGTGCCTTCCATCGTGCCGAACTCGGTCGGCAACGGGCAGCCCGACGTGTAGGTGAACGTCTCGTTGGGGCCGAGCACCGGCTGTTCGCCGACGACCCCAGGGCCCTTCACTTCCTCGACGTGACCGGTGCCGTTGGTGATGATCCAGTGCCGCGAGACCAACTGCACGGTCTCCGTGCCTTCGTTGGCGATGGTGATCGTGTAGAGAAAGAACCAGTGCTGGTCGTGCGGACGCGAGCGCTCGGGCGCGTATTCGCAAACCACCGAGACGCGAATCGCGCGCGTCGTTGCTTCGGACGTGAACATGCCCGGACATGATGAACGATCGGCTGCCGAGCGGCAAGAGACGGCGCGACGCGGACTGTGCGCGTCGTGCGTGCATCAGCGGATTGTGCGCAGCGCGAAAGGAAGCGAGTTCGTGTTGTGCGGCCGAGCGGCGACAGACCCCGGGTTTCCGAAGTATCCGAGGCTGCCGGTGTTGAGCTGCGTGGGGTACGAGCGGCGAGCTGAGTGAAGAGCGCTTGCCAAGAGCGTTTCACAGGGAGAAGCCCGAGAAAATCACGAGGAAGATCGTTAGGTGTTTTTCAAAAAGCTAGAACCCCTCATGTTCTTCTCATTCTTCTCCCTGTGCATCGGTCTTGGCAGACGATGCAGCGAGACAGTTTGACAGCTAGACTACAGACAGCATGCACTCGATTTCCCCCGCCCGTCTCAAGCCCGGCATCACCCTCGACGATCTCCCAACCCCCGTCGCCGCGATCGATACCCATACCGGCGCGCGGTTGGTGCGCGGCACGGCGTTGATCTTCTGGGATCCGAAGGCGCCGCCGAAGACGAAGAAGCTCGACGCGATCGACACCGATCAGATCACCCCGGCCGCCGACTGCGTGTCCGAAAGTCTCGAGACGCTCGACGAGCGCTGGAAGGCCGGATCGTTCCGCTATCTGATGCCCGACTTCCGCAAGCGCGTCCACGCGGGGCAGACGTTCATCATCGCCGGTGACCGGTTTGCCATCGGCTCGTCACGCGAGATGAGCCCGGCCGGTCTCAAAGCCGTCGCCGAGGAAGTCGGCCGCGAGCTGGTCGTCGTCTGCGGCAACAACATGGGCGACATCTTCCGCCGCAACAGCTTCAACCTTGGCCTGCACGTCGTCCAATGTCCCGATGCGGTGGCCGACGCGCAGGACGGCGATGAGTTCACGTTCGATCCCGACACCCGCGCGATTGAAAACGTGACCCAGGGCAAGCGCTACACGCCGGTGCCGTTGTCGGCCAAGGAAGAAGAGATTCGGCGGGACGGCGGCATCTTCGCGGTCGGCCGTCGCGAGTTCCGCGCCTCGGTGGTGACGCCGCCCTCGCTCGACTGGCCGGACGCGTCGGTCGCCCGGGACATGACGACGACCGAGCAGATCATCTGGGCGCATCGCGTCGACAAGGACATGGCGCGCAGCGACTTCAAGCCCGGCGCGACGATTCGCGTCTACGCGGATCTGCTGCCGGCATCCGACGGCACCGCGCCGTTTTCGATTCACACGTTCAACCAGATCACCGGCGGCAACACCATCTTTCCGCGCCAGGCCGCGGTCGCCAACGATCACTTCGTCTTCACCGGCCGCGAAGACGACGACAAGCAGACATCGATCGGACGGGCGTTCGCGGCGGCGAACGGCATGGAGAAGCCGTACTACGCGACGCCCGGCGACGGCATCTTCCATTTCTATTTCCCCGAACAGGGGCTGGTGCTGCCGGGACAGTTCATCCCCGGCGCGGACTCGCACAGCCGCGCCTATGGCGCCTACGGTGCCGTCGGCATCGGCGTCGGCTCGACGACGCTCGGCTTCGGCTGGTCGACCGGCTACATCTATTTCACGCTCGCGAAGGCGAGGCGGGTCGCGTTCACCGGAAGACTGACGCCGTGGGTCGGCGGGAAGGACATCGTCCTGGAGCTGCTGCGGCGCTGGGGCGCGAAGCAGTCGCAGGGCATGTCGGTCGAGTTCGTCGACGCCGGCTTGCAGCTGCCGATGGTCTCGCGGAACACGATCGCGAACATGATGGCCGAGGCTGAAGCGCTCAACGGCATCTTCGCGCCCGACGAGCTCACCGTGGCGTGGTACCGCGACAAGGGCATCACCACGCTGCCGTATCCGCGGCTCAAACCCGGGCCCGACGCGCGCTTCGAGATCGACGAGACCTTTGATCTCGCCAGCGTCGCGCCGATGATCGCCAAGCCGTTCAGTCCCGGCAACGCGTTCCCGGCCGAAGAGATCGCACGGGAGCGGATCACCTTCGACAAGGCGATGATCGGCTCCTGCACCAACGGCAGCTACGACGATTTGCTGCAGGCGGCGCTGGTGTTGCGTGAAGCGCGCAAGCAGGGACTCACCAAGGCGGCGAAGGAGTTCAAGGTCTTTCCGGGATCCGGCGGCGTCAAGCGCGAGATCGAACGGCCCGATCAGCGGCTCGGCGGCGAGTCAATCGCAGACGTCTTCCGCGCGACCGGCGCGGTGATCCGGCAGTCGTGGTGCGGACCCTGCTTCGGGCAGGGCGAGGACGCGCTGTCGCCCGGGCAGCGCGCGATCACGTCCTTCAACCGGAACTGGCAGAACCGCATGGGCCTTGGCGGCGAAGGCTATCTCGCCAGTCCCGCGGTCGTCGCCGCGTCGGCGCTGGTGGGCTACATGGCGCCGCCGAGCGAACTCGGCCTCGAGTGGCGTCCCGACGTCTTCGCGGTCTAGCGCCGCGGCTGAAATCGTGTACGACGCGATCGTGATCGGCGGCGGACCAGCCGGCAGCGCGTCCGCGCGCCTGCTCGCGGCCTGGGGGCATCGCGTCCTGCTCGTCGATCGGCCTCGTCCTCCGAATCACAGCCCGTCTCATCAGAGCGCGGTCGAATCACTGCCGCCGAGCGCGCGCCAGGTGGTCGCGACGATCGGCGCGCTCGACGTCATCGACGATCCCGCGGTGCAGCCGTGGCTTGGCAATGTCGTGTGGTGGGCGGACGCGCCCCGGCGCGTCGAGCAGTTTCCCGCTGGAATCGCCGGCCAGCAACTGCAGCGCGATTGGTTCGATGCGCGGCTGCGCGGGCTGGCGGTCGGCGCCGGGGCCGAGTGCGCGACGGCGCTGGCGCGCGACGCGGCCGTTCCCGGCCTGACCGGCGGCGTCACCGATTCGCCGTCGGTGGTGCTCGAAGCCGAGGGCGCGATCCGGCGCGTCACCGCGCCGATGATTCTCGACGCTTCAGGGCGCGCCGGGGTGATTGCGCGCCAGGGCCTGCGCCTGGCGGCCGGCTCGGCGAGCGGCGGCGAGGCCCCGCGCACGATCGCGTTGTCGGCCGAGTGGCGGACCCGTCGCGACTGGCCTGGCGTGGACAATGGCCACACGTTGATCGCGTCGTACGACGGCGGATGGGCGTGGTCGATCGCACCGGCACCAGGCGTGCGCCATTTCACCGTGATGATCGATCCGGCGCGCAGCGGCCTGATGCGCAACGCCACCGCCGCCGACGTCTATCGGCGGGAGCTCGATCGGGTCGCGCCTTTTCGCGCGTTGGTGGCCGCCGGCGAGATCGCCGGCCGGCCGTGGGGAGCCGACGCGACCACCTATAGCGCCGAGCGGTTCGCCGGCGAAGGGTTCCTGCTCGTCGGCGATGCCGCGACCTCGCTCGATCCGCTGTCGTCCTTTGGCGTCAAGAAGGCGCTGGCGTCGGGATGGCTGGCCGCGGTCGTCGCGCACACCGTGCTGAGCGAGCCGCGGATGGCGGGCGACGCGCTCGCATTTTTCAATCGCCGCGAGCGGCAGATGCACGCGGCTGGTCTCGGCGCGGCGGCGGCCTTCGCCAGCCAGGCGCTGGGGCGGTCGTCGAGCCCGTTCTGGTCGGTGCGCGCCGCGGAGGCCGGAGCCACCGATCATCTCGACGAAGACGACCCGCGCGCGCTCGCTCGCGACGCCGACGTGCTCGCTGCCTTCGACGACCTGAAGCGTCGCCAGCGGTTGGCCTTGCGGCCAGGGCCCGCGTTGCGCATCGAGGCGCGGGCGACCGTCCGCGGCCGGGAGGTCGTTCTCGACGAGCATCTGGTCGTGCCGGCCTGGCCCGATGGCGTCCGCTACCTTCGCGGCGTGGACCTGCTCGCCCTGATCCGGCTGGCGCCGCGGTACACCGATGCCGGCGAACTCTTCGAGGCGTTCCTGCGCGCCCATCCGGGGGTCATCCTGCCCGACGCCGCCGGCGCGCTGGCCGCTCTCATCGCTCGGGGCGCGCTCGTGCACGGCCAGGGCTAGGTGTGCTACAAACGGCACGGCCCTTTGACCTGATGCGCAACCCCGTCTTGTTTGCCTGCGGATTTCTGACTGCTCTGACCCTGATCGGACGTCTCGACGCGGCGCCACAGCAGGCGGGCGCACCCACGACGGACAAACCGGCCGCGACCGACAAGAAAGAAAAGGAAGAAGACGGCATTCCGGTCGACAACGCGGTCGTCAAACGCGTCTGCGGCGAGTGCCACACCTCCGACGCGAAGAACCGCATGTCGCGCATCTCCTACCGGCGCACGACGCCCGAGGGCTGGCAGGAAACCATCCGCCGGATGGTGACGTTGAACGGGGCCGCGGTCGAGCCGACCGAGGCCCGCGAGATCGTCAAGTACCTTGCCGATCACCACGGCCTCGCGCCCGAAGAAACCAAGCCCGCGAGCTTCGAAGTCGAACGCCGGCTGATCGATTTCAAATACACCGCGCACGCCGAGACCGAGCGCGTGTGCTCGAGCTGCCACTCGATCGGCCGTGTGATGCTGCAGCGTCGCACCGAGAAGGACTGGGAGTCCCTGGTGGCGATGCACCGGGGCTGGTATCCGCTCGTCGATTTCCAGGTCTTCCGGCGCGGCGGCCCTCCGTCCACCGAGCCGGGCCCTGATGGCCGTCCGCCCGACAACCGTCATCCGATGGACAAGGCGCTCGCGCACCTGAAAACCGCATTTCCGTTGACGACCACCGAATGGTCGGCGTGGTCGGCGACCATGCGCAGCCCGCGCATCGCCGGAACGTGGCTGGTGTCGGGCTATCAGTCGGGCCGCGGACCGATCTTCGGCACCGTGACGATCACGCCGGGCGCCACCGCCGACGAGTTCGCGACCGAGACGTCGTATCGCTACGCGCGGAGCGGTCAGGTCGTCACCCGCGCCGGGCGCTCGGTGATTTACACCGGTCACCAGTGGCGCGGCCGGACCACGATTGGCGGCGACGACAAGACATCGCTCCGCGAAGTGATGGAGGTCGAGCGCGACTGGCAGTCGATCGCGGGCCGCTGGTTCGAAGGCGCCTACGACGAAGTCGGCATCGACGTGACCCTGACACGCCTCGGGCGTGAGACGGTGGTGAGCGGCGTCGATCGCGCCTCGCTTCGCCGCGGCTCGTCGGCCCAGGTGGTCCGTATCTTCGGCGGCAATCTGCCGGCGACGCTCCGGCCCGCCGACGTCGATTTTGGCCGTGGCGTCACCGTCACCCGCGTGGTCAGCGCCGAGCCTGGCGTGGCCAGCGTCGAAGTGAGCGTGGCCGCCGACGCGCCGGAAGGCGCCCGGGATTTGTTCGTCGCCGGAGCGGTGCGTCCGGCCGCGCTCGCGGTCTACGAGAAAATCGACGCGATTCGCGTCGCGCCGGGCTGGAATCTGTCGCGCGTCGGCGGCGTGGTGTTTCCGAAGATGTTCGCGCAGTTCGAGGCGATGGCGTACGCCAACGGTCCCGACGGCAAACCAGACACCAAGGACGATCTGCCGCTTGGCCCGGTCGAGGCGACCTGGAGCGTCGAGGAATACACGGCGACCTACGACGACGATGATGTGAAGTACGTCGGCGAGATTGACGCGAAGAACGGCCTGTTCACGCCGGCGCTGGACGGCCCGAACACGGCCCGCTCGGGCAACCGGAACAACGTCGGCGATGTCTGGGTGGTGGCGACGCACGCCCTGGGTGCCGGCGCCGCGCCGATGCGCGCCCGCGCCCACCTCGTCGTCACCGTGCCGCTCTACATGCGCTGGGATTTTGCGAGTTTGCCGCGATGAGCGTGCTCCATCCCGGCGATTGCCACGCGTTCGACGCTGCCGGCCAGCGATTCCTCTACCTCGCGCCGAGCGCGGCCGTGATGGCGATCGACGACGTCTCGGCGGCGATTCTCGACGCGGTCGCCGCAGAGCCGCAGTCGGTCGAGGATCTGACTGGCGCGCTGAGCGACCGGTACGCGGCCGCGGATGTCGGCGAGAGCGTGGCCGAATTGATCAAGGCCCGCGCGCTGCGGCGCAGCGATCGCCCGGAACGCAAGATGCCGAAGGTGTTGCCGCTCGTGCCGGTGCCGCTGAGCACGATGGTGCTCAATGTCACCAACCAGTGCAACCTGAGCTGCACCTACTGCTACGAATACGGCGAAGACAAAATCGTTCAGACCGAGAACGGCCGGCAGCCGAAGTGGATGAGCGAGCAGACCGCGCGCGAGAGCGTGGACTTCATGCTCCGCGAGGCGGACCGCGAGGCGCACCTGACGTTCTTCGGCGGCGAGACGCTGATGAACTTCAAGGTGTTGCAGACCGCGGTCGCCTACGCGACCGAGCGGGCGGCGGCGCTGGGAAAGACCGTCGACTTCTCGCTGACCACCAACGCCACGCTGCTCAAGCCGGAGGTGATCGAGTTTCTCGCCGAGCATCGATTCGGCGTGACCATCTCAATCGACGGACCGAAGGACCTGCAGAACAAGTTTCGCGTCTTTCAGAAGGGCGCCGGCAGCTACGATCTGGTTGCCCCAAACATCAAAGCCCTGATTGCGCGGCATCGTTCGCGACCGATCGGCGCCCGCGTGACCTTGACCCGCGAAACCTTGCAGGTTCGCCGGATCTACGAGCACCTGACGCAGGAACTCGGTTTCTGGGAAGTCGGCTTCGCGCCGGTGACCGCGGCGCCGGGACGCACCTACGCGTTCGACGAGGCCGGGTTCGAACACGTGCTCGACGATTTCCGCGATCTCGCGCAGGACTATCTTGCCGCGGCGCTCGAGAACCGGCATCACGGGTTCAGCAACGTGCGGGAGACGCTCGGCGAGATCCACAAAGGCGCGAGCAAGGCGTGGCCGTGCGGCGCCGGATTTGGCCTGCTCGGCGTGTCGACGGCCGGCGACGTCAACCTCTGTCACCGTTTCGCCGGGTCGGACGACCACAAGCTCGGCACCGTGCGGGACGGCATCGATCGCGAGGCGCAGCGCGCGTTTCTCGACGCGCACCACATCGCCGAGAAAACCGATTGCCACACCTGCTGGGCGCGGCCGCTCTGCTCGGGCGGCTGCTACCACGAGGCCCACACCCGCACCGGCACGACGACGCGGCCCAACCTGCACTATTGCGAATGGATTCGCGGCTGGACCGACACCTGCCTGAAAATCTACGGCGAGATCGCACAGAAGAATCCGGCGTTTCTCCAACAGTTCGACGGAGCCCACGATGAAGCACCTCAGCCCAGTTAACCAGAAAGCCCGCAAGCTGGCGCGCGCGCTCGAGCCCGAGGCGCCGCCGGCCGACGCCGCGGCCGCCGACGTGGTGGCGTTGGGTTTGCCGCAGCAGCCGCAGGGCGCGCACATTCCGCTCGGATGTTCGACGCTGTTTTCGCCGGGCTGGGAGGTCGATCGCACCGGCGGCACCGCCGGGCTGTGTCAGCCGGTCGAGCGCGATCTGTTCGATTGCCATCTCGGCTGCTTCTGGCCGGCGCAGGTCCCCGATCAGCTCAATCGCGCGCCCGACTGGGTCAAGAAATGCGCGGCCGCACAGAAAGACTGGCGCAAGCTCGACGTGATCTTCCCGTGACCAACCGCCTGCGCTTCGTCGGCGTGGCCGCGGCGGTCGTCGCCGCGACCGTCCTCGTTCGGCCGGTGCCGATCACGGCACAGCGGCCGGCGGCGTCCAAACCGGCGACCGCCGGCAGCGGGACGATCTACCTCAGCACCTACAAAGGCGTCATCCAGGTTCTCGACGAAGCAACGGAAAAAATCATCGCCGAGATCCCGACCAGGAGCGGCATCCCCGGTGATGTCACCTTTTCCGACGATCGATCGAAGCTCTATATCCAGGACGTCTCCTACGAGAAGGTCGAGATCATCGATCGCGTCCAGAAGACGACGCTCGACAGCTTTACGCTGACCGAGGACAAAGCCAAGGTCCGGATCTGGAGCCTGCAGCCGGATCCCCACGATAAGTACCTGATTCTGGTCATCAAGAAGTACACCTTGTTGAACGATCGCTGGGAGATCGGACCGCCAACGCTGGTGCAGTTCGATCTGGCGACCAAGAAGATCAGCCGCACGATTCCGTGGCCGAAGGGCGAGGAGCGCGAAGGCGCCAGCGTGCTGTTCTCGCCGGACGGCAAGCTGATGTACCTGTTCGGCGAGGACGTGCTGATCTACGAGACGACCAACTTCACCGAGGTCGACCGCTGGGATCTGTCGCGGCCGATCGAAGCGGGGGCCGGCCGCGTCGCCTTTGGCGGACTCGATCCGTTCAGCGATCAGCCCGGCTTCTTCACCGGCCTGTTCACCATGCAGGACCCGCTGCAAAACCGGCGGATCATGGGCATCGGCCGCGTCGATCTGGCGAACAAGAAGATCGACTTCAAGCCGATTGGTCCGGCGCGCGGCCTCAGCTTCACCATCACCCGCGATCGCACCCGCGCCTTCGGTCTGTTCCGCGACATCGCCGAGTACGAGTTCTGGACCTTCGACGTCGCGACGGCGCGCGTCGTCACCCGCGCGCCGTTCAAGGGCCGCCCGCGCATGGCGATGCGCGTCAGCAGCAACGGCAATTTCCTTTATATCTACCAGGCCGGCAACACCATCGATCTCTACGACACCGCGACGCTCAAACTGCAGCGCACGATCACGCTCGACGGCGACATGACCTCGTTCACGCTGCTGCCGCCCGCCGATTCAGCCGCAGGGCGGCATTAAGGCGGCCGATGCCGCCGGTCACGCACGCCGTCCGGCCCGTGGACGGGCGCGCGTTTGCGTACATCACGCCGTACTGGCGTCGGCTGGCCGGCGTGATGGCGCTCAGCCTGGTCTCGACCGCCGCGTCGCTCTACATTCCGTATCTGACCCGATCGCTGGTCGACGACGCGCTGATCGCCCGCCACTGGCCAACGCTGGTGCGGACGATGGCCTGGTTCGCGGGATTGGGCGTGCTCGGCTTCGTCCTCAACGTCGTCAGCGGACTTTGGTACACGCGGATTTCGGCGGAGATCCTCTTCGACATGCGGCGCGGGCTGTACGAGCACCTGCAGCGCCTCTCGCCGCGGTTCTACGCACGGACCCGGCTGGGCGAGATTGTCTCGCGGATCAACAACGACATCGGCGAGATCCAGCAGGTCGCCGCCGAATCGGCGCTCGCCTGGGTCGGCAACGTCATCTTTCTTGCCGGCGGCGTCGCCATCTTGATCTGGATGGACTGGCGCCTGTTTCTCGCCGGCATGGCGCCGTTACCGCTCGCCGTGTGGGCGCTGGTCGCCTACCGCCGCCGGATCGAAGGCGCGACCGCGGAGTTGCGGCAGCGCAGCGCGGATCTCGGCAGCTTTCTGATTGAGACGCTGAGCGGCATGCGCACCGTCGTCACCTCCGGTGCCGCGCCGCGCGAAGTGGCCCGCTTCGGCCGGCTCAATGACGCCTTCATCCACACCCTGATGGGCGTACAGCGCGTGCACTATCTTTCCGGCGGCCTGCCGGCGCTGCTGATCGGCGCGGCGACGGGCGTCGTTTTCCTCTATGGCGGCTGGCGCGTGGTGCAGAGCACGATGACGCTTGGCACGCTGGCGGCGTTCATGGCGTATCAGGCGCGGGTGATCGCGCCGATTCAGGCGCTGATGGGACTGTACGGCGCGCTGGCGACCGCGCGCGTGTCGTGGCGGCGGGTCGCGGAGCTTCTCGACACCGAGCCCGAAGTGCAGGAACGACGGGATGCGGTCGCGTTGCCCGAGGTTCGCGGCGAGATCGTTTTCGACGACGTCTCGGTCTCGCATGGACGCGGCGGCGCGGTGCTCGATCGCGTCAGCCTGCGCGTCTCGCCCGGCGAAGTGCTGGCCGTCGTCGGTGCCAGCGGCAGCGGCAAATCGACGATCGCCGACCTGATTCTCAGGCTGATCGATCCCGACGCGGGGGTGGTGCGGCTGGACGGTCACGATCTGCGCACCGTCCGTCTGGACGATCTTCGTCGGCACGTCCGCGTCGTTGAACAGGAAGCCATCCTGCTGCACACGACCCTCGACGAGAACGTGCGCTACGCCCGTCCCGAGGCCGATGAAGAAACGATGACCGCGGCGATCGCGGCGGCTGGACTGGCGCCGTTTGTCGCGGCGCTGCCGGAGGGGCGGCGCACCATCGTCGGCGATCGCGGTCTGGCGTTGTCGGCGGGCGAACGGCAGCGGATCGCGCTGGCGCGGGCGCTCGTGGCGCGGCCCGCGGTCTTGATACTGGATGAGCCGAGCGCGGCCCTCGATCCCGAACGCGAGCGTGAGATCGTCGCGGCCTATCGGCGTTGGATGAGCCACGGCACGACGGTGGTGATTTCCCACCGCTTCGAAGTCGTTCGGGCCGCCGATCAGGTGATTGTGATTGACGGCGCGCGCGTCGTCGATTCCGGCACGCCGCAGGAACTGCACCGCCGCGACGGCCGATTCCGGGAACTGTTCGCCGGCGACGCGCTGGCGCGGCCATGAGTGACACCGTGACGATCGACGTCGCGAAGCTGGCCGCGCAAACCGGGCGCGGCGTACGGGTTGCGGTGATCGACAGCGGCGTTCACGCCAGCCATCCGCACGTCGGTGGGCTGGTCGAGGGCGCAAGCGTCGGGCCGGATGGTGACGTCCGTGAGGGCGACGCCGAGGATCGGCTCGGACACGGCACCGCGGTGGCCGCGGCGATTCACGAGAAGGCGCCTGGTGCCGCGATCGTGCCGGTACGGGTCTTCGACCGCGAATTGACCGCGACGATCGACGCTCTGGTCTCGGCCATTCGCTGGGCCGCCGGCGCACGTGCGGCGCTGATCAACCTGAGTCTCGGCACGCTCAACCCGGCTCACGCGGATCGGCTGCGTGACGCGATTGCGGCGGCGTCGAACCAGGGCGCGGTGGTGGTTGCGGCGGCACCCGATCCCGATCATCCCTGGCTCCCCGGGGGGCTTGCCGGGGTATTTGCGGTTGAACTGGATTGGGCCTGCCCGCGCGACCGCTGTGAGGTCGCGTGGATGGCTGACAGCGCGTCGGTGCGAATCCGCGCCTCGGGATTTCCCCGGCCGATTCCCGGCGTGCCGCCGGAGCGCAACCTGCGCGGGGTCAGCTTCGCGGTGGCCAACGCCACTGGCTTGCTCGCCCGCGCGATCGAGGGCGTCGACTCGGACCGGCCGTCGCGGCTGGTGGCGGCGTTCGTGGCCATGCGGGATGCCGCGAGACGCGGGCACCGGGCCCCGCAGTTGTGAAAAACTAGCCGTTCGCCATGACCGAATTTACCATCGCGCTCGTCACACTGACGTTTCTCGAGATCGTTCTCGGCGTCGACAACGTCATCTTCATCTCGATCCTCTCGGGCAAGCTGCCGAAGAGCGAACAGAAGCGCGCGCGCCGCGTCGGCCTGGTCGCCGCGATGCTGATGCGTCTCGCCCTCTTGTTTTCGATCACCTGGATCGCGCGGCTGACCGAGCCGCTGGTGAACATTCTCGGCCGCGACATCTCCGGCCGCGACATGATCCTGATCGGCGGCGGCCTGTTCCTGCTCGGCAAAGCGGTCTACGAGATTCACGACAAGCTCGAGGGCAGCGAGCACGGTCCGGGCAAGGCGGCGGCGTCGTTCGGCAGCGTGATCACGCAGGTCATGCTGCTGGACATCGTGTTTTCACTCGACTCGGTGATTACCGCGATCGGGATGGCGGATGACCTCCGCGTCATGGTCGCCGCGGTAGTGCTGGCCGTGCTGGTGATGTTGTTTGCCGCCGAGCCAATCAGCGCTTTTGTCGAGATCCATCCGACGATCAAGATCCTGGCGCTGTCGTTCCTGATCCTGATCGGCGTCTCGCTGATTGCCGACGGACTCGGCCAGCACATCTCGAAGGGCTACATCTACTTCGCGATGGGCTTCTCGGTGGCGGTCGAGATGATCAACATCCGCGTGCGCGGCCACGGCAAAGTGGTGAATCTGCATGAGCGTTATGAAAAATAGTCTTGGCACGGCGACCGCGGTCCTCGCGCTGACGGCTCTTGTCTCGGCGCAGAGCTACGTTCCGCAGCGCGTCTTCGACACCAGGGCCAACACGTTCATCGATTTCGAGACGATGGTCGCCGACCTTGCGAAGCGGCAGGTCGTCTTCGTCGGCGAGCAGCACGACGATCCGAACACCCATCGGCTTGAACTGGCGGTGCTCGAGGGACTGGCGCGACGGCAGAAGAGCGTCATCGTCTCGCTCGAGATGTTCGAGCGCGACACTCAAGAGCACGTCTCGAAGTTTCTCGACGGCGCGATCGACGAGCCGACGTTGCTCAGAGACGCGCGGCCGTGGCCGCGATATGCGACGGATTACCGGCCGCTGGTCGAGTTCGCGCGCGGCCAGAAGTGGCCGGTGATTGCCGCCAACGTGCCCAGGCCGATCGCGTCAGAAGTGTCCAAAGCCGGCTGGGTCGCGCTGACCGGAAAGACCGATCTCGAGCAGACCTGGTTCGCGGCGGATCGCCAGTGTCCGACCGATGACGAGTACTTCAAGAAGTTCGGCCAGGCGATGGGCACTCACCCGGCCGAAGGGCAGTCGGCCGAGGCCGCCGCGCAGATGGCGGAGCGCTTCTACTTTGCGCAGTGCCTCAAGGACGAGACGATGGCCGAGTCGATCGCGCGCGCGCACGCGGTCGAGAAAGATCCGGCGCCGATCGTCGTCCACTACAACGGCGCGTTTCACAGCGACTACGGCCTGGGTACCGCCGCGCGCGTGAAGCGGCGGCTGCCAAACGCGCGGATCGCCATCGTCACCGTCATTCCGGTCAAGAACCTCGATGATCTTTCGGTGACCGACGACCAGCGCGCGCGCGGCGACTTCGTCGTCTTTACGATCGGGAAATAGCCACGATCCGACAGCACCGTTAAGGTGCGCTGGAGGATCTTGAAGGAGCGTGAAGGTCCTTGACGAAGGAGCCTCGGGTTTCAACCCCTGAAATCTCCTGCATGCTCCTTCATTCCTACATGCTCCTTCATGTGTGCTCTTCGTGACAGCGCTCTACTTCTCAGCCCCCAACCGCCACGGCAAGTCCGCGACGACGTAGGCCATCACCGCGATCGCGGCCGCGTTGTCGCTCATCTGCTTCGGCGTGATCCGCGCGATGGTGTCCGCCTGCGTGTGGTGAATCAGAAAATAGTCTCCGCCGACCACGTGCGCCATCGTCGGGATCTTTCCTGCCGTCGCCGCCGGTCCGATGTCGGCGCCGCTGCCGGCGGCGAGTATCGGATCGGCGCCAATTGACTTGAGCAGGCTGCCGATCGTGGTCACGGTTGGGCGGCCGTTGTCCGGGCCGGTATAACCGAAGCCGGCGGGGTCGAAGACGCCGCCGTCAGACTCCATCATCATCACGTGATTGGCCAGCTCGGCCTTGTGCTGATCGCGATAGCCGTTGCCGCCGCGCGTCCCGTTTTCTTCGTTGGTGAACAGGACGACGCGGACGGTACGGCGCGGCCGCAGATTCAGCTTCAGCATCAGCCGCACCGCTTCCCACGACACCACGCAGCCGCCGCCGTCGTCGCTCGCCCCGGCGCCGACGTCCCAGGAGTCGAAGTGGCCGCCGACGACGACGATCTCGTTGGGCAGCTCGTGGCCGCGGATTTCGCCGACCACGTTGTAGGACTGGGCGTCGGCCTCGAAGTGCGCTTCCATCGTCAGCTTGAGCCGGATCGGCACGCCGCGATCCTGCAGCCGCTGGAAGCGGTCGGCGTCCTCCGCCGGAATCGCGGCGGCGGGAATCTGCTTGACGCCGTCGGCGTAGCTCAGCGCGCCGGTGTGCGGCGTGCGCAGTCCGGTCGGTCCGACCGATCGCACCAGCATCGCCACCGCGCCGAGCGGGGCGACGCGTGACGGCCCGGTCGAGCGGTAGGCGACGGTCTGGCCGTAGTTGGTGAACGGCACGTTGAAGAGCACGATCTTGCCCGCGACTTGCGCCCTGCGCGCCTCGAGATCGTCGAAGCTGGCGAGGACGATGACGTCGGCCGCGATCCCCGCCGCGCCGGTGCCGACCGAGTTGCCAAGGCCGAGCATCGGAATGGACTGCGCGATCGGGCTGACCAGCTCGATGCTCTCGCGTCCGCGCACCCACTTCGGCACCATCACCGGTTCTTTGCGGACGTTCTCCAGCCCGTCCTTCTTCATCGTCGCCACCGCCCAGTCGATGGCTTTCTCGAGCGGGTCGGATCCGGACAACCGATGGCCGAACGTATCAGTCAGTTCAGCGAGGCGCCGCCAGGCAAAATCCGAGGCCTGCGACTCCGCGATCAGCTTTGCCGCGATTGGTTTGTAGGGGTCGATCCAGTTCGAGGACTGGGCTGAGAGCGCGGTGATGAGCGCGAGGAGAAAGGCGGCGAATTTCATGGGCTGAGTATAAGGCGCTTGCCCCAAGAGCCTTCAACATGGAGAAGACCTTACGTCTTGGGGAAAACCCTTCGAGATGCGGGCTGCGATAAGAACTGTAGATTTCAGATGGAGCGCATGGAGCAGGGCACAGATTCGCGAGCCATCAGCTCCCCTCCGTGACCTCCACAGCCGGTGCGTCCTTTTTCTCAGCACGGATCTCGAAAGTCTTTTCCAGGAAAGCAGGTCTTGTCCATGTCCTCCATGTTGAAGGCTCTTGTGAAATTAGTTGTTCACTCATCGCGCCAAGGTCACAACGCCACCCGATGGCGCCCCGAATGCAGGTAATTCATCGTCTGCACCGTGACCAGGATCGTGAAGTCCAGCTTGCTTCGATCCTCCGGGTATTTCAGCCGCAGGTGCAGCTCATCGCAGCGCGCGACGATGTCGGTGATGACGCGGTCGATCGTGTACTGGTAGGACCCGGTGGCTTCGGCGACGATGCGGCGGACGTCGCGGCGGATCGAGTGAATGAACCGCGAGGCCTTGCGATTCGGTTTGTGCTCGGGCGCGTCGGAAAACAGCCGCCGCAGATCGCGGTCGTAGAAGTTCGGATACTCGAGCCCGTAGTGTTCGCGCTTCTTCGCGTAGTGCTTGCGCAGCGTGGTGTGCAGCCGCTCGATTGGCTCGACCGTCCGTCGCGTCTTGACGATTGGCGGCTTGCCGGCGATGTCCTTCATCAGCGCGTCCATGTACTCGAGCTTCCGGAGCGCCGGCCAGTCGCTGTAGCGCCGGCGCCAGTCGCTGTCGGGCGTGAGCCACACCGCGAACGTCTCGGCGAAATCTTCGTCGGGGTGGCTCTGCGAGTACCACGAATCGAGATGCAGCACGAAGCTCTTCGAGTACGGCTTGGGTAGATAGAAGTCCGGATACTCGGTCGACGGACGCCCGAAGAGCTGGACGCGCCGGCGCCGCCGGCGCAAATCGTAGGCGTTGTCGAACGCGTGGCCGGCTTCGTGGCGCATGATCTGCAGGAACCAGTCGGGCGTGCCGCCCTCGACCTCGAGCATCATCGCCTTCTCGAGCTTCATCAGCCGCGGATGCGCCAGGTAGAAGGGGATGGCGATGCCCGGCACGCCGTCGGGCGAAAACCACTCCGACGACAACCACACGTGCGGACGGAACGTGAGATCGCGCGCCGCGAGATCGACGTACATCTGTTCGACCTGTGGCGCGATCCAGCTGCCCTCGATCGTCAGTCCCAACTCGGACAGTTTGACGTCGAGCAACGCTTCGTCGGGCAGGTCGGCCCAGCCGGCGCGGACGGTCGGCGTGGGCACGGGCAGGGTCACGGGTGGCGCGGTCACGGCGAGGTGAATCTCGTATGATATCCGCCGTTACCCGGTTGTTGCGCAGGAGGCCCACACATGCAGCTTCAGCGTCAGCTTCGCGTCAGCCTCGGTAGTCTGCTGCTGGTGATGGCCGGCGGCCCTGTAACGTTCGCGTTTCAGGCCACTCAGGTTCCGGCGCCCCAAAGTGGGCAGACCACGGCGCAGACTCCGCCTCCGGCGCAAGGGCAGACGCCGCCGCCGCAAACGCCGCCCCAGCAAACGCCGCCGCCGCAGACGCCGCCGACACCTCCCGCCGAGTACAAAGAGACCGTCGTCGTTTCCGCATCAAAGATCGAGCAGCAGCTCGTCGACGCACCGGCAACGATGACCGTGATCGGGGCGCGCGAGTTGAGCGTCGCGCCATCGGGCGGCTACGGCGACCTGCTGCGCAACGTCCCGGGCCTCAACATCACCCAGATCTCCGCGCGTGACATCAACGTCACCAGCCGCGGCGCCACCAGTTCGCTGGCGACGTCGCAGCTCGCAGTCCTCGACGGCCGCAGCATCTATCAGGACTTCTTCGGCTTCGTCATGTGGGACTTCATGCCGGCGGATCTCGACGAAATCAAGCGCATCGAAGTCATTCGCGGGCCGGCCTCGGCGGTCTGGGGCGCCAATGCGCTCAACGGCGTCATCAACGTCCTCACCAAGTCGCCGCGCGAAATGGCCGGCTCGAATTTCACCATCGGCGTCGGCGCGCTGGACCGCGAGGTCAACAACGACGGCGCCGAGAGCGGCCAGATCTTCTACGTTCGCGGTTCACACGCGGCGGCGGTGAACGATCGCTGGGCCTACAAGATCTCGGCCGGCTCGTACTTTTCTGACGCGCTGGCGCGGCCCACCGGGGCGATCCCGAATGGCACCGGCACGCAATACCCGACCTACACGAACAACGGCACACTGCAGCCGAAACTCGATGCCCGCTTCGACTACGACTTTGCCGACACGACCAGGAAGCTGCAGTTCGCGGCTGGCGTCGGCGGCACCGACGGCGTGATGCACACCGGCATTGGCCCGTTCGACATCGACCGCGGCGCCACGATGGGGTACTGGAAGGTCAACTACGCCAAGAACGCGCTGCGCGTGCAGGCGTTCATGAACTTCCTCAACGGCAACGCGACCAACCTGGTCAGCGTCACCCCGGCCGCGCAGCCGATCGCGCTCAACTTCGACACCAAGACCTTTGACATCGAGCTCGGCGACACCCGGCTGGTGCAGAACAAGCATGTCTTCACCTACGGCGGCAATCTGCGCTTCAACCACTTCGACCTGACGATTGCGCCCGACGAACACAGCCGCACCGAGGGCGGCGCCTACGTTCAGGACGAATTCATGCTGTCGACGATGTACCGCATCGTCGCCGGCGCGCGGGTCGACAAGTTCAGCTCGATCGACAACGCCGTGTTTTCACCGCGCGTCGCGCTGGTCGTCAAGCCGAAGCCCGAGCAGTCGGTGCGCGTCTCCTACAACCGCGCGTTTCGCGCGCCATCGATGATCAACAACAATTTGAAGACGACGATCGGCACGCCGCTGCCGCTCGGCGCGATCCATCCGTCGTTTGCGCCGCTCGGCACTTACTACGTGCCGACCGACGCCATCGGCAACAAGGATCTGACCCAGGAACACATCGACATGGTCGAGGTCGCCTACACGGCGACGATCCGCAACCGCGCCAGCATCTCGGCGGCGTGGTACTACAGCAAGTTCGCCGAGCAGATTTTCTTCACCAACATTCTCGACGGCGTGACGCAGATCTGGGGGCCGGCACCGCCGCCGCCGGGCTGGCCGCTGCCGGCCGCGGTGTGGGCGCAGCTCTATCAGAATGGGATCATCTTCCCTAAGACCTACTCCTACGACAACCTGGGGACGGTGAAGAGCAAAGGCCTCGAGCTGGGGCTCGACGGGCTGATCCGGAACAACTGGACCGGCTTCATCAACTACTCGTTTCAGGCCGACCCGATTCCGGAGTTTCCCGGGTTGACCGAAGCGCAAGCCCTCGCGGAGATCAACATCCCGGCCAAGCACCTGTTCAATACCGGCGTCACCTACACGTCGCCGAGCTGGTACGGCACGCTGGCGGTCAGCCACTCCGACAAGGCCTACTGGCAGGACGTGCTCGACAGCCGCTATTCGGGCTACACCGACCCGTACACCTCGGTGAACATGACCGTCGGTGCAAAATTCGGCGGCCACTACTCGGCGGCGCTGAAGATCGGCAATCTCGGCAACACGAAGATCCAGCAGCACATCTTCGGCGACATCGTGAAGCGCACGATTGTGGGTGAGTTCAAGGTCAACCTACCCAGATAGGCAGGCAGATTCACGCATTCCGTCCACCTGAGCTAAGGTGGACAGAATGCGGGTCCCGGGTCTGCGAAGTGAGCGAGCCGAGCGTTCGTCCAACCGAGTCACTGCCGCCGCGACGATGAGCGGCGGCGCGGCGAAGACGCCACCGAAGAAAAAAGTGCGCTGGTCCGCGGCCTGGGCAGAAGCCAGGACGCTGATCTGGGCGCGCCGCTGGCGGCTCGTCGCCGGGTTGCTGCTGATGTTGATCAGCCGCGTCGCCGGTCTGGTCCTGCCGGCAGCGACGAAGTATTTGATCGACGACGTTCTCGGCAAGGGCCACCTCGAGCTGTTGTCGACGATCGCGTGGGCGGTCGGGATCGCCACCGTCGTCCAGGCGATCACAACCTTTGGCTTGTCGCAGATTCTCGGCGTCGCCGCGCAGCGCGCGATCACCGACATGCGCCGGCGCATCGAAGAGCACGTCATGCGCCTGCCGGTGCGCTACTTCGACAAGACGCAGACCGGCGTGCTGCTGGCGCGAGTGATGAACGACGCGGAGGGGATTCGCAACCTCGTCGGCACCGGTTTGGTCCAGTTGACCGGCAGCATCGTCACGGCGATCTTCGCGCTCGGGTTCCTGCTTTATTACAACTGGCATCTCACGGTCATCACGATCCTCGTGCTCGCCGCCTTCGGCGGCGTGATGGGCTACGCGTTCCGGTCGCTGCGGCCGCTGTTTCGCGAGCGCGGCCAGTTGCAGGCGGAAGTATCGGGCCGCCTGACCCAGGCGCTGGGCGGCGTTCGCGTCGTCAAGACCTACACCGCGGAGCGCCGCGAAGATCTCGTCTTCACGCAGGGCGTGCATCGGATGTTTCGCAATGTCGCCAAGTCGATGACCGGCGTCTCCGGCACGACGGCGTTCTCGAGCGTGGTCATCGGCGTGATCGGGCTGACGATCATGCTGGTCGGCGGCCGCGCGATTCTCGCCGGCACGATGACGCTCGGCGACCTGATCTCGTACATCTTCTTCACCGGCCTGATGGCGATGCCGATTGTGCAGATCGCCTCGATTGGCACGCAGATTACCGAGGCATTCGCCGGGCTCGATCGCATCCGTGAGATTCTCGACACGCCGCGTGAAGACGCCGACGACGCCAACCGCGCCGCGCTGGAGATGATCGCCGGCGACGTCACCTTCGACGACGTGTGGTTCGAGTACAACCCCGGCCAGCCGGTGTTGAAGGGGATTTCGTTTCACGCGCCGGCCGGGTCGACGACGGCGCTGGTCGGCTCGTCGGGCTCGGGCAAGAGCACGCTGATCAGCCTGGTAATGGCGTTCAACCGGCCAACGCAGGGCATGGTCAAGATCGACGGCCGCGATCTCAACTCGCTGCGCCTGACCGAATATCGCCGCCACCTCGGCGTCGTGCTGCAGGACAACTTTCTCTTCGACGGCACCGTGGCCGACAACATCCGCTACGGCACGCCGCACGCAACGTTCGCCGATATCGAACGGGTGAGCCGGCTCGCGCACGCCGACGAATTTATCCTGGAGTTCGAGAAGGGCTACGAGACGATCGTCGGCGAGCGCGGGGTGCGGCTGTCGGGCGGCCAGCGTCAGCGCGTCGCGATCGCGCGCGCGATTCTGGCCGATCCGGCCGTGCTGCTGCTCGACGAAGCGACGTCGAGTCTCGACAGCGAGAGCGAGGCGATGATTCAGGACGGGCTGCGCTCGTTGCGCCGCGGCCGGACAACGTTCGTGATCGCGCACCGGCTGTCGACGATTCGCAGCGCCAATCAGATCCTCGTGCTCGAAAACGGCGAGATTGTCGAGCGCGGCACGCACGAGCAGCTGCTTGCGCTCGGCGGCCGCTACCGCCAGCTCTACGACAAGCAGTACAACTTCGAGGCCGATCGGTTCGTGAATCCGGGCGAGGACTTCACGCCCGAGCCGCCGAAGGTCGCCGCCGCGGGTCCGCCACGGCGCGGCGCGGATTAGTACCGGAAAAAAGCCGTCGGGTGGCTTTTT
>DASUGM010000129.1:0-8094 GCA_036274055.1 Vicinamibacterales bacterium | reverse complement strand
CAGGTGGCTGACGAACGTCGGATCGCTCTGCAGGCCTTCGCCGACCGCGCAGATCACGGCCATGTCGTCTTCCCGCGTGACCTCGGCGACTTCCGCCAGCGCCGCCATCACCTCCGGCACTCGCCGCGCGTCGTCGATCGTCACCGAGACGCTGACCTCCGACGTCGTCACGACGTCCACCGACGTCCGGTGGCTCTCGAACACCTCGAAGATCCTGGCCAGGAACCCGTGCGCCATCAGCATCCGCGTCGAGGTGATATCGACGACGGTGACGCCCTGTTTCGAGGCGACGGCCGTCAGCGGCTTGCCGGTTGACGGCCGGTCGCGCGTGATCAAAGTCCCGAGCGCATCCTGCGGGCGGCGTGAGTTCAGGATCCGCACCGGAATATTGGCGGCCACGGCCGGCTGAATCGTCGCCGGATGCAGCACCTTCGCGCCGAAGTATGCGAGCTCGCTCGCCTCGGCGAACGAGAGATGCGGCACCAGACGCACGTCCTTGATCATCCGCGGATCGGCGGTCAGCATCCCGTCGACGTCGGTCCAGATCTGAATCTCCGACGCCCCCAGGCACGCGCCGACGATCGCCGCCGAGTAGTCCGACCCACCGCGTCCGAGCGTCGTTGTCACGCCGGCGCGGGTCGCGCCGACGAAGCCGCCAACCACCGGAATCCGGCGTTGCGCCAGCAGCGGATCGACCACCGCCTGCAGCGCCGCGGTCGTCTCCGGCAACAGCGGCGGCGCGCTGGTGTGTTCCTCGCCGGTCACCATGACCTTCCGTGCGTCGACCCAGCTCGCCGCCAGCCCGTGTGTCGTCAATGCCGAGGCGATGATGCGGCTGCTGATGATCTCGCCGGTCGCGGCGAGCGCGTCGAGCCAGCGCGGCGTCACCTCGCGGAGAACGCCGAGCGCGCCGGCAATGCGCTCGAGCTCGTCGAATTCCCGATGGATGAACGCCTCGACCTCGGCGCGCTCGCGCGCGTCGAGGACAATCTTGGCGACGTCGACGTGCCGCGCCCGCAATGCCGCCAGATGTTCGCTGGCGCCGTCGATGTCGCCGGCGCCGGCTTCGGCGGCGACGCCGAGCAGCCGATCGGTCGCTCCGCCCAGCGCGGACACGACGACGACCGGGCCGCGCCAGTCGGCGGCTTCCGGTTGAATCGTCACCTGCCGGGCGGCGCGGACGATCGTAATCAGCCGCTCGATTGCCGCGACGTCGGCGACCGAGGTGCCGCCGAACTTCATCACGATCACGACAGCATCCCCTCGGCGTCCATCAGCTCGGCGTTGAGAATCGACGCGCCGGCGGCGCCGCGGATCGTGTTGTGACCAAGCGCGACGTACTTGTGCGTCAAGACGGGACAGGCACGAACGCGGCCGACGCACACCGTCATGCCGTCGCCGCGCAGCGCATCGAGGCGCGGTTGCGGGCGATTCTCCTGGTCCATCACCAGGATCGCGGGCACCGGCGCGGTCGGCAGCTGCAGCGACTGCGGCTTGCCGCTGAAGGTCCGCATCGCCTCGGCGACCGCGGCGGCATCCGGTTTCGACGACAGCTCGACCGACACGGTCATCGAGTGTCCGTCGATCACCGCCACGCGATTGACCTGCGCGCTGACAATCGCGTCGTGCCAGGTCCGGCCAAGACCGGCGCCAAGAATCTTGCGGGTCTCGGTTTCGATCTTCTCCTCTTCGCCGCCGCCGATGAACGGGATGATGTTGCCGAGAATGTCGAGCGACGGCACCCCCGGATATCCCGCGCCCGACACCGCCTGCATCGTCGTCACCGACACGCGGGTGATGCCGAACTGCCGCAGCGGCGCCAGCGACATCGCCAGGGCGACGACCGAGCAGTTGGGATTGGTGACGATCGCACCGGGCCAGCCTTTGGCGCGTTTCTGATCGGCGACCAGGCCGAGGTGCGACGCGTTGATCTCCGGAATCAGCAGCGGCACCAGCGGATCCATGCGATGGCTGCGGGCGTTGCTGAGCACGACGTGGCCCGCGACGGCAAACTGATGCTCGAGCTCGTCGGCGGCCTTGGCGTCGAGCGCGGAGAAGATCACTTTCGGCCCCTTACCGGGCGTGCAGGCGTCGACGTTCAGGTCGCGCACCGCGTCCGGCATTGGCGAGGCCAGCCGCCACGGCGCCGCGTCCGCGTACTTCTTTCCCTCCGACCGTTCGCTCGCCGCCAGCCAGGCGACCTCAAACCACGGATGGCGCTCGAGCCTGGAAATGAACTGTTGGCCGACCATTCCGGTCGCGCCGAGGATGCCTACTTCAATTCTCTTCGCTGTCATGCGTCGGCTCATGGCTCACGGCTCAGGGCTCGGTGATCCAGGCTCCGAGCCGTGAGCCCTGAGCCTTGAGCCTGTTTGTACTGACCCCCAAAAAACAAAACCCGCCGGCGATTGCTCGCATCGGCGGGTTCAGCGTGTCGGCTGGACGATCCTCAGTCCAGCATCATGTGCACACGCAGCCCGCCGGGCGCTTCATCCGCTTAGGCGCGACGGGTTTGGCAAACGTGAACATGACCGGCCAAGTATATCGGAAGCCACCGCGGAAGTCGGCAATCGCCCTGCTGTTACGCGGCAAGGTGGCCGAAAATACGCACGTTGGCCCCCACTTCCCCAGCCGAGGCGACCCGTGCGTGAGGTCATGGACGATCTGCGCTACGCGTTGCGGCAACTCCGGCGCACGCCGAATTTCACCGCCGTCGCGATTCTGACGCTCGCCCTCGGGATCGGCGCCAACACGACGTTCTACGCCCTGACCGATGCCATCTTCTGGCGGCCCTTTCGTCAGATGCGGATCGCGCGCGTTTACGACGTCAACCTCGTGCGGCCAGCCCGTCAGTTCGTGCCGGGACAGCCGCTCGGACAGCTGTGGCGGTTCAAGGCGTTGACCGACGACCAGCTGGCGCACGTCGCCGCCGATCCCGCGCACGGCATCATCGCAACGGCGAGCGTGTCCGACGCATTCGTCGTCCTGCAGACACCGAAGGGCGCAGTGGGCGTCGTGGTCACGATCACCCGCGGAAACTACGCCGCGGTCTACGGCATGCAACCGTTGATCGGCCAGCTCAGCGGGCTCGGCACCGACGGCGCGCAGGCGGGTCTGGTCGTCGTCATCAGCGAAGCGGTCTGGCGCAATGTGTTCCAGAACGATCCGGCGATCGTGGGCCGCGAGACGCTGCGCCTGAACGGACGTCCTTTCACCGTAGCCGGCGTCGCCCGACGCGAGCAGTCACCGTTTGGCTCCGACATCTGGGTCTCATCGGAGTCATGGCGCTCACCCGGCGACGGACCTGGCGCCACGAGGCTGTCAGCGTCGCTCGTCCGCCTTCGCACCGGCGTCGAGCCGGCTCGCATCACGCCGATGATCGACGCGTCGCTGGCTGCGGGACCAACGCCGCCGGCGGCGGAATTCAAGACGATGATCACGACGGGATCGGGTCCACGCTCGTACGGCACCCAGGTCGCCACCTACGCGACGGTGCTCATCGGCCTGTCGACGCTGGTGCTGCTCGCCGCGTGCGCGAACCTCGCCAACATGCTCTACGCGCGCGCCGCGCAACGCACCGGTGAAATCGCGGTGCGAATGTCCCTCGGAGCCGGCACGGCGCGAATCTTCAGGCTGTTCCTGCTCGAAGCCGCCCTGGTGGCCGCCGCGGCCGCGGGACTCGGCGTGGCGATGGCACTGGCGACGCTGCGCTGGGTCCGCAGCGAACTGCCAAACAGCAGCGCGCTCGAGCGATTCAGGATGCCGTTCGAGCTCACGCCGGACTGGCGGATCTTTGCCTGGGCGCTCGCCGCCGGCGCGCTCTCGGCCGTTGTCGTCGGCGGCCTGACCGCATGGCGCGGCAGCCGCACGCCGCCGTTGCGCATGTTCGGCGCCTCGGGGATCGCGATGTCCACGCCGGCCCGCGGCAAATGGCTGCGGACGTTGATGGTGGCGGTGCAGGTGAGCGCCGCCGTCATCCTGCTGCTGGGTACCGGCCTCTATCTCGTCCGCGCGGTGACGACGCCGCGAGCCAAGCTGAACTTCGACACGAGCCCGCTCGCGACCGCGCAGCTCACGTTCGACGAGCGATTCAGCAACAACGAGGTCGTCGAGATCATGGCCAGCGTGCTCGACCGCGTCGGCAAGATCGACGGCGTCGATCACGCCGCGATCGCCGACGGTCTCATCGGCGGCAGCTATTCCGGCGGGAAACCGCTTCGAAACCTCGTTGCGGAAGACGAGTCGATGCCCGGCCAAATGAGCGGCTGGCGACGTCTCGAAGGCCAGCAAGCTGCGGTCTCGTCGGACTTCTTGAAGACGATCGGCGTCGAGCTGCTACGGGGCCGCGCCATCAATCCAAACGACGGCGACGGCGCACCCGAAGTGGTGATGTTGAGTCGCAGCGCCGTGGAGTCGGTCTGGCCCGGGCTCGATCCGATCGGTCGCCGCGTCCGCCTCGGCAGCGATCCGCGCTGGTTCACCGTTGTCGGCGTGTTCGCCGATCCGGCGCGAAAGAGCACGGATACGAAGTGGTCCTGCGATGCGTGCGTCGCCTTCACGCCGTGGGCGCAGAAACCCGGCCGAAGCTGGCTGATCGTGCTGCGCGCCTCGGCGCCAGCCGCGGCGGCTGAACAGGTCGTCCGCGCCGTCGCGAGCGTCAACGAGGACGTGCCGGTGTTCAATCCGTCCGTCGCGGCGCGCTCGATCTTCGTTCCCGCGGATCCGCGCGGCCTCGCCGCGCAACTCGTCGGTGGTCTCGGTCTGCTCTCGCTGGCGATCGCCGCGCTCGGCGTCTACGGAGTGATCTCATATTCGGTCAGCCGCCGCACGCGCGAGTTCGGCATCCGTCTCGCGCTCGGCGCTACGCCACGGGGCATTCTCCGCGCGGTCCTCGATGACGCGGTGCACCTGCTGTTGATCGGGTTGCTCCCCGGCGTGCTGCTCGCGAGCTGGAGCACCCGCGTACTCGAAGCGAGCATCGTCAGCCTCATGCCGAACGACATCCCGACCTGGGCAGCGGTGCCGATTATCGTCATGGCGATTGGCGTGTTCGCGGCCTACATTCCGGCGCGACGCGCTGCCCGAGTCGATCCAAATGTCGCGCTGCGGGATCTCTAAGCGCGACATTCGGATCGACACGCGCCGCGCGTCGCGCATGGGCGATCGCCGATCGGGTGATCGAGCCATGGCAGAGCATGGGCAATCGCGCGATCGGGCAAAGGACCAGATGCGTATCTCCGCGTACTCAGCTCAGCCTTCGCTGGATCGCGCGATCGCGCGATGCACTGCCATCGCCCGATCACCCGATCGGCTATCGCCTATGGCAAGGCCAGCGTCGCTTAGAACCCGAATCTGGTCCCGATTTCGATCTTCCGAGGGTTGAGCACGTTGGTAGCGACCCCGAAGTTCGGCGACGTCATCACGCCGCTGTAGCCGACGTAGTTGTAGTGGTTGGTGAGGTTGGTCACCGACATGAAGATGTCGACGCGGTAGCGCTTGTTTCCCGCGCCGCCGATCGGCCCGCCTCCGCCGCCGCCGCCAATCACCACCGTCTGGCCGCCGCCACCGCCGCCGCCCGCCGGACCGAAGTTGATCGCGTACGACAGGCGCATGCCGAGATCCCATTGCGCCGTCGTCCGCAGCGAATTGCGTTCGGCGCCCTCGGGCCGGTCCGTGAACAGGCCGTCGCCGTTGTCGTCGCGGCCGGTGGTGAGGTTGTACGGCGTGCCGGACTGGGCGCGGAAATTGAAGGACGCGCTGAGGTTGCGAATCGGCTGCGTCGAAAACGAGCCGCCGACGCGATGCCGCGGGATCATCTGGCCCCACTCCGTCGATAGATCGTCGCCGCTCGCGGGCAACGAGAACGCGCCGGTCGAGTTGGCGCGGCTCGTACCAATCGTGTAGTTCGCGCTGAAGAACGTCTGGCGGCTGTTGCCGAGCACGATGTAACTGGCGTTGACGCCAAACTGGTCCGACGTCGCCTCGGCGTCGCCGACGACGCTGATGACGTTGGTGAACTGCGGATTCGGCCGGACGCCGCCGATCGGCGCGTTGAGGTTGGTGCCGCGCAGCACGCCGAAACCTTCGCGATGCGTGTAGGTCGCGCTGACGCGCAGCGCCGGCGTCAGCGTTTGATCGATGCCGGCGTTGGCCGACCAGCTCGACGCCAGGCGCAGGCCGTCGTCGAGGAGATAACGGTTGGTCGGCTGCGCCGCGCCGCCGTCGCCGGGATCCGGGAAGGACGGGTCGATGATGTTGATTTCCTGCATGCGGAAACCGTCGATCTTCAACGTCTGCTCGTAGACGCTGGTGCCCAGCCAGTCCTGGAAATAGCCGAAGCCGCCGCGTACCGTCGTCCGGCCGCTCTTGAACGGCGCCCAGGTCAACGTCGCGCGCGGCGAGAAGTTCGTCTGGTCCGCGATCAACGTCTGCGCCTCGTAGCGCAGGCCGTAGCTGATCAGGACGCCGCGCGAGATGCGGTAATCATCCTGCGCATACAGCCCGACTTGCGCGTTGGTATAACGGACGTTGGGATCGCCGATCCGCCGCGTGAAGTTCGACGCCACGCCAGCCTCGTAGTCGGCGAGGCTGGCAAACGTGTAGGTGCCGAGATAGTTGGCGAACTCGTCGGTGTGATAGCGGCCGCCTTCGAACAGCATCCCGAACCGGTACGAGTGCGAACCGCGAACGTAGTCGAGATCGCTCGCCAGCTCGACGTCGAGCGCGCTCCGGCCACCGGCGCGCTGGCCGCCGCCTTCGGTGAAGGCGTCGAGCACGCGATTGGTCACCGACTCGATCTTCGAGCGCTCGTCGGTGCCGCTCCAGCGCAGTTGCAGCCGCGACTCCCAGAACATCTTGCGACCGAGCGGGCCGTTCTCCGAAATGCGCAACGTGTTGTCGGCCATCTGCGACGCGTAGGCGCGCTCGAACAGATCGTAGGCGCCGACGCCGAGGTTGTCGCGATCGAGCGACGTCCGCGCGAAGCTGGCACGCAGCATCCGATCCTTGGTCGTTGCCTGATCGAACCGGCCGTTGAAGTTCCAGCGCTCGCTCGGCTGGCCGAAGGCGACGGCGCGGTTGCGGTCGTCGGGCAGCGCCGCGTTGATGTTGTTCGAATCGAACAGCGACGCGTGCTGCGCCATGAACGAGAACGACGACCGGTTCGGCCTGATCGTGCCGGAGAGCGACATGCTCCCCTGCTTCATGCTCTCGTTGCCCTTGACCGGCGTGAACGGATTCTTCGCGTTCAACGCGTCGTCACGGAAATTCATGTCGACCGAGCCGCGCAGCGGCCCGTTGCCGGGCTGCGTCATGATGTCGATGAACATCAGCCCCTGCATGCCGCCGTGATTCTGCGCCGCGTACTGATCCATCCGCGGCAGCCGGATCGATCGAATCTGGCTCTTCGGCGGCAGCCGGCCGCCGGTGAACCCGTCGACGCGGATGTTCGCACCCGGCGGCGACATCGCCTTGAGCACCGCTTCCATCTCGTCGGGATCGTCCGGCAGGTTCTCGATCTGCTCGCGCGTCAGCACCGTCGAAAACGCACTGCCCTTCGGATCCAATGCCGCCGTTCGGCCATCGCGGCCAACGGTCACGTCCTCGGCCAACTTCTTGATCGGCAGCTCGATCAGCCGCTTGTTCTCGCCGGCACGAACGCGGAAGTCGCGCACTTGTACGGTTTCAAAGCCGCTGAACTCCGCCTGAATCGTGTAGCGCCCGGGCGGCAGGTTTTCAAACACAGCGACGCCATCGTTGACGCCGGTAAGCATCGCCGGCGCGGCGACGCCACGGGTCGCGTCGTCCTGTCCGGTGATCGTCACCCTGGCGGTCGGCACGACTGCACCGCTGGGATCGTTCACGGTGACGATCAGCCGGCCCTTGGCGGGCGCCGGCGTCTGGGCGAGGCCGGGCCGCGGCCAGACGATGGTCGTCACGGCGATGAGCAGCGCGGCAACGAAGGTGCGTTTCGACACAGATCTCTCCTCAGGGCACGCGCCGCCGCCAGTTCGCTGGCGCTCGCGCCCGATTCCGCGGCAGCGTCCGCTGCGCGCAATTCGCTATTTGTCGTTCTTCGTGACTTCGAACGTCTTC
>DASUGM010000128.1:0-25169 GCA_036274055.1 Vicinamibacterales bacterium | reverse complement strand
GCCGGCACCTCGGGCGGCTCCTCGCCCGCCTTGTTCGCTGCCGCTGTCACTGGCGCCCGCAGCAACGGGTGCGCCGCCACGACCAACCGGTCCCGCGCCACGACCAGCCGCTCCGCCGCTGCTCTCACGGCCCGACTGCGTCTCGTACATCCGCATCATGCCGTTGTGGTTGTAGGCGACCGAGCCGAGATATCCCGGCGACCAGCCGTCCATGAAGCCGTGCGTGTACACGCCCGGCATCCCCCACTTGGCCATCTGCGCCATTTCCCAGTTCGAGAAAAACGGCAGCTCCGAGAAAAGGATCGGATCCAGATTTGGATTCTGCGGGGGGCCGCCACTGTAGGTGTAGAGCAGCGTCAGCGACTCGTGCAGGTCGTGCATGATCGGCGGATGCGCGGTGAAGTACCAATCGGTGACCGCGCGCATCTGCATCTGCGACAGGTTGATGTCGCGATTGTTGTCGTGATGCACGTACTTGCCCCAGTACGGCACCGCGCCGCCGCCACCGCCGCGTCCGCCGCCACCACCGGCGCCAGCGCCCGCCGCGCCGCCCGCCGCGCCGCCGCCCGCCGGCGCGCCGGCGGCGACCTGCGCCATTTCCTGGCCGCGATAGAACCAGTCGACGTTGCGATCGCGCCCGTCGGCGTCGGCGACCGGCGTCACCGAGACGATGACGTTGTTGCGGATGCCGGTGATGAACGGCGACGTCTCCGTCGCCAGCCGGTAGACCAGCTCCATCAACATCTCTGACGGTCCGGTCTCACCGCTGTGCAGGCCGCCCATGAAGTGGTAGTTCGGCTTCGTCGTGGCGATGAGCTGGGAGATCTGCGCGTCGGACAGTCCGCGCGGGTCGGCGAGCTTCGCGAGGTTCTCTTTGTTCTGCTGAAGGTTCTTGATGTTCGCGTCGGAAGACACCCAGACGACGACCAGTTCGCGGTCCTCATCGGATTTGCCGATGGTCTCAATCTTCACCCGCGGCGTCGCCGCCGCAAGGGCCCGGTAGTACTTCAGGATGTCGGCGTAGTAGGTCAGCTTGTTGGGCGCGCCGATGTGGTACCCGAGGATGTCCTTGGGCGTCGGGATGCCCGGGACCTTCGGCAGGTGGTCCACGAGCGGACTGCCGTAGCGGGGCTCACCGGTCCATTCCTTGTAGGCTTTCGCAAAATCTTCGTCCTGGGTTTGCTTCGGATCGCGCGTCTCGGTAACCCACTGCTGGGCGGGCAATCCGGCACCGCCAACGAGCAGAATTCCGAGGGAAAGCGCCAGCAGCCCGAGCCGACGGCGGGAGGTGCCATGGACACGCATCACATTAACTCCTTGATCGAGAAGCACTTAGGAAGGCTTGAGATTGGGGACCGCTGACACATAGAATCGCGTGGCCCATGATCAGTGTCGCCGCGCTCCGGATGCAGCAATTTGGCGTGCAATTCTATCAGGCTTCCCTCACCGCGAAAGACATCGACAAACTGGTGCGGTTCGAAGTCCTCAGTTATGGCGAACAGGGCGCCGCGCCCGGCGTTCGCGGCAGCGCACGGCAATCGAAAGTGCGCTGGGATCTCCTCGAGCGGCGGATCGCCTCGAGCGAGAAAGCGTATCAGCGCCAGATTATCCGCAAGAAGATCGACGAGCTCGTCAGCTACTACGAGCAGTGCCGTCAGGCGCGCGACCTGCCGTCGATTCCTGGTGCGGTGATCATCTCCTGCGACGAGCCGCTCAAATTCGAGTCGATCGACGACGACTCGTCGCTCGGCATTCTGAAGGTGCCCGAGCGCGAAGGCGTGCTGCGCGCGATTGACGGCCAGCATCGGCTGCTCGCGCTGCACGCCGGCATGGAGCAGTTCGAAGGCGAGAATTTCACCGTGCCGGCCGTGATCTTCGACCGTTTGCCTGAAGATCACGTCGTCCAGATGTTCGTGACCATCAACGCGAAACATACGCGACTGAACGCGTCACACCTCGTGTCGCTCTCCGGGCGCCAGCTCTACCGCGACGAGAACCTCGCCGCCGCGCACGACGTCGTTCGCGCGTTGAGCGAGCGCGAAGACTCGCCGCTGTTTCACGAGATCAAGTTGCTCGGCGTCGGACATGGCAAGGTCGCGCAGGCGCCGCTCGCGCAGGAACTGAAGAAGTTGTTCCAGAGCGAGGCGTTCGGCGCCGGCCGCAAGGGCGACGCGTTCCGCGAAGAGGCGCGCCGCTTCTTCGTCAACTATTTCCGTCAGGTCGCCGTGGTCTTCGGCGCGGCGTGGAACGGCCGCAAGTACAGCATCAAGAGCGCCTCGGCGCTGCGCGCCTTCATCCGCGTCGCACCGGACATCGTCCAGCGGCTGGATCAGTCGCACGCCGACCGCGCGGATTTCCGGGCCATCGGCCGCGTCATCGCGCCCTGGGGCCGCCGCATCGGCGATCTCCGGTTCGAGACCGACGGCGCCTGGAAACGCACGGGCTCCACCGTGGATCAGCTCGCGAAGGAATTGCGGCTGGCCTTGCAGTATCCCGAAGGCGCGATGGTCTAGTGCCGAAGGCGAAAGCGCTCTATCCAAGTGTCGCCTCGTGTGCGCTGGAGTGCTTCCACGCAATTTTTTCACTCACGATTGTAAGAAGGGTCACAGACTCGTCAGCGATTTCACGGTTCTGCCCACACGAAAGTGGTGTTTTGCCGGCAATTTAACTCGCTGCCTGCGGCACGGCACTTGCGTATCAGACAGGCCGGGTAGCTTGAATTCGCGGTTCACGCCGCGAAGAGCTGGGGAGCCAGGCTATTCGAAAGGCCCGCTCACGCGGGCCTTTTTTTATTGGCTGAATGGGTGAGTGCGTGCGCGACGGTTGTCATTTACCGATTGATCCAGTGCGGCATTTCCGCATTCACCCATTCACTCACTGCCTCATTAGCAAGAGTAGGCCCTAGACTAGAATCCCGTGCGTGCGGATCGGGATCGACACCGGCGGGACATTTACTGATTTTGTCCGTCTAGATAAATCTGGCCTCTCCGTACATAAACTCCGCACCAGTTCAGACGATCCGTCGCGGGCGATTCTGGCCGGCATCGCCGCCCTCGCCGGCGGCATCACGCCGCCCGAAGTGGTTCACGGATCGACCGTTGCGACCAACGCCGTGCTCGAACGCAAGGGTGCGCGCGTCGGGCTCGTCGCGACCGCGGGGTTCGAAGACGTGCTGCGCATCGGGCGGCAGACGCGGCCCGAGCTTTACAACTTCTTCGTGCCGGCGCCACGTCCGATTGTCGATCCCGAGTTGACGTTCGGTATCACCGAACGGCTCGCGGCCGGCGGCGACGTCATCGAGCCGGTCGATACCGCGTCGTTACCCGCGATTGCCGATCAGCTGCGCCGCCGCGATGTCGAAATCGTCGCCGTCTGCCTGCTGCATGCCTACGCGAATCCCGCCCACGAGCGGATCGTCGCCGGCTTCCTCCGCGACCGCGGCTTCGCGGTCGTGACGTCGCACGAAGTGCTGCCCGAGTATCGCGAGTACGAGCGGTGGAGCACGACGGTCGTCAGCGCTTATGTGACGCCGCTCATCGATCGCTATCTCGCCGCGCTCGAAGCCGGGCTGCGCAAATCGCGGCTGGCGATCATGCAGTCGAATGGCGGATCGATTTCCGCCGCTGCGGCGCGGGCGCAGGCGGTGCGCACGGTCCTCTCCGGGCCGGCCGCCGGCGTCGTCGGCGCGCACGCCGTCGCCCACGCCGCCGGTTTTCCGCGCGTGATCTCCTTCGACATGGGCGGCACGTCTACCGACGTCGCGCTGGTCGACGAGGCGATTCCGACGACGACGGATGCGAAGGTCGGGGACTTTCCGGTACGGCTGCCGGTGATCGACATCCACACGGTCGGCGCCGGTGGCGGATCGATTGCCTTCGTGGATGCCGGCGGCGCCCTGCGCGTCGGCCCGCGGAGCGCCGGCGCCAATCCGGGGCCGGCCTGCTACGGCACCGGCACCGAGTTGACGGTCACCGACGCCAACCTGCTGCTCGGCCGGCTCGATCCCGAGTTGTTTCTCGGCGGGCGGATGGCGCTCGACATCTCGCGCGCGCGGACCGCTGCGCAGGGCCTCGCGCGACAACTGAAGATGGACGTGCCGACGCTGGCGGAAGGCGTGATTCGCGTCGCCAACGCCAACATGGAACGCGCGATTCGCGTCGTTTCGGTCGAGCGCGGCCACGATCCGCGGCGCTTCGCACTCGTGGCGTTCGGCGGCGCCGGCGGCATGCATGCCTGCGAGATCGCCGAGCGTCTCGAGATCGGTACTGTCGTCGTGCCGAGGCATGCCGGCGTTCTTTCGGCGCTCGGGATGCTGGTCGCCGATGTGACCCGGGATTACTCCGCGACCGTGCTACGTGGCAGCGAAAGACTGTCCTGGAGGGATCTCGAGAGACGGTTCGCGCCGCTCGTCGCGGCGGCGAAGGACGATCTGAAACGTGAGGGCTTTCAACCCCGGCGGCAACGCCTCGAGTTGCTCCTCGATGTTCGGTATGTCGGCCAGTCGTTCGAGATCACGGTCCCGTTCGCGAAGCGCTACCGCGGCGACTTCGATGCGCGTCATGGCCGTCTCTATGGCTACTCGAATCCGCATCGCCCGACTGAAGTCGTGGCCGTGCGGGTTCGGGCCGCCGGAATCACCGACAAGCCGGCTCTCCCGCGTTCGCGCGTGAAACATTCCACGCCCAGACCAGCGGCCGTCCGCACCGGCCGCTTCAACGGCCGCGACGTGAAGGTCGCGTCGTTTCGCTGGGACGATCTGACGCCCGGCGCGCGCGCCACCGGGCCGGCGGTGATCACCGGCGGGGAGGCGACGGTGGTGGTGCCGCCGAAGGCGCGGTTCGCAGTGGACGCGTTTGGAAATGTGCTGCTGACCGGCTCACGGCGTACGGCTCACGGTTCACGGAGTAAGTCATGACTCGCCGTCTCCGCGTCGCTGCCGCCCTCCGCGGCTCTGCGAGTCCGATCGAGTTCGAGATCTTCAAGAATCTCTTCCTGTCGATCGCCGAAGAGATGGGCGTCACGCTCTGCCGCACCGGCTTCTCGCCGAACATCAAGGAACGGCTCGACTACTCGTGCGCGGTGTACGACGCCCAGGGCGAGACGATTGCCCAGGGCGATCACATGCCGGTGCACCTCGGCGCGATGCCGCTTTCGGTGCGTGCCGCGATTGACAACGTCGCGATGCAGCCGGGCGACATCGTGATGCTGAACGACCCGTTTCATGGCGGCACCCATCTGCCGGACATCACGCTGGTGTCGCCGGTATTTCTCGGCCGCCGCGATCGCCGCGCGACGTTTTTCGTCGCCAATCGCGCCCATCACTCCGACGTCGGCGGCATGAGCCCGGGGTCGATGCCCGTGGCCCGCGAGATTTTCCAGGAAGGTCTGATTCTGCCGCCGGTATTGCTGGCGCGGCGCGGCACCATCGTCGGCGACGTGATGAAGCTGCTGCTCGCCAACGTCCGCACCCCCGACGAGCGCGAAGGCGACCTGTCGGCGCAGATCGCCGCTAACCGCGTCGCCGAGGCCCGGCTGCGTGAGACCGTGCGGCGCTACGGCCTCGAGCCGACCTTGAGCTATGCCGCGGCGCTCCAGGACTACACCGAGCGCGTGATTCGCGCCGCGATTCGCCGCATCCCCGCCGGCCGCTACGAGTTCGAAGACGCGCTCGACGACGACGGTTTCAGCGAGGCGCCGGTGCCGATTCGCGCGGCGGTGACGATCAAGGGCGATCACGCGATCGTTGATTTCACCGGCTCAGCGCCGCAGGTGCAGGGCAGCGTCAATGCCAACTACGCGATGACGTTGTCAGCCTGTCTGTACGCCTTCCGCTGTCTCGTCGGCGACGATGTGCTTTACAACGCCGGCGTGTCGCGCGCGTTGACGGTGATCGCGCCGCGCGGATCGATCGTCAACGCGAATCGTCCCGCCGCGGTCGCCGGCGGCAACGTCGAAACGTCGCAGCGCATCACCGACGTCGTCCTCGGCGCGCTCGGCAGGGCGCTGCCCGATCGCCTGCCCGCGGCCAGCCAGGGCACGATGAACAACGTCACGCTCGGCGGCACTCATCCGGCGACCGGGCGCCGCTTCGCGTACTACGAGACGATGGGCGGCGGCATGGGCGGGCGGCGCGGAATGGCGGGCCTGAGCGGCGTGCACGTGCACATGAGCAACACCCGCAACACGCCGGTGGAAGCGATCGAACACTATCTGCCAGTGCGGATCCGTCAATACAAGCTGCGAACCGACAGCGCCGGCGCGGGGGCGTCCTCCGGCGGCGAAGGGCTGGTGCGTGAGTACGAGGCGCTGACCGATATCTCGCTGACGCTGCTGACCGAGCGCCGCCGCAATCCACCTTATGGGGTCCAGGGGGGCGGTCCGGGCGGTCTGGGGCGCAACACGCTGATTCGCGACGGTATCGAAACCCTGCTACCAGGGAAGATCGAGCTGCAGCTTCGCCGCGGGGATCGCATTCGCGTCGAGACGCCGGGCGGAGGCGGATATGGCCATTCCAGTTGATGGAGCCTCCGTTAATGGGGCAATGGCTGAATGGGTGAATGCGGTCAATGAGGTAATGCGCGACTGTCTTCATTCCAGCATTGAAAGCATTGGCTCAGTGATCGCATTCACTCATTCACTCATTGCCTCATTAACAAGGACGGAGTGAATGAGCTTCCTCTGGTGGCGCGAAGGGACGCCGCAAGGCAAGAAGGCGCTCGTCGCCGCTTCGCTCGGCTGGATGCTCGATTCGTTCGACGTGATGCTGTACGCGCTGGTGCTGCCGGATCTGATGGCGGCGCTGTCGCTCGACAAGGTCACGTCCGGCGCGCTGCAGTCGGCGATGCTGCTCGCGGCGGCGGCGGGCGGGTTGTTCTTCGGGGTCATCTCCGACCGCTACGGGCGGCGGCGCGCGCTGATGTGGAGCGTGCTGCTCTATTCGATCTTCACCGCGGCGTGCGGGTTCGCGACCACGGCGCTGCAGCTCGGCGTGTTCCGCGTCCTGCTCGGGCTCGGCATGGGCGGCGAATGGGCGAGCGGCGCGACACTGGTCTCGGAAAGCTGGCCCGACCAGCACCGCGGCAAGGCGCTCGCGTTCATGCAGAGCTCGTGGGCGATCGGCTACGCGCTGGCGACGCTGACGCAATGGGTCGTCACGGAAGTCCTCGGTTACGACTGGCGGATGGTGTTCTTCGTCGGCGTGCTGCCGGCGCTGCTGACGCTGTGGGTCCGGCGCAACGTCGAGGAGTCACCGCTCTGGAAGCGGCAGAAGTCGTCGCGCCAGAAGGCGTCGCTCGGCCAGTTGATGAGCGGGCCGCTCGTCGGGGTCACGCTCGCGCTGGCGCTGATGAACTCGTGCACTCTGTTCGCCTACTGGGGGTTCAACACCTGGGTGCCGGCCTACCTGCGCACGCCGATCGATCGCGGCGGCATCGGGCTGTCGAACGACACGATGAGTCTCCTGGTGTTCATGAACAACGTCGGCACGTGGTGCGGGTACGTGACCTTCGGATTCATCAGCGACGCCATCGGCCGCAAGCGCACCTACATCGGCTACCTGATGGCGGCGGCGGTGCTGGTGTGGGCCTACACGTCGGTGTCGCAGGTGTGGGCGCTGCTCGCGCTCGGCCCGATCGCGTCGTTCTTCGCGACCGGGCATTTCAGCGGGTTTGGCACGGTCACGGCGGAGATTTTTCCGACCGCGATCCGCGGCACGGCGCAGGGCTTCACCTACAACATCGGCCGTGTCGCCAGCGCGTTTGCGCCGACGCTGGTCGGCAGCGTCGCCGACCGGCACGGGTTTCCGGCGGCGTTGTCGATTTCAGCCGGCATGTTCGTGATCGCCACTCTGTGCTGGCTGGCGATTCCAGAGACGCGCGGCCGGAGCATCGAATGAAACGCGGACTCATCCTGCTCGCGCTTCTCGCCGCGACGATGGCGACATCGGGCTGCCTCGTGCTCGGCCTCGACCGCTTCTACGACGAGGCTGCGATCACGTTCGACGAGCGCCTGCTCGGCTCGTGGAAGGACGCCGACGACAACGTAACGGCGGTGATCGAGCGCAGCGAGTGGCGCTCGTACAAGATCAAGTTCACTCACCCGATCGAAACCGGCACGCTGACCGGCTATCTGTTCAAGGAAGGGACGTTGACCTACCTCGACCTCGCGCCGGTGCGCGGCCAGGACGGCGGGTCATTCGTGATGCCCGGGCACGCGCTGGTGCGCGTTGCCATTGCCGCCGACGAACTGACCGTCGCTCCGCTCGCGCACGAGTGGTTCATGCGCGCGCTCACGGCGAAGACGCTGCCGCCGTCGCTGCAGGGATTCCGTTCGGAGCGTGAGCAAATCATCCTCGCCGCGCCACGCGCCGCGCTCCGACGCTGGCTGGAATCGCGCACGGCGGACGATCCGGCGTTTGCGGCCCCGGCCACTTTTCAGTTAGTGAGGCAATGAGTGAATGGGTGAGTGCGGAAACGTGTGAGTGGGTGAATGCGGGAATGATTGCAGTCGTGCAGTCGCGCATTTCCGCATTTCCGCATTCACCCATTCACCCATTGCCCCATTAACAGGGTTCATTTCGTGATCTGCGTCACCATCCCCATCAGATAGTGCATCGTCACCGTGTCGCCCGGCTCCATGCCGCGCGGCGCCGCCTCGTCGCCGACGCGCGCGTGGCGAACTTCTTCCTCGGGATCGTCCGGATCGACCCAGAACACGTCGAGCGAGACCTGGCCGTGGATCGAGATCGGCTGAATCCGCTTGATCACACCTTGACGCGTTCCTTTCAGCATGGGGTCACCGTTTGATGTTGTAGGCGTGCAGCGCGTCCTGTTCGCGCAGATAGAGTCGGCCGCCGGCAATGACCGGGTGCGGCCAGCTCAAGTGAAAGGGATTCGGAATCTGAAACGATCCCGATTCCCTGTAGCCCGCCGGAGTGGCGTCAATCAGCACGACCATGCCGTTCTGATAGCGGAAGTACAGCTTGCCGTCCGCGGCGATCACCGCCGCCGATCCGGTGCCGGCGTTGCGCACCGGCGACCACATCGACTTGCCGGTCGCGAAGTCGAGGCAGACCGGAAATCCGTTGCTCTGGCCGTGGCCGCCGTAGAGGTAGTCGCCGACCAGCACCATCCCGCCGTGGTGGCTCTGAAAGCGATTCGGCGGAATGAAGTACTTCTGCGTCGCGGTCACGCCGCCATGTCCGTCGGGTGCGAGCTCGACCAGGACCGATCCGGTGTCGTAGCTGGTCGACGCGAAGACGGCGTTGCCTTTCACGATCGGCGTCGAGATGTTGGCGATGTCGTTCGCGACGGCGTTGTTGCCCCAGAGATATCTGCCGTCGCTGGCGCGGACACCGACCAGGCCGCGGCCGGTGAGCTGAACGTATTGCTTCACGCCGCCGCCGTTCGAAATCACGATCGACGAGTAGCCGGCGCCGTCGGCGCCCTTCGGACCAAGACGCGGCACCCCAGCGCGCCAGATCTCCTTGCCGGTCGTCTTGTCGAGCGTCACCAGCGCGGCGCGATTGCTCCCCGGCGTGACCACGACGTTATCGCCGTCGACGAGGGGCGATTCGGACCACTGCCAGCCGGACATCATCTGCCCGCCGAAGTCGCGCTCGAGATTCCGCCGCCAGCGCTCCTTGCCGGTTGCGACGTCGACGGCGACCAGGTCGCTGTAGGCGCCGAGCGCGTAAAGCATCCCCCCGTCGATCGTCGGCGTGCCGCGCGGGCCGTTGAAGTCGTCAGGGCTGTTGTAATTTGCGCCGACTCTCGCCGCCCACAGCTCTTTGCCGGTTTCCTCGTCGAGGGCGATCACGAACTGGGCGCTGCCGCGATCGCCCATCGTGAAGATCCTGCCGCCGGCGACCGAGACACTGGAAAATCCGCGGCCGAGACCCTTCGCCGACCACACGAGCGGCGGACCGGCCGCCGGCCAGCTGCTGAGCAACCCGGTCTCGGTCGAGACGCCGTCACGCAGCGGCCCGCGCCACTGCGGCCAGTTGCCGTTCGGCGCGGCCGCCGGCCCCGCCTGGAGCGATCCCCACGCCACCAGCATGACGACAGCCGGGATCGCCGCGATTCGGACCGTCCACATACAAACCTCCGCGCGCAGCACTATTATCGATGGGGGAGCACCCAATGTTCAGACGTTTCGACAGCGCCCTGGTTCGGTTCGTTCCCGTGGTCGCGGCGGTCGCGTTGCTCGCGCCGGTCGTCCAGGCACAGAACGCGCCGTTGCCGGCGGCCCGGGACATCGTCGCGAAGTACGTCAAGGCGATCGGCGGCGAGGCCGCTTACAAGGCCATCAAATCGGTTCGGATTCGCGGCCAGCTTTCGCTCGCGGCTCAGGGGCTCAGCGGCGACATCGAGATCATCACGGCGCGGCCAAACAAGATGCGGCAGAGAGTGACGATCGCGCCCATCGGCACGATCGAACAGGGCTATGACGGCAAGAACGGCTGGTCGCTCAACCCACTGGCCGGTGCGTCGATCCAGACCGGGCGGGAGCTCGCCGAGACGAAAGACGATGCGACGTTTGACGGTCAACTCTTCGGCCCCGAGTTCGTCAAGGAGATGACCGTCGAAGGCCGCCAGACTTTCGAAGGCGCCGAGGCGTACAAAGTGAAGATGGTGCTTCAGTCGGGCACCGTTCAAACCACCTATTTCGACATCAACACCGGACTGTTGCTCGGCTACGAGGGCGAGCGCGCCAGCCCGCAAGGGGTGATCCCGACCACGCACATCGTCCGCGAATGGAAGAAATACGGCACGGTGCTGCAGCCGTCGATGATCGTCGAGCGCGGGATGCAGCTCGAGTCGGCGGTGACGGTGACCGCCATGGAGTTCGACAACGTCAAGGACAGCGAATTCGATCCGCCCGCTGAAGTCAGAGCGTTGATCAAATGAACGCGGCGCGCTGGTCGGTCACTGCGGCGGCGGCGGTCCTGCTTGCCGCGGCATCGCCATCAAAGGCCTGGTTCGATCAGGCGGCGGTGCCCGACTGGCGACCGCTCGCGCTCCAGACGTTCGACGTCGTCTGGGAGACGGTCAACACGACGTTCTATGACCCGACGTTCGGCGGGGTCGATTGGAATGCGGTCAGGCGCGAGTTTCGGCCGCGGGTCGAACGGGCCACCTCGCCGGACGACAGCCGCGCGATCATCCGCGAGATGCTGGCGCGCCTCGGCAAGTCGCACATGGCGCTGCTGTCGTCAGCCCCCGACAATCAGGCGGCGGCCGGACCGGCGACGGTCCCGATCGACATCCGCGTTGCGGCCGGCGACGGGGTGGTCACCCGCGTGATTGCCGACTCGAACGCCTCACGCGCCGGCGTCCGCGCCGGCGATCGGCTCGACGGCGTCGACGGCGAGAGCGCCCGCGAATGGTTTGCCGCCGCGCAAGGCCCGACTCCGCGCGCCAAGGATCTCGATGTGTGGCGCCGGGCGAGCCGCGCACTCTACGGGCTTGTCGGCGTCGCCGCGTCGCTGCAACTGCGGGCGCCCGGCGCGGCGGACAGTCGTCGTCTCGAAGTGTCGCGGGTGATGTCGGCCGGCGCTTCGGTGAAACTCGGCAACCTGCCGCCGCTTTCCGTCGAGACCGACTCCAGCGAGGCAAAAACCCCTGGCGGCAAGCGCGTCGGCATCGTCGCGTTCAATATCTGGATGCCGACGATCAACGTGCCGGTGGCCAACGCGATCGACAAATTCCGTTCTGCCGATGGGCTCGTGATCGATCTGCGAGGCAACCCGGGCGGCCTGGCGGACATGATTCGCGGCGTCGCCGGTCAGGTCATCGACGACGGCTCCCAGTTGCTCGGGCGTATGCAGATGCGCGGCTTGCCGCTCGAATTCAAGCCGAATCCGCGGCGGTCGATGCCGGACGGCCGCGCCGTCACGCCCTATGCCGGTCCGGTCGCCATCCTCGTCGACGAACTCACCGCCAGTGCCTCGGAATGTTTTGCCGGCGCGCTGCAAAGCCTCGGGCGCGCCCGGATTTTCGGGCGTCAGACGATGGGGCAGGCGCTGCCGGCGTCGACCAAGCAGTTGCCCAATGGCGACGTGCTGCTGCACGTCGTCGGCGACTTCGTCACCTCGAACGGTAAGAGCCTGGAAGGGGACGGCGTCATCCCCGACGTGTCAGTGCCGCTCGATCGCGTCGCGCTGGCGGCCGGGCGCGATCCGGCCCTCGACGCGGTGCTGACGTGGGTCGACGGCTACCGGCGATCGGGCGCCGGGAAGTAAGGCTTTTTGCCTTTTTCAGGCCTTTTTGCTACCCTGCGTTGACCTGCAAGGCTTGAAATTCCTACCGCGTCAGGTGCCGTTGCCGGCCCTGAAACGAGCGCGCCCTGAGCAGATGTCCCCGTGCTGAATGGCCCGGGCGGGTGCGTGTGAGAACCGGAAATGACGGTCCGTACGGAGAACTGAATGGAGCAGCGCCCGCTGCGTCTCGGCGACATCGTGGACGACTATTGTCCCCGCGAGCGTCGCATCACCAATCACGCCGTTGTCGCTCTCGTCGATCAGACGATCCGGCAAACCCGGTGTGGCACCTGTGACGCCGAACACGAGTACAAGGGAGCGCGCGAGCCGAAGCGCCGCAGGAAAGACGGCTCAGCGCTTTACGATGCGGTGCTCGCTGATGTGACCAGCGGGGCGCCGCAGCCGCGCGTCGTGCCTCCGGGGGACGTGCCAGAGGCGCCCCCTCTGGCGGCCGCGCCGGCGACGACGACAGCGCCGGCGGCGGATGAAGTGCGTGCCGAGGAGAACGCCGGCGGCGAAGTGTGGACGACACACCGACCGTTGATACGAGCCTCGCTGCCCCGCACCGCCGACGACCCGCCTCCGCCCCGCAGCATTCCAGAATTCACGATGCACCAGCGACAGAACGCACGCTTCGGCTTCCGCCACGGCGGCGGCTACGGCGGCAATGGCCAGTCCCGCGGCGGCGGCAGCAGCTTCGGCAACGGCCATCCGCATGGCAACAACCACGGCGGCGGCCACGGCTCGGGCGGCCGTTCCGGCCGCCACGGCGGCGGCCGTCCCAAGCGCGCGCGTTAGTTGTTCCCGCCGTTCATGAGCACATTACTCTCCGACAAGATCGGTCTCGTCGTTGGTGTCGCCAACAAGCGTTCGATTTCGTGGGCGATCGCCAGGGCCGCCGCCGAACAGGGCGCGACGGTCGTCCTGACGTTTCAGAACGAGCGGCTGGCGGAGAACGTCCGCGAGCTGGCGGCGACGCTGCCGGCGGCGCCGCTGCTGCTGCCCTGCGACGTCAGCGACGATGCGCAGATCGCGGCGGTATTCGAGGCGATCGACAAGCAGTACGGCCGGCTCGATTTTCTCGTTCACGGCACGGCGTTCGCCAACCGCGAGGATCTGGATCGGCCGTTCGTCGAAACATCGCGCGCTGGCTTCACGCTGGCGCTCGACATCAGCGCCTATTCGCTGGTCGCGCTTGCGCGCGGGGCCGTGCCGCTGATGGAGAAAGCCGGTGGCGGCAGCATCGTGACGCTCAGCTACCTCGGCGCACAACGCGTGTTCACGAACTACAACGTGATGGGGGTCGCCAAGGCCGCGCTCGAAGCCAGCGTGCGCTATCTCGCCGCTGATCTGGGGCCGAAAAACATCCGCGTCAACGCGGTGTCAGCGGGGCCGATCAAGACCCTCGCCGCCGCCGGCATTTCGGGGTTCTCGACAATCCTCCAGGTCTACCGCGATCGCGCCCCGCTCAGACGCACGGTGGAGACCAGCGAAGTCGCCGACGCGTCGGTGTTCCTCCTCGGGCCGGGCGGCAAAGCGATCACCGGCGAAGTGCTGATGGTCGACGGCGGCTTCCACGTTACGGGACTTTAGATCTTCGCTATTGCCGGATTGCCGAATCGAGGGCATTGCCGGATTGGATTGCCGAATTGGACAATCCAATTGCCGCAATCATTGCCGATTGCCGAATTGCCGGATTGACGCCTGCGGCGATTGCCGGATTGTCTGATTGCCGGATTGCAGACCGATTCTCGTATCGTCAGCCGGCTGCGGTCGGACACCTCGTCACTTCACGAACGAGCGCCGCAAGGACCACGCGGCCATCGCCAGGTTGCCGGCGATGATCGCCGGAGCTGCATGCGTGGAGATGAAGCACCGGCCGCACGTCTCGGCCTCCCACAGCCAGGCGACGGAGAGCGCGAAGAGCACGACGGCCGCAATCGCCGTCACCTTGTCTGGCGTGGTCATGCTGGTCCTCGTCCCGACGCCGGCCGCCCGCGAAAAATACGACAATCGACTTCCAATCCGCCAATCGCCGCAGGCGTCAATCCGGCGATCCGGCGATCGGCAATGATTAGGGCAATTGGATTGTCCAATTCGGCAATCCAATCCGGCAATGCCCTCGATTCGGCAATCCGGCAATTGACAGCCCTACTGCTTATTGGCTCGATAGTAGGCGGTTTGAAATTCTTCGATCAATTTCTTGATCTGAATCGCGTCGCCCTTGCTGTGCCCGTGGCAGCGGACCGGGTTGTGTCCGCCGGTGGTTTCAATCAGCACGTCGGAGAACATCAGGTTCGTGTCGATCTTGATCGAGGCGACGTGCGACATGTGGATCGACTCTTCGAGCTTGCCGACCAACTGCGGCGTGTAGTGCGTCACGCTGCTCGGCGTGATCACCACCTGGGTCGGAAAGATGCGATTGCCGCGGCTGAGCCGGCTGGCGCGGAAGACGTGATCGCCGGGCAGCCGGCGGCCTTTGCGTAACACCCAGACGACGATGAGCGCGAAGACGACTGCGAGACCGACGAGGATCAGCACGCCGATGGTCATGAGCGGGAATGGTAAGCTAACCGCGATTCGTTTTTCTCAGGAGTTGCCGTGCCGCATCGCGCTCCCGGATCGCCCGCGCGTGGTCCCAAACAGTTCCTTACCGGCAAGCCCATCAAGTACTACCGGCCGACCGGCAATCCGGCGATTCGCAACCTGATCGACAACGGATTTCAGGCCTTCAACGCCGGCCGGTTGTCCGAGGCGTGCAACATCTTTTCCGAGAAGATGCTGCTGCCGAAGAACGACACCACCATCGGCCTGACGATCGCCGGCGCGATGACGCCGGCCGGTCTGGGCGGCTGTGTCAACGAGATGATGGAGCGGGGACTGGTCGACTTCGTCATCAGCACCGGCGCGAATCTCTACCATGACCTGCACTACGCGCTGAACTTCACCCTCCGCCGCGGCTCGCCGTTTCTTGACGATCGCGAACTCTACGCCGCCGGCGTGATCCGAATCTATGACGTCCTGTTTCCGGCGACCGTGCTGCTCGAGACCGACGCCTACATCCGCGACTTCCTGACCCGCACGAAGATGACCGGGCCGACCTCGACATCGGAGTTCCACTTCGAACTCGGCCAGGATTTGCTCAAGCGCCGGCCCGGCTGCGAGGAATACTCCGTCGTCGCGCGCGCCGCCAAGCTCGGCGTGCCGGTCTACACGTCGTCGCCGGGCGACAGCTCGATCGGCATGAACGTCGCCTGGCACGAGCTGATGAATGACAGCTCGCTGATGATCGATCCGAACAAGGACGTCAACGAGGTCTGCGCGATCATCCTGGCCGGCAAGAAGAACGGCTGCGTGATCCTCGGCGGCGGCTCGCCGAAGAATTTCTACCTGCAGGGGCAGCCGACGCTGTGGGAGGTCTACGGCATTCCCAAGGGCGGCAACGAGTTCTTCATTCAGATCACGACCGACCAGGTCGTCTGGGGCGGTCTGTCTGGCGCGACGCCGTCCGAGGCGGTGAGCTGGGGCAAGGTCAACCCCGGCGTGCTGCCGGACACCGTCGTCGCCTACTGCGATTCGACGATTGCCTTCCCGCTGTTCTGCGAGCACGCGGTCGGCAGCAAATACGGCACGCGCAAACGGAAGAATCTGTACCACCAGCGCGCCAGGCTGGTCGCCAGTCTGAAAAAGCAGGGCGCCCGGGCGAAAAAAGCCAGACTCTAAACTTGGGTTCTATGGGCACACTTGCCTCGGAACTCCGTCCCGTTGCCGGCGACGTCTCCGGCGCGCCGCGGGTCTACGTCGACGCAAACCTGCCGCTGCGGGCCGTCGAGTTGATGCGCCACAGGCTGCACTGGGACGTGCTCTTCGTGCTCGAACATGATGACCTGCGTCGCGCCCGCGACGCCGACCACTACCAGCATGCGCGCGAGTTCGGTCGGACGTTGATCACGCTCGACCGTGATTTCCTCGACGATCGGCATTTTCCGCCGGATCAGAGTCCGGGGCTGATCGTCTGTTCCGCGCCCGACGAGAGCTGGCTCTTCAAGTTGCTCAGTCACGTCGATCGAACGGTCTTTCGGGTCGCGGACACCTCGGCGCTGCCGCTGCGCGGCCGCAAGGTCGTGCTCACCATCGACGCGCTCGTCGAGGCCCGCGGCGCGTGAGCGCCGGCATCACGCTGTTGACCGGCGCGAGCGTCGTGCTCGCCGACCGCCTCGCCGACGGTCTGACCGTCGTCATCGAGGGCGATCGCATTGTCGACGTGTTGAGCGGGCCGCGATTGACGTCACCGGCCGAGACCCGCATCGCGCTCGACGGTTGCACGATCGTGCCCGGGTTCATCGACGTGCACGTGCATGGTGTGCTCGGGCACGATGTTCTCGATGGCGCGGAGGCGGTTGCCAGCGTCGCGAAGCTGCTGCCGAGATGGGGCGTCACCGCGTTCTGTCCGACGTCGGTTGCCTGCGCGCCGGCCGCGCTCGATTCGCTGTTGGCCCAGACCGCAGTGGCGCGCGCGGCGGCGACACCGGGGAGCGCCCGGGTGCTGCCGGCACATCTGGAAAGCAATTTCCTCAATCCGGGCTACCGCGGCGCGCAGCCGCTGACGTGTCTGAGATCGCCAGCCGCCCTCGGGTCCGACACCGGCGCAGAGAACGGTTTCTCGGCCCGCGAGATCCTGGACGTCATCGCGCACCGGCGCGCCGACATCGGCATCGTGACCCTGGCGCCCGAACTGGACGGCGGCCTGGAGCTCACCCGCGATCTCGTCCGCGCTGGTCACATCGTTTCGATTGGACACACGGCGGCGACCTTCGACGAGGCGTGCGCCGCCATCGCCGCCGGCGCCAGGCAGGCGACACATCTGTTCAATCGCATGACGCCGATGACGCACCGCGATCCGGGCACCGTCGGCGCCGTGCTGGCCGACGAGAGCGTCGCGGTCGAGCTGATTTGCGACGGCCGGCACGTGCATCCGGCGGCGATGCGCGTCGCGATTGCGGCCAAAAGCGCCGCGCGCGTCATGGCGATCTCCGACGGCACCGCCGGCTCCGGACTTCCGGCCGGCGCGCACGCGGCCCTCGGCGGGCGGCGCATCACTGTCGGCGACGTCGCGCTGCTCGACGACGGGACGTCGGCAGGCAGCGTCCAGACCATGGATCGGGTCTTCGCCTGCCTGGTCGCGCAATGCGGCATCGACTTGGTTCGCGCCGCGGAGATGTGCAGCACGACGCCGGCCCGCGAACTTGGTCTGGTCGGATACGGCGTCATCGCCAAGGGCGCGATCGCGGACCTGACCGTGCTCGATGACCGCTTACGGGTGGTGCAGACGTTTATTGCAGGAAAGCGGGTTCTGGGCCGTGAGACGCCGCAGGAGCTTCCGTGAAATGGCATGAAAGTGTGCCCGCCGGAACCCGGACAAGAACCTTCGACTGACCGTACTCGTCCAGTTCGGGTAGATGCCCCGGCTCCTCTCGGCCTCCGTCCTTGCCGCTGCCGTCGTCTGCAGCCAGGCGTGCGACTTCAACATCGACCATCAGGCCTACATCGAGCGGGACGAGAAACGGTTCGCCGCCGACAAGAGCATCGAGCTGCACCTCTACACCTTCGATGGGCCGATCGAGATTCGCTCCTGGGATCGTCCGGAAGCTGTCATCGAGATCGAAAAACGCGGCCAGAACAAAGAGGCGGTTTCGAAGATTCAGATCATTGCCGAACAGAGCGGCAACCGGATTCAGATCGAAGCCCGGCATCCCGGTGGCGGCTCGTTCGTCGGCATCGGCCGCTTCACGTCGCCGAGTGCGAAATTCATCGCCAACGTCCCCCGCAAGATCAATGTCGTGGTCCGTTCCGGTGATGGATCGATCGTCGCCGAGCGCCTGGACGGGCGCATCGAGCTGCGCACCAACGACGGCACGATCCGGGCGGTGGAGACGTCCGGCCAGCTTCTCGCCGAAACCGGCGACGGCAGCATCCAGCTCGAAGAAGTCAGCGGCCGAGTCGAGTGCCGCACTCGCGACGGCAGCCTGCGCATCACCGGGACGCCGTCGGTCCTGCGCGCGCGCTCCGGCGACGGCCAGGTCGTCGTTCGCGTTCGCAATGGCGCCGTCATGGCCGAGGATTGGATGGTGGCGACCGACGACGGATCGATTTCGGTCGAGCTGCCTGATGGTTTCAACGCCAGTGTCGAGGCCGATCCCGGTTCCGACGGCCGCGCCCGCAGCGAGCTCACGCTCGCCGATACGACTGGCGGCACGCGGTCCGACCGCGTGCTCCGCGGCCGGCTGGGCCAGGGCGGAAAGAAGCTGATTCTGCGGACTGGCGACGGCACGATCCGCATCACCAACTACTGAAATCCCGGACTCGATCCGGCGATTTCGGCTGGGTATAATTCTCCTAGGCCCATGTTTCCACGCCCCGCCAGGATCGCGCTGGTTGTTTTGGCGTTTGGTGCGCTCCCGACGTTTGGCGCCGCGCAGGCGCAATCGACGCCGACGACCACCGTGACCGCTCCCGCTGCGCCTGCCGCGCCAGCACCAGACGTGAATCTCTCCGGGACCTGGAAGTTCGACGCGGGCGCGATCAAAGACGATCCGCGCAACTGGCGCCGCCCGGTGCAGGGCCAGCCGGCGGTCCCCGGGGCGATCGGTGGCGTCGGCGTGCCGCCTGAGGGCGGCGGATCCACCGGCCCTCTCACTGGCGCGACCGGCGGCGGTATCGGCGATCCGGCCGTCGCTGCGTCGACGACCCTGCGTCCGCCGCGGTCCGCCGGTTCGCTCGGCGAGCCGTGGGACTCGCAGGTCCGCCGCGCGCTCCGCGATCTGCTTGAAGTCACGCCGCTCTACACCATCACGGTCGAGCCGGCGCAAGTCACGTTCGTCGATGACCTCGATCGCACGTTCGTCTACATGACCGACGGCCGGAAGGAAAAGAAGCGCGCCAGCGGCACCGAGTTCGATGTCCGGACGACCTGGGAAGGCAACGTGCTCCGGCAGGACATTGTCGCGAGTGCGTTGCGGATGTCGCAGGCGTTCATGCTCACCAGCGATCAGTCGGCGATGTTCGTCTGGCTCACCGTCGAGAAGCCCGAGCTGGTGCCGCCGATCAAGAAACTGGCGCGCGTCTACATGCGCGTCAAGTAGCGCGTCGGATCCTCGATTCCCGCATCACGAAAAGCATGCTGGCGCTCGCGGCACTTGCTGCAGGCGCCGCAGTGCGCGCCGTCGGCGGACGGGTTCATGCATGACAGCGTCAGATCGAGCGGCACGCCGAGATCGCGGCCGCGCACGATCACCGCCTCCTTGTGCAGCCCCGCGAACGGCGCCGCGATCTCGAGCCGGTGATCGAGGCCGAGCGACAGCGCCTGCCCGATTGCCGCAAAGAACCCCGGCGTGGCGTCCGGGAACGGGTTGCCGGCCAGCGGTCCGAGCGCCAGCCGGCCGCACCCCAGCCGCGCGCACAATACCGCGGCCTTCGAAATCAGGATGATGTTGCGGCCGTCGAGATAGACGTCTTCGTCAGGCGTATCGAATGCCGGCGGCCGGCCGGTCACCGCCCAGTGCGTCGGCGGGTAGACGTCGCGCATGTCGACGCCGAGCGACCGCAGCGGCTCGATGCGGCCGGCGAACGGCGGCACCGCCAGCAGCCGGGCGATCGCCTGCGCCTCGGCGTTTTCCCACGCCAGCCCGGAGCGCACATGAATCGGGACGACACGGTCGCTGGCGGCGCGTTCGTGCGCGAGCAACACCGCGCTGTCGAGGCCGCCGGAGAACAGGACTGCGGAGGTCACCAGTAGAGGTTACAGTGTCTGAATGTATCTCGTGACCAAGCGCATCGACTTCTGCTACGGCCACCGGCTGCTCGACTACGATGGCATCTGCAAGCATCCCCACGGCCACAACGCCGTTGTCGAGGTCGACGTCCGAACCGATCAGCTCGACGCGCGCAACATGGTGGCGGATTTTTCCGATATCAAACGCATCGTCAAGGGCTGGATCGATCGCGAGCTCGACCACAAGATGATCCTGCGCCACGACGATCCGCTGGTCGAGCCGCTCGAAGCGCTGGGCGAGCCGATCTACAAACTCGAAAGCAACCCGACCGTCGAGCGCATCGCCAAGCTGATCTTCGACATGGCCTGCCATCAGGGGCTGGAAGTGCAGGCGGTCAGGGTGTGGGAGACGCCGACGAGCTTTGCGGAGTACCGGAAATAGGCCCTGGGCGCCAGGCCCTTGGCCGTGGTGGGTTCTCGAGTCTGAGCTCGCTCCGAACCAGGGCCTGGCGCCCAGGGCCCAGGGCCTGATCTACGCGAGCCACCGCCACACGCTCGCGACGACGAAGGTGACGATGAACGCGAGCGAAAGGGGCATGAGCGCGCCGATCGTCGCCCATTTCTTGCTCAGCGTTTCCTTGTAGATCGTCAGGATCGTCGTCGCGCACGGGTTGTGCAGCAGCGAGAACAGCATCAGGTTGACGGCGGTCAGCAGCGTCCAGCCGTTCTGATCGACGAGGAGCCGTTTCAGATCGCTGAACTCGTCCATGTCCGACATCATTCCGCCGCCGAGGTAGACCATCACCATCGTCGGGACGACGATCTCGTTGGCCGGAATGGCGATGATGTACGCGAGCAGGATCACGCCGTCCAGGCCGATCGCATGGCCGAGCGGATTGAGGAAGTTCGCGGTGTGCTGCGCCAGGCTGGCGCCGCTGACGCTGATGTTGCCGAGGATCCAGATCACGGCGCCGGCGGGCGCCGCGGTCAGCATCGCGCGCCACAGCACGAACAGCGTGCGATCGATCAGCGATGTGTAGAGAATCCGCATGAAGCCGGGCCGCCGGTACGGCGGCAGCTCGAGCGTGAACGCCGAGGCCTCGCCGCGCAGGATCGTCTTCGACAGCGCCCATGACACCGCCAGCGTGAAGATCACGCCGACGATGACGATGCCGACGACGGCGCCGGCGGCGGCAAACGACGCGAACGATGGCGCGAACTGGGCGCCGACAAAAATCGTCGCCAGCATGATCAGCGTCGGAAAGCGCCCGTTGCAGGGCACGAAGTTGTTGGTGAGGATCGCGATCAGGCGTTCGCGCGGCGAGTCGATGACCCGCGTCGCGATGATGCCGGCGGCGTTGCAGCCGAACCCCATCGCCATCGTCAGCGCCTGCTTGCCGTGGGCGCCGGCGCGGTGGAACAGGAAGTCGAGGTTGAACGCGACCCGCGGCAGGTAGCCGAGATCCTCGAGAATCGTGAACAGCGGGAAGAAGATCGCCATCGGCGGCAGCATCACGCTGATCACCCAGGCAAGGCCGCGAAAGACGCCGTGCCAGATGAAGCCGGTCAACCACCACGGCGAACCGAGATAGTCGAAGAGCGCCGTCGCCTGATCCTCGACCCAGAAGAATCCGTTCGCCAGAATCGCCGACGGCACGTTGGCGCCGGCGATCGTCACCCAGAACACCGCCGCGAGCAGCAGTGCCATCAGCGGCAGGCCGAGGACCGGGGAGGTGACGATGCGATCGATGCGCTGATCGAAGTCGAAGCGCTTGTCGGCGGCGCTCTTGGCGGCGCGCCGCGCGATCCGGGTCGCCTCGCCGTAAATCGAGCGCACCGCTTCGTCGCGGAAGCTGACGTGCAGCGTCTCGCGCAGCGCCGCGGCGCGGCGAATCGCGTCGGCTGTGGACGCGGTCACTGCGCGCCCTCCAGCGCGATCTTCGGGCTGAACCGCTTGACGCTCTGCGCCTGCTCGGTCACCAGCTGCGCCAGCCGGCCAGAGGCTAGCGCTTCTTCGACCTGAGCGTCGCCGTCGAGCAGGCGGATCGCGATCCAGCGCGCGTTCGGAACGCCCGGCGCGGCCTGTTCGATCAGCGGCACCAACTCGGCGATCGCGCGCCTGAACTCCGGCGTGCCCTCGACACGCAATGGCCTGGTCGCGATCGTGCCCGAGGCGACGCCGTCGACGGTTTCGAGCAAGGTGTGCAGGCCCTCGCCGGTGCGCGCGACGATCCCGATGGCCGGCACGCCGAGATCCTTCGACAGGCTGCGGGTGTCGACTTCGATCCCCTTACGCCGCGCTTCGTCCATCAGGTTCACGGCGACGACGACACGATCGGTGATCTCGCAGACCTGGAGCACGAGGTTCAGGTTGCGTTCGAGCGCGGTCGCATCGACGACGACGATGGTGACGTCGGGGCGGCCGAAGAGGAGAAAATCGCGCGCGACTTCTTCGTCGCTCGACGCCGAGAGCAGCGAATACGTGCCTGGCAAGTCGACGAGCTTGTACCGGACCTTGTTGAACTCGAAGCCGCCCTCAGCGCGCGTGACCGTCTTGCCCGGCCAGTTCCCGGTGTGCTGCTTGAGGCCGGTCAGCGCGTTGAACAACGTCGACTTGCCGGTGTTCGGATTGCCGGCGAGCGCGACCACGCGATCGAAGCGGTCGAGCTTTACGCCCATCCGCTCGAGTTCCGCGGTGACGACGCAGGTCTCGCAGTTGTGCGCGCTCATGACGCCTCCTGACGGACGAGCACCTGCGACGCCTGCTCGCGCCGCAGCGCGACCAGCGTCCCGCGAATCTCGTAGGCCCGCGGATCGCCCGCGAACGTCTGCAGCATCGGCCGCACTCGCGCCCCTTCGGTGAAGCCGAGATCCATCAGCCGGCGACGGCTGAAGCCCTGGCATGCGTCGTCGAGACCGACGACCTCGGCACGATCCTCTTTCGACAGATCCGACAAGCGGACGACGCCGGTGTGCGCCAGCGACGCGTCGGTCGGCGCGAGAAAGACATTGGCGGCGACCGCCGGGGCGAGTCGGAATTCGTTTTCGCCGTCGGTCAGCGCGATCCGATCTGCGGTCGACTCGATCACACGGAGAATCTGGCCGACGTGCAGGCCCTCGGCCACGATCTGCGCGAACGAAATCTCCGGTTCGTCCTCGAGATGGACGACGCGTCCGGTCTGTTCCGCCGGCCACGACGTCAGCGGCGTGCCCGATGCCGGCGCGACGGTGCCTTCACGGGTCGGAATCGGATCGCCGTGCGGATCGCGCGTCGGATGCCCGAGCGACGCCGACAGACGATCGGCGTCGGCGGGCGAGAGGCTGTGCTCGCGCCGCTCGGCGGCCGCGTGCACGTCGCGAATCGGCAATCGCGCTTCGTCGGCGAAGTAGCGTTCGAGCAGACGATGCGCGCGCACGATCTGCAGCGCCAGGCGTTCGCCGTCCGGCGTGAGATCGAGGTCCTGTCCGCGCGCGACGATGAGTCGCTGCGCCTGCATTCGCCCGGCGAGCGCGATGATCGCCGCATCAGGCAAACGAAGCGCGCCGGCCAGCGAGGTCACCGAGGCGTGCCGGCCACGGTACTCCTGCTCGAACAGATGCTTCAGCGCGTCTTCGAGCCGCCGGCGATCGCGCGCAGGCCGCTGCGTCCGCCGCCAGACGAGCACCGCCGCGGTCGCGGCCACGAGCGCGAGAAGAAGGAAATTGGTCACGAGTTAGTGGTCGTTAAATATTAATTTTGACTACTCAAAAAGTATACTGTGGTTTGGCCTGGCGCGCAAACGCCAGAAGTTACTCAGGTTTGACGAGGATTTTCGCCGCCGCCCGGGCGCCGATGGTGACGTCCCGGCCGGTTGGTGTGCGGACGTGAACGGCGTCCGAAGCCGGGTCGCGGGCGACCACAGTGACGCGCTCGCCGGGCACGAGCTCGCACTGCTCGACGAATCGCAGGAAGTCGGGTTCCTGATCTATCACCCGCGCGACCACGACGGGTGCGCCCAGTCGGGTATTGAGCAGGTCGACGAGCTTGCGCGTCGCGATCGCGCCGTGCGCGTCGGGAATCGGATCGCCGTGGGGATCGAACGCCGGCCGGCCGAGCATTTCGTCGATCCGATCGATCAGTCGATCCGACACCGCGTGTTCCAATCGCTCGGCGTCGTCATGCACTTCAGCCCAGCTCATCCCCAGCACTTTGACGAGAAACAGTTCGACGAGGCGGTGCCGGCGCAGCACCATGGTGGCGAGTTTTTCGCCGGCCGGCGTCAGTCGTACGCCCATGTAGGGCTCGTAGTGCACCAGCCCTGATTCGAAGAGGGTCTTCACCATCGTCGTCGCCGTGCCTGGAACGACGCCGAGGGAGGACGCGAGCTGGCCCATCGGAACGAGGTCATCGCCGCCGAGCGCCGCCTGGGCCAGGAAAATCGTTTTGAGGTAGTTCTCGACCGTCTGCGACGGGAGCATTCAATCCGTATTATGAATGGGCGATGGGCGATCTCGCCATGGGTGAGGGCAGAGCATGGGCGATCGGGCGAGCGGGCGAAGGGCGTCCTGAGCCGGCCGGCGGCGATCGCCCATGACGCTGGAAGACTCGATCTCGTCTCCTGACGGCAAACGCCGCTATGTGAGCGCCCTGTTTACGACGATCGCCGGGCGTTACGATTTCATCACCAGATTCCTCTCGTTTGGGCGGGATCGGCACTGGAAGGAAAAGCTGATCGATCGCGCCGGCGTGGTGCCCGGCGCGCGCGTCCTCGATCTGGCGTGCGGCACGGGCGATCTCGCGTTTCTTGCTGCGTCGAGGGGCGCCATCGTCGTGGGACTCGACCTCACGACGCGGATGATCGAGTTGGCGAAAGCAAAACCGGGCGCTGGCGCGATCAGGTGGCTGACCGGCGATATGAGCGCGTTGCCCATCGCGTCCAGCCAGTTCGATCTCGTGACGACCGGGTACGGGCTGCGCAATGTCCCCGACCTGTCACGCGCGCTCGACGAGATCGATAGGGTGCTGGCGAGCGGCGGGCAACTGCTGTCGCTCGATTTCAATCGTCCCGACGCCGCGTGGCTGCGCGCGATCTATCTCACCTACCTCACCATCGTCGGCTCGTCGCTCGGGTGGGCGCTGCATGGCGATCCGGACACCTA
>DASUGM010000127.1:0-5602 GCA_036274055.1 Vicinamibacterales bacterium | reverse complement strand
CACCCCTTCGAAGGTGATCGTCACCGGCAGAATCGATCCGTCAGCGCCGAACTTCATCTCGTCGATGCAGACGACCCGATGATTGCGATCGGTCTCGCCGAGCGGCCGCCGGTGATAGACGATGTACCACTTGCCGGAGCGCGGCGCGCGCAGCACCGAGTGGTGGCCGGCGCCGGTCGCCACCGCCGGGTCCTGCTGCAGGATCTTCCCGGCGCGCTCGAACGGGCCGAGCGGCGACGAACCGATCGCGTAGGCGACGGCGTAGTTCGGGCCGGTCCAGCCGCCTTCGCTCCACATGAAGTAGTACTTGCCGTCCTTGACGAACATCCACGAGCCTTCGACATAACCGGCCGGTGTGATCTCCTTGAACGTCGTGCCATCGGCGTGCGCGACCAGGCCGGTGAAGTCGTCGTTGAGCTTGGCGACGTTGCAGTGCCGCCAGCCGCCGTAGATCAGATAGTGCGTGCCGTCGGCGTCGGCGAAGACGAACGCGTCGATCGGCTGCGCGCCGTTGTGGAACTTGTCCACCAGCGGTTTGCCGAGGTGATCTTCGAAGGGCCCGTTCGGCGTTCGGGACTTCGCGACGCCGATGCCGCCGAGCTGCTGATCGTTCTGGATATCGTTGGCGGCAAAGAACAGGTAGTACCACTCGCCTTTCTTCACGATCGTCGGCGCCCACACCGCGCGCTTCGCCCAGGCGATGTTCTTCGCGTCGAGCACCCGCTCGTGCTTCGTCCAGGTGACGAGGTCCGGCGACGAAAACGCGTCGAGGAACAACTGATCGTTGTACGCCGCCGAGTAGGTCGGATAGATCCAGTACTGATTCTCGAAGATCCGCGCTTCGGGATCGGCATACCAGCCTGGAATGATCGGGTTGGCGAACCGGCGCGGCGCGAGGCCGATCGCCACGGCGGCCAGTGTCTGCTGTCCGAATTCCCGTCGGGTCATTGTCATCTCAGTCCACTCCGAGTTCACGGGCAACAGCGGCAAGCCGCCGATCCAACGTCCACAGTTGCCAGCCGCCGATCAACGCGCTGCCGAGCAGGTGCACGTCCACCCAGCCAATGCCGCGACCGGCCAGACCGCGCGCACCGATCAGCGCGACCGCGTCGTCGTCCGGCACCGGCGCGAGCCGCGGCAGCTCTCCGAGCGCGGCGAGGATCGCCTCGCGCTGCCGCAACGATCCAAGCGCGACTTCGCCCTACTTCCCGCCGTTCTTCCGCAGCCCCCACAGCGGCGGCGGCGGCTCCTTGGTCAGCCGATCGACGGGTTTTTCTTTCAGCAACCGCAGCGCTTCCTGCACCGCGCGCTCGAGTTGCGGATCCTTGCCGGCGATGACGTCCTTCGGCCAGTTCTCGACGTCGATGTCCGGCGCAACACCTTCGTTTTCGACCGCCCATTTTCCGTCGCGCGTGAAGAAGCCGCCGCGCGGCGCGATCATCGAGCCGCCATCGATGAAACCAGGCGTGTCCGCGGTGTGCACGAGCCCGCCCCAGGTCCGTTTGCCGACCAGCGGGCCGATCTTGCGATAGCGGAACATGAACGGCATCAGGTCGCCGCCCGATCCGGCCATCTCGTTGATGATCATCACCTTCGGGCCCCAGATCCCCGCCGACGGGCTCGTGAACGGCATCCGGTCGCCGGCGACGTTGTTGAAGTAGTCGTCGAAGTCGCGCTGCAGCACGTCGATGATGTAGTCGGCCGCCGATCCGCCGCCGTTGAAGCGCTCGTCGACAATCGCGCCCGACTTCTCCTGCTGTGAGAAGTAGTAGCGATTGAAGCTCTGATACCCGCCCGGCCCGGTATTCGGCACGTAGACGTAGGCGAGCTGCCCGTTCGACAGCTTGTCGACAATGCGCCGGTTCTCTTCGACCCACGCGCGCGTGCGCAAGGCCTGCTCGCTGGCGACCGGGACGACCGTCACCTGCCGCGCGCCGTCCATCGCCGGCTTGCTGTTGATCGTCAGCCGCGTCTGCCGGTTTGCGGTGCCGTCGAGCAGACGATGGATGTTGTCGGGCGGCCGAAGTTCGGTGCTGTTGATCGCGAGAATGTAGTCGCCGACGTTGACGTCGACGCCCGGCTCGCGCAGCGGCGCGCGCAACTCGGGATTCCACGCTTCGGTGTCGAAGATTCGCGTGATCTTGTAGCGCCCGTTGTCGACCGCGATGTCCGCGCCCAGCAGCCCGCCGGCCGCGGCCTGTGTCGGCACTTCGGGCATCGCCCCGCCGCGCACGTACGAGTGGCCGACGGCGATCTCGGCGCCCATGTTGTCGAGCAGGTAGTTCAAATCGGCCCGGTGATTCACGAACGGCAGCATCTGGCCGTACATCTCCTCCATCCGCGTCCAGTCGGCGCCGTGCTGATTCGGCACGTAGAGGTAATCGCGCTGGTTGCGCCAGCCTTCCTTGAAGATCTGCTTGTACTCCTCCTTCGGCTCCAGATACATCCGCAGGCTGACGGTCAGCCGCCCGGTGCCGGCCTGCGGCACGTTGCGATCGGCGTCGACGATGAACATTGCCGGTCCGGCGGGCGCGCCATCGCCGGCACCGCCACGGCCGCGTCCCCCACCGCCGCCACCGCCGCGGTAGAGCAGCTTGTGCGTGTCGGCACTGACGACGTAGTCGGTCACGCCCGTCGCGAACGCCGCCGCGCGCCGGTCGGACAAGCGATACCGATGAAGCGTGGCGGCACCGCCGCCCGGTGGCGTCTCGATGTAGAAAATCGTCCCCGGACCGCCGGCTCTGAGGCGCGAGTACTCACGCTGCGGCACTCCGGGCAGCGCGACGATGCGGCGCGACATGTCCTCGAAGTCGATCTGCACGGTCACCGGACGCGCAGGCGTCTGAGGGCGCGGCTCCTGCGGCGCGTCCTCGGCTTCGCCGGCGCCGCCGGCGCGTCCCCCTCGCCCGCCGCCGGTGCCACCGCCACCACCACCGCGGCCGGCGCCGACGCCCGGATCCTCGTCGGACTCCGGCAGCAGCGGCGTCGGCTCGCCCTTTTTCAGAATCGCGAAGTAGATCCCGAACGTCTGCGCGTGGTCGTACGACGTCATGTCGAGCCACTGCGAAGCGAGGCCGAAATTCGTCGAGGCCAGGAACCACAGGTACTTGCCGCTGGCGTCCCACGCCGGCCACACCGCGTCCGCGAGTCCGTCGGTGATCTGCTTCGTCTCGCCGGTTTCGACGTTCGACACGAAGATCGCATGATGCAGCGATCGCAGCCGGCCGGCGTACGCGACCCACTTCGAGTCCGGGCTCCACGACGGATTCAGCGTCCGCTCGGGCACCAGCCACTCGTCGCGGCCCACGACTTTCGTCTGTCCGGTGGCGACGTCGAGCACCCAGACGTTGACGTTGGCGTCGGTGTAGAGCAGCTTCTTCGAATCCGGCGACCATGACGCGGTGTAGTAGTGCGTCGGCTTCGGCAGCGTGATCTCGCGGACCGCCGACAGGCCATCGGGCTCTTCGAGCACGAGACGGTATTCGCCGGTCTTGTCGCTGAAGTACGAAATGTACTTGCCGTCAGGCGACCAAGCCGGATCGCGGTCGGCGGCGCCGCTCGACTGCGTCAGATTGCGGGTGTCGCCCTTTTCGACTGGAATCGTGAAGATCTCGCCGCGCGCTTCGATCAGCGCGCGCTTGCCGGTCGGCGAGATCGCCATGTTGGTGACGCGGTTCGAGATGTCCTCCCAGCGAGGCATCATCCACGGAAAATCGCCGGCCGCGGTGATCGTGAGCGGTTTGGTCCGACCCGATGCCGGATCGACTTCGTGGATGAATCCGCCCTGCTCGATCACGATCGTGCCGCCGCCGGCGTCGATCGCCTTGACGTCGTAGTCGGTGAACTTCGTGACCTGACGCAGCGCCTTCGACTTCGCCGTGAATGCCCAGACGTTGGCTATGCCGTCGCGATCCGAGAGGAAGTAGACGGTGTCGCCGAGCCACACCGGATCGGTGTCCTTCGAATCGGTCCAGGGCGGCGAGACGAGATCGAATGACTTCAGATCGACGATCCACACCGGACGATTCTGGCCGCCGCGATAATTACGGCGCTCGTCGTCCCACGACGTGTTCATGCGATACGCGATGTGCGATCCGTCGGGCGAGATCTTCCCCTGATACGCGCGCGGCAAGGCCATCGGCGACTCGACGCCGCCTTCGATCGGGACGGTCCAGAATTTCGGCGCCGCATTCGGCGCCCACGTGGCGCGCGACGACGCGAACATGATCGACTTGCCGTCGGGCGTCCAGCCCTGCACCGTATCGGCGCCGGGATGCCAGGTCAGACGCTTCGGATCGCCGCCCTCGACCGGGACGACGTAGACGTCGATGTTGCCGCTGTACTCGGCGCTGAACGCGATCGACTTGCCGTCCGGCGAGAACTTCGGGTTCGTGGTCGTGCCCTGAAAACTGGTAATCCGCCGCGCCAGCCCGCCGGCACGTTCGACCACCCAGACGTTGCTCGCGTAGGTGAACGCGATGCGATCGGCGCTGACCGTCGGCTGCCGCAGCAGCCGCGTCGCCGCCGGCGCGGCGGTCATCGGCGCCAGACCCGGCCAGCTCACGGCCAGCGTCAAGCCTGCGATGGTGGCCAATGCTACGCGTGGGATCGCCATGGTGACCCTCCGGTCAGTGTTCGGTCGTGAACGTAGCGCAGTGTGGATCGGCCGATGGCCGGGCGCAAGACGGCTCCGCCAAGAGCAGATTCACAGTGAGAAGGTCGAGAAAACCAGGAGCATCAGCGGCAGACGCTTCTGTTGCTCTTCTCTGTGCCCTTCACTCAGCTCCGCGCGATCGCGCGCCTGAACGTGAGGCATCTGCCAAGAGCAGATTCACAGAGAGAAGGCCGAGAAAACCAAGAGCAACAGCGGTACGAGCTTTCTCTTGCTCTTCTCTGTCTTCTCCCTGTGAACGTGCTCTGGGCAAGGCCCTTCACTCAGCTCCGCGCGACGTCAATTTGCTCTTGGCAAGCGCCCTTCACTCAGCACAGTCTGGATCTGACGTGGCGCGATCGGCGCGGGCGGCGTTCGAACAGGTCGGGCGGTGGCTGACGCCGAAGCGGATGCGGCCGCGGCTGTCACGCGCGTACTACGCGATCCTCGACGCCGGCGACACGATCGCGGGCCGCGGCGATCCATTGACGCCGCCGCGCAGCCTGCGGCGGATTTCGACCAACCCCGACAACGACTATCGCGCTACCGGCCGAGAGTTCGTCGCGTTTCTGGCGCGCGAGTGCGGCCTGCGCCCGGAGGACGCGGTCCTCGACGTCGGCTGCGGCGTCGGGCGCATCGCGGTCGCTCTGACGGAGTACTTGAGCACCGCCGGCCGTTACGACGGCTTCGACATCGTCCCGGCGGAGATCGAATGGTGCCGGCGACAGATCACGCCGCGCTTTCCGCAGTTTCGTTTTCATCTCGCCGACGTCCGCAACGACGCCTACAATCCGGCCGGCGCCACGCCGGCGTCTCGGTATCGGTTTCCATTCCCGGATGGTTCATTCGATGTGGCTATCGTGGCGTCCGTGTTCACGCACTTGTTGACGCCCGATCTCGACAACTACCTTCGCGAACTGGCGCGGGTGCTCGCGCCCGGCGGACGCGCCG
>DASUGM010000126.1:0-10333 GCA_036274055.1 Vicinamibacterales bacterium | reverse complement strand
AAGACCGGCGCGGGCGATGCCGGTGCCGCCGACAAAGCCGGGGACAGCGCCGTCACCGAGGTCGGGTCGGATGACGACATGCTGCTCGCGTTGCAGACCGGAACGAATGTCGCCGGCGGCACCGCCTGGCTTTTCGCGAACCAACAGTGGACCGAGCCCGGTCACACGCTCGACGTCCTCGTCGTCGACGAAGCGGGGCAGATGTCGCTGGCGAATGTCCTGGCCGTGGCGCCAGCGGCGCGCAATCTCGTGCTGCTTGGCGACCCCCGGCAACTCGATCAGCCGCTGAAGGGCAGTCATCCTGACGGCCTCGAGGTGTCGGCGCTCGAACACATCCTCGGTGACGCCGAGACCATGCCGGCCGATCGCGGCTTGTTTCTCGCGGTGACGCACCGGCTTGCGCCCGCGATTGCGGCGTTCACTTCGGAGGTCTTCTACGACGGCAAGCTGCGTTCGCTTGCCGGCCTCCAACGACAGCGGCTCGCCGGCACGCGGTTCGACGGCGCCGGGTTGTGGACGCTGCCGGTGGTGCACGAGGGGTGTCAGAACGCATCGGACGAGGAAGCCGCGGTGATTGTCGATCTGGTCGCAGAACTGAGCGCGCCGGGCTCGCGCTGGTTCGACGCCGAGGACAAGGATCACGACGTCACCCTCGCCGACATTCTGATCGTCGCGCCGTACAACGCCCAGGTCGGGCGGCTGAGAGACAAGCTGCCACCGGACGCACGCGTCGGCACCGTCGATAAGTTTCAGGGCCAGGAGGCGCCGATCGTCATCTACTCGATGACGACGTCAGATGCCGCCGAGGCGCCGCGCGGGATGGAGTTCCTCTACAGCGCCAATCGCCTGAACGTCGCGACCTCGCGGGCCCGCTGCGCATGCCTGCTCGTCGCCAGCCCGCGGCTCTTCGATCCGGCATGCCGGACGCCGCGGCAGATGCAGCTCGCCAATGCGCTCTGCCGCTTCCGTGAACTGAGCAGACACGCACCACTTCGCGGCTAGCCGTTGCCCACTCCGGCCGGCAGCGTCCGCCGCTGCGTTTGGTACACGACGTGCCTTCTTGAGCCGTAGGTGAGACGTAGGTCCGCCTAGGAGCACAACGATGAAACGCATCGCCGCATTCGTGGGCGCGCTGGTTCTTGCCGCCGGTCTTGCCGGCTGCGGAGAGAGCGACCCTGGGATTACTACCGCTGTGAAATCGAAGTTCGCCACGGACGACACCGTGAAGGCGTATCAAATCAACGTCGACACGTCGAACAAGGTCGTGACCTTGACCGGCAACGTCGACTCGGCCGCCGCCAAGGATCGGGCGGTCATGCTGGCGCGCGACACCAAGGGCGTGGCCCGCGTCGTCGACAACCTCGTTGTTTCCGCGCCGCCGCCGGCGACGACCGGCCTGTCGGGCGCCGCGAATTCGGCGGTCGACGCCACCTCTGATGCCGCGCTCACGGCGACCGTGAAGACGAAGCTGCTTGCCGACTCGCGGACCAGCGGCTTGAAGATCGACGTCGACACGAAGGACAAAGTGGTGACGCTCAGCGGCAAAGTCGCGTCGGCCGCCGAGCGCCGCACGGCCGTCCAGATCGCCAAGGACACCGACGGTGTCAAGGACGTCCACGACAATCTGACGGTGGGAGGACAGTAGACGACAAACTTGAAACTCGAAACTTCAAGCTTCAAACTTCAAGCTTCAAACTCAGGACTCAGCACGGAGCTGAGAGCCCGCGTCTGAAGTTTGAAGTTTTGAGTTTGAAATTTCGAGTTTAGCGGTGCGAGTACGCGAGGTAATGCTCCCCGAGCAGATCGGCCCCGAAGTCGCCCGCGAAGTCGCGCCACACGGTGTGCTGATGGTTGGCGTTGTTCTGGGTGTTGTCGTACTCGATCAGAAAACTGTGGCTCTGGATCCGGTAGTAGTGGCCCTGTGACGGGTCGGTGCCGCCGAGCCAGGCGAAGACGATTTGATCCAACGGCTCGCGCTGCAGCTTCGCCAGCCGCGCTTGCGCGAGGTCCGGCCCCTGCGAGTTGGCGTACTCGCGAATCAGATCCAACAGCATCGCCCGCTGCGGCGCGGTCATCGACTGCATGTTGAGCCCCCTGGCGTCGATCATCGAGGCTTTGCGCGCGTTGCCGGTGACGATCTCGGTCGGCGAGACGGTGGCGACGATCGCGACCTCGAGCTGCTCGGGCGTCAGCGATTTGAAGAACTTCCACCCGAGATCGTTTTCGACGGGCAGCGCGCGCCGGCCCTTCTGCGGGCCGTCGCGGACTTCGGCAGGATTGGCGCCGAAGAACGACGGCGTCGTCGAGACCGCCTTGCCGCGGACGATCGTCCAGTTCTGCGAGAGGTGGTGGCCTTCGTAGCGCCAGCCCCAACGGTCGCTGCCGGGCTCGCCGAAGATGGTGAAGAAGTAGCGCTCGACGTCGCGCGTCGGGCTGTTGTTCTCCATTGCCTTGAGCACCGGCTCGAGACCGCGAATCGCCTCGGCCTTGGAGAATCCTTTTTCACTGAGGCCGGTCTTGAGCAGCGCGAAGGCCGTGTCGCGCTGCGCCGGCGTCATCTCCTTGAGCGGCAGGCCGTTGCGATTGCGCGGCACGAACCACCAGTTCTGCCGCTCCTCGTTGTCGAACGCGTAGACGATCTTGGCGCGCTGGTCGGCGTCGAGGGCGGCAAGCAGCGTCTTGGCCGCCGCCGCCATCGCCGTCTCGGTGCGCGTCTGCTGACGCGCGATCAACAGCAACACCGGCAGCAGCACGAACAAAGCGGTTGCGAGAGCACGGCGCATGGGGCCTCCGGGAATCGCCGACATTCTACGCGCGCTTGCGCTCCGGCGGCAGCAGCCACGCCAGGAGTCCCAGCGCCGGCATGAAGGCGACGACGCGGTAGACCGTAATGATGCCGGCGTAGTCGGCCAGCACGCCGAGCGCGGCAGCGGCCAGGCCGGCGGTGCCGAACGCGAAGCCGAAGAACAGGCCCGCCACCAGCCCGACCCGGCCGGGCAGGAGTTCCTGCGCGTAGACGAGAATCGCCGAAAACGCCGACGCCAGGACCACGCCGATGATGACGCTCAAGACGGTGGTCCAAAACAGATCCGCGTACGGCATCGCCAGCGTGAACGGCAGCACGCCGAGAATGGATCCCCAGATCACGTACTTGCGTCCGAATCGATCGCCCACCGGCCCGCCGACGAACGTGCCCGCCGCGACCGCGCCGAGGAACGCGAACAGATGCAGCTGCGCCTGCTGCGAGTCGATCCCGAACTTCGTGATCAGAAAGAACATGAAGTAGCTGGTGATGCTGGCCAGATAGACGTACTTCGAGAACACCAGCGCCAGCAGCACCGCGACGGCGCGCCGTACTTCGCGCGGGTTGCGGGCCGCGTCGATCACGGCAGTGGGCCGCGCCGGCCGCGGCACCGCGGCGCCCGACGCGGCGTACCAGCTCCCGACGCGATAGAGCAGCCCGATCCCGACGACCGCGAGCACCGCGAACAGCGCGACGCTCGACTGGCCGCGCGGCAGTACGATGAACGCCGCCAGCAGCGGCCCGAGCGAGGATCCGAAATTACCGCCGGTCTGGAACAGCGACTGCGCGAAGCCGTGACGCCCCCCGGACGCGACCCGCGCGATCCGCGAGGACTCCGGGTGGAAGATCGACGACGCCACGCCAATCAAGGCGGCGCCGGCCAGCAGCAGGGCGAAACGGTGCGCGAAGGCGAGCACCAGAATCCCGAAGAGCATCACCGTCATGCCGACGGCGAGCGAGTACGGCCGCGGCGTGCGATCGGTGTGCATGCCGACGAGCGGCTGCAGCACCGACGCCGTGCCTGAGTTAGTGAGCGTGATCAGCCCGATCTGCCAGTAGTCCAACCCGAAGCCGGTCTTGAGCATCGGGTAGAGCGCGGGCAGCAGCGACTGCAGCAGGTCGTTGAGCAGATGGCAGGCGCTCAACGCGACGATCACCGCGACCGCGGTCCGTTCCGACGCCGCCGGCCTCACTGCAAGCCGGGCTTCTTGAACATCGCGTCGTCAATCAGCACGTTCTGCTGGATCTCGGTAAACGTCAATCGCGCGGTGAACTGCGACGTCGCCTGCGTGATCGCAAACGGCCGTTTGAGACCGGAGACATCGCGATAATCGCTGAAGACGGTATCGACTTCGATCGGGCCCTGCGGCGTCGACCGCGTCGCGATCTGACGCACGAGGAGCCCGGAGGCGGCGTCGAAGTACAGCTTCACCGGCGGTCCCTCGACCGGCGTTGCGTCGACGATGTAGGCCGGCTTGCCGTCGACATTGCCACGACCGGTGACGGCCATCTTCGGATAGAGCTGCTTCATCTTCAGCTCGCGCGGCATGATCGCGCCGCGTCGCGCCTCGGCAAGCTCGAGGCCGGTCTTCTCGACGATGCCCTGCTGCGGCTGATCGACCCAGCCGACGGTGCCGTCGAAACCTTCGCGCGTGGTGCCGACACCGGTCAGGTCGAGGATCTGCAGCGACTTGTCCGGCTTCTGGAACAGCTGGATCGTGCCGCTGAGCTGGAACTGCTCGATCGAGATGTTGCCTTTGCCGGTGATCGTCTGCAGCTTCTCGAGCGCGGCGCGGCCGCCGACGGCTTCGATCTGCTTGTCGAGGATCTGGTCGATGGTCGGCAGCGCCGGTGTCTGCGCGACGAGCGTTGTCATGGTGAGGAGGATGACCGCGAGTGTTGTCGTCATTCGAGTCATGATCGCAGTGTAGCAGCCAGACCGCACCTATACTCGAGCCATGATGCTGATTCTGTTTCGCTCGCGGCTGCGCGCCGACGCCGGTCCCGGCTACGCGGAGATGGCCGAGGAGATGCTCACCTCCGCGCGCCAGATGCCCGGTTTCATCGATTTCCGGCACTACACCGGCGAGGACGGCGAGCGGCTGTCGGCGGTGTGGTGGGAGGACGAGGCGACACTGACCGCGTGGCGCGAGCACGAGCGCCACCGGGTCGCGCAGCGGCTGGGTCGCGAGCAGTGGTACTCGGAGTACCACATTGAGGTCGCGGAGGTGAAACGCAGGCGCGACTGGGGATCGTGAAGAGACGCGGAGGAGCGCAGAGACGCGGAGGAGCGCAGAGGCCCGGAGACGTCGGCAGCGACGCGGTGTGGCCGGAGACGCGGAGAAGCGCGAAGACGCCTGGAGACCGCGAGGAGTCGGGATAGCCTCAGCCTCGATAGTCGTTAACGACCCGCCTCAGACCTTGTTTTAATGTCGGCAGACCGAAGTTGATTAGCAGACCGACCCGAAGATCGAGCGCTCGCAGATAGGTCAACAATTGCCGGGCGTGATTCGGATCCAGCCACGGGCGGGATTTGATCTCGACCACTACCTGCTCTTCGACCAGAAGATCCAAACGGAGGCTGCGTTCGATGCGGATGCCCCGAGCCTCGAGAGGCTTCAGGACCTGACGCTGCACGCCGAGGCCGCGCCTCAGGAGTTCGGCCGCCAGAAGCTGCTCGCACGTGGATTCCCGGAGACCAGGCCCCCACGCTTTATGTATGGTCAGGGCGGCGTCGACGATCTCGCCGGTGATGTCGTCGATCCTCCAGGCCACATCCAACGTACAGCAAGCTCGGTGCCGGTCGAAACTGGGGAAGAATCTGCGAAATCGCCGGCGTCATTGCATTTGCTACAACGTCTCGGCCTGCTTGGCGTTGAAGTTTCTGCAATCTGATCTCCGCGGCTCCGCGCTCCTCCGCGTCTCAGTCTGCGCGCGAGCGTCGTCCGTCCCCCGCCCGCGTCACTTCCACCTTCTTCCCCCGCAGCTTCGTCCGCCCCATCGCCGCAATCACCCGATCGGCGAGCGCCTCGGGCACTTCGACCAGCGAATGATGCGGGCCGATCTTGATGCCGCCGATCTGTTTCGCGGTCAGGTGCGCCTCACCGGCGATCGCGCCGACAATGTCGCCCGGTCGGATCCCGGCCGATCGACCCGCACCGATGAACAGCGTCGTCATCGGGGCGACGCCGGCTTCGAGGCGCGAGTCGGCGTCGTCGAGACCGTCCCCACCGCGCGCCGGCGCGGCGTCGGATCCGCCCGCGTCTTTCGCGTCCGATTCTGCCAGCAGCGCGACGGCGGCGGCCGCGATGTCGACGAGATCGACGTCGTGCGCAAGTTCAGTGACGAAGCTGCGCGGCCCGTCGAGCTCGCCCTTCTCGATGCGTGAGGTCAGTGCGAGTCGCAGGCTGTCGATGCGTTTGGCGCGCAACGCCGCCTCGCTTGGGAGCGGCAGGATCGAGATCTGCTGGCGCGTCAGGCCCTCGATGTGGCGCAGAAACCGCTGCTCGCGCGGATCGACGAGCGTCAGCGCGACGCCGTCGCGGCCGGCGCGGCCGGTCCGGCCGATCCGGTGCACGTAGACTTCCGGCGCTGTCGGGATATCGAAGTTGATGACGTGCGACACGTGTTCGATATCCAGCCCGCGCGCGGCGACGTCGGTCGCCACCAGGACGTCCGCCTTGCCCGAACGGAACGCGTTCATTACGCGATCGCGTTGCTTCTGCTCCATGCCGCCGTGGAGCGCCTGGGCGCCGTAGCCGTGCGACAGGAGCGTCTCGGTCAATTCGTCGACTTCGAGCCGAGTGCGGCAGAAAACGATCGCCGAGGCCGGATCCTCGAACTCGAGAATCCGGCCGAGCGCGGCACCTTTCTGCGATCGACTCACGACGTACGCGGACTGGCGGACCCGTGGCACCGCGCCGGTGGGACGTTTCTCGCCCTTGATCTCGACTCGCGCCGGCTTGCGCATGTGGCGCTCGGCAATCGCCCCAATCCGCGGCGCCATCGTCGCCGCGAACAGCGCCGTCTGCCGGCCTGGGGGAGTCGCCTTGAGAATCGTCTCGAGATCTTCGGCGAAGCCCATGTCGAGCATCTCGTCGGCCTCGTCGAGCACCAGGACTTCGAGACGATCGAGCGCAAGCGTCTGCCGGCGCAGATGGTCGAGCGCGCGCCCGGGCGTCGCGACGACGACGTCAGCGCCGCGGCTGAGCGCGCGGATCTGCTGATGCATCGGCGCGCCGCCGTAGACCGGGACGACGGTGATCGAGGTCTTGCGCGCGTACTTGTGAATCGCCTCGGCGACCTGCATCGCCAGCTCGCGGGTCGGCACCAGGATCAGCGCGCGCGTCGCCCCTTTGGCTGCGGCCGGCGTCGTCGCCAGTCGGTGGAGCAGCGGTAACGCGAAGGCCGCGGTCTTTCCGGTGCCCGTGCCGGCCTGGCCGAACAGGTCGCGGCCGGCCAGCAGGAGCGGAATCGCCTCGCGCTGTATCGGCGTCGGCTCTTCGTATCCGAGCGCGGTGACGGAACTAATCAGGGAATCGGCGAGGCCGAGGGAATCGAATCGTATGGCGTCAGCAGGACGGGTCACGCGTCAGTGTCTCACAGCCCCGTGCGCCTTTGCGCCGGTGCGCCAAACGTGCCGGGGCGGGCCTGGCGCCTAGGGCCTGATCTGCGGCGCGCCGAGTTTGAACACGTGCGCGAAGGATCCCTTGATCGCATTGCGCGAATCGACGATCAGCTTCGCGGTCTTGCGGATGTGGTCGCAGTCGAAGGCCTTGTGATCGGTGACGATGACAACGCAGTCCGCGGCCTTGATCGCGTCGTCAGTGAGCGCGACGGATTTCAGTTCGCGCTTGCCGGGCCAATCGTGCGCCGGCAGCACCGGCACGTACGGATCGTGATAGCTCACGACCGCGCCCTTCTGCTCGAGCGCGCCGAGCACGTCGAGCGCCGGCGACTCGCGGAAGTCGTCGACGTCGCGCTTGTAGGCCACCCCGAGCATCAGCACGCTCGACGTGCGCACCGACTTGGCGTGCGCGTTCAGCGCGTCGACGACCTTATCGACGACGTGGTGCGGCATCGCGCCGTTGACGTGGCCGGCCAGCTCAATGAAGCGCGCCTCGAAGCCGACTTCTTTCACTTTCCACGAGAGATAGAACGGATCGATCGGGATGCAATGACCGCCGAGCCCGGGGCCGGGATAGAACGGCATGAAGCCGAATGGCTTCGTCGCCGCCGCATCGACGACTTCCCAGACGTTGACGCCGATCCGGTCGCACATCAGCGCCAGCTCGTTGACGAGGCCGATGTTGACGGCGCGGAACGTGTTCTCGAGCAGCTTCACCATCTCGGCGACTTTGGGCGAGCTGACCTCGATGACGGTGTCAATCGACGCGCTGTAGAGCGCCTTCGCCAGCGTCGTGCATTCGGGCGTGACGCCGCCGACCACCTTCGGCACGTTCTTCGTCGTCCACTTCTCGTTGCCGGGGTCGACGCGCTCGGGGGAGAAGGCGAGGAAGAAATCGACGCCGGCCTTGAGGCCGCCGCGCTCCAAAATCGGCTGCACGACTTCGTCCGTGGTACCGGGATAGGTGGTGGACTCGAGGACCACGAGCTGGCCGCGGCGCAGGTGCGCGGCGATGACTTCGACCGCGGCGACGACGTACGACAGATCCGGGTCCTTGGTCTTGCGGAGCGGCGTCGGGACGCAGATGTTGATGGTGTCGAGATGGGCGATCGCCGACGCATCGACGGTCGCGCCGAGTTTGCCGACTTTGTGAAACGCCGCAACCTCGGACGTCGGTACGTCCTGTATGTAGGACTCGCCGCGATTGATGGCGTCAACTTTTCTGGCGTCGAGGTCGATACCCGTGGTGTGGAAACCGGCGCGGGCAAACTCGACGGCAAGCGGCAGACCGACGTAGCCCAGGCCGACGACGCCAACCCGGGCGGTGCGGTGCGTGAGTTTGTTGAGCAGGGTAGCGGCAGCGCCGGCAGCGGCGACGGTCGATTCGGGCATGGGATGTAACTGCGGCGCGGGCTGCGGCATCCAATCGCTCAAGCCGGCCCGGACATTATAAGATCACGAAGAGAACCACGCCGAGGCGCGGAGGCCGCGGAGACGCAGAGGCAATCTCATGATTCTGAAGATCAAGCAATCTTCCGACCTACCGTTCTCCGAGGTCACGCCGGAGCACGTCTACCACTCGCGGCGCGAGTTCATGAAGGCGGCCGCGGTGGGCGCGATTGGCGCCGGCGCCGGCGGCGTCCTGAGCGCGTGCGCCATGCCTGACGTCGAGGCGGCGCAGGGCCTGAAATCGACGCGCAATCCGAAGTTCGTCGCCGCCGATCCGCTCAACACCTTCGAAGAGATTACGACCTACAACAACTTCTACGAGTTCGGCACCGACAAGGGCGACCCGGCGCGCAACGCGCACACGCTGAAGACCACGCCGTGGAAAGTGAAGGTCGACGGCATGGTCAACAAGCCGGGCGACTACGGCGTCGAGGACCTGATCAACTTCAACGCGCTCGAAGAGCGCGTCTATCGTCATCGCTGCGTGGAACGCTGGTCGGTGGTGATTCCCTGGATCGGCGTCTCGCTGTCGGACGTTCTCAGGAAGATCGAGCCGCAGCCGGGGGCCAAGTTCGTCGAGTTCACGACGCTGCAGCGGCCGAGCGAGATGCCGGGGCAGCGCACCGGCGTGCTCGAGTGGCCGTACGTCGAGGGCCTGCGCATGGACGAAGCGATGCACCCGCTGACCATGATGGTCGTCGGGCTCTACGGCAAGGTCCTGCCGAATCAGAACGGCGCGCCGCTTCGCGTGCACATCCCGTGGAAATACGGCTTCAAGAGCGGCAAGTCGATCGTCCGCCTCCGTTTCACCGACAAGATGCCGGCGACGACGTGGGCGATTCAGGCGCCGGACGAATACGGCTTCTACGCCAACGTCAACCCAAGCGTGCCGCATCCGCGCTGGAGCCAGGCGCGCGAACGGCGGCTGCCGAACTTCCTCGCCAACACGCCGACCTTGCTGTTCAACGGCTACGGCGATCAGGTGGCCAGCCTCTATACAGGCATGGACCTCAAGAAGTATTACTAAGCCCGCATGCGTCTGCCGGGCTGGCTGAACACACTTCTCGACTGGCTGCACGCGGTCATCAAGTGGCGGTTTTTCTACACCGCCGTGTTTCTTGGCTGCGCGTTTCCCGGCGTCGACCTCGGCTGGCGCATCTACCAGACCGTCTATCAGGGCCATCAGGCAGCGCTGGGCGTCAATCCCGTCGAGGCGATCCTCAAGGAGACCGGCGAGACCGCGCTGGCGATGATGCTGCTGTCGATGACGGTGACGCCGCTGCGCCGGCTGTTCGGCTGGAACCGGCTGCAGATCGTCCGCCGCATGGTCGGCATCTGGTCGTTCTTCTACGCGCTCTGCCATTTCACGACCTACGTCGTCTTCGATCAGCTCGGCGACATCAATGCGATCCTCGACGACGTCCTGAACCGCAAGTTCATCTTCGTGGGAATGC
>DASUGM010000125.1:0-34714 GCA_036274055.1 Vicinamibacterales bacterium | reverse complement strand
GCTCAGCTTCGAGGGCGAGAGCGGTCCGTACATCCAGTACGCCGTCGTCCGCGCCAACAACATCTTCGCGAAGCTGCAGGAGCGTGAAGGCTTGACCGAGGCGCAGGTGATCGCGCAGGTTGCGGATCTGGACGCCGCGGCGATCGAGCGCGGCGACGACGGCGACGAATTGTGGGCGCTGGTGCTGGAAGCGGCGCGTCTCGACGAGGTCATCGATACCTCGGTGCGTTCGCTGGAGCTGTCGGTGCTGGCGAAGTTCGCGTTCGGGCTGGCGCAGGCGTTCAACGGGTTCTATCACCGGCAGCCGATCCTGCGCGAAGAGCGCGCCGACGCCCGGCTGTGGCGCGCCGCCGGCGTCGCTTACGCACGGCGGCAACTGGCGCGGGCGCTCGACCTGATGGGCTGCACCGTACCGACCAGGATGTGATGCGATGCCGGTAATCGCGGTCGCCTGGCCCAAAGCCGATTACCTGTCGGCGCTCGAAAACGCGGGCGCCACACCGCGCGTGATCTCCCCGGAAACCGACCCGCTCCCGCACGCGCTCGAAGGCGCCGACGGCGTCCTGCTCACCGGCGGCGCTGACGTCGATCCGGTGCACTACAACGACGACGAGCGGCACGACACGCTGGATCTCGATCCGGTTCGCGACGCCTACGAACTGGCGGTCGCGCGCGCGGCGCTCGAACGCGATTTGCCGCTGCTCGCCATCTGCCGCGGCGTCCAGGTGCTGAACGTCGCGGCCGGCGGCACGCTCGTTCAGGACATCCCGAGCGCCGATCCCGCGGCGCTCGCGCACTCCGTCGTCGAGCCGCGCGATGAGCCGTCGCACGACGTCATCGTCGCGCCGGATACGTGCCTGGGTGCGGTCCTGGCTGAACGGCTGGGACCGGATCGACGTTTGGCCGTCAACAGCCGGCACCATCAATCAGTCAGGCAGGTCGCACCGGGGTTCGTGGTCTCGGCGGTGGCTCCGGACGGCGTGATCGAGGCGATTGAACGCCCTGCCTCGCGCTGGTGCCTCGGTGTCCAATGGCACCCGGAAAACTTCTGGCGCAGCGGCCGTTTCTCGCCGCTGTTTGAGGCGCTAGTCGCTGCCGCGAAAAAGCCGTCGGGTGGCTTTTTAGGTAAATCGTAAAAAGCCACCCGACGGCTTTTTCGCACCCAGGGGTCAGACCCCGAGGGGTCTGACCCCAGTTTGACCCCAAGAAAACACTGCGACGCTCTCGACGTGCGCCGTGTTCGGGAACAAGTCGAATCCCCGCATCGACGTCAATTCGAATCCCGCGGCCATCAGCTTTGCCGCGTCGCGCGCCAGCGTCGGCGGATCACAGGAGACGTAGACAATCTGACCGGCCCCGAGGCCGACGACCGCCGTCAGCGCCTTCGGCGACAGGCCGGTTCGCGGCGGATCGACGACGACGGCGCCGACGTCACCGGCGTGAATGAACTGCGCGGCGTCCTCGACCGCGGCATGCACGGCGCGCAGCCTCTCGCGCCACGGTCCGGCGTTGGCATCGAGATCGCCGCCGCTCGATCGATCGCCTTCGATCGCCACGACCCGGGCGCCGCGCGCCGCAAGCGCGATCGCGAACAACCCGACGCCGGCGTAGAGATCCGCGACCGCGTCGTGGCCGACGACGTCGAGGACGTGCCGCACCAGCGGCCCGGTCAGAAACCGATTGCCCTGAAAAAAGGACGTCGCGTGGCGCGTCCATGCCGGCAGGGCACCGATCGGCGACGCGCCTCCGAACAACTGATCGGCGGTGTCGGTGACGGTCGGCGATCCGGCAATCGTCACGACGTGACCGCGGGCGTCCGCGGTGATGCCGGTGACGCCGTCGGGCAGCGCCAGCGTGCGCCCGACGTCGTCGAGCCGCATGCCCTCACGCGGCTCGAAGTGCACCACACGCTCGGCGCCGCTGATGTTCTCGATGACGGTCACGGCTTCGACCGCGGGCGCGCGGCGGCCCAGCGCCGCGACTGCGCCATCGGCGGCGGCAATCGCGCCGGCGGCGAGCTGGCCGGTGGCCGCGGCGTCGCACCAGCGGTGCGAACTTTCGCGGAAGAATCCGGCGCGCCCGTCGCTGACATGGAGGCGCGCGCGCAGGCGATAGCCGCGCTCCGGCGAACCCAACACGGCAAAATCGGCCGGCACGTCGACGCGCGCGAGCCGCCGGAACGCATCGGCGACGACGTCGCGCTTCAGCTCGCACTGACGCGGGTATTCGATGTGGGCGTAGGCGAGACCGCCGCAGGCCGGATCGCAGATCGGCTCGCGCCGATCGCCGCTGGGCTCGAGCACCTCGATCGTGTCGGCCCAGATTGCCTGGCGGGTGCTCTTCTCGACCCGCGTGCGCACGCGCTCGCCCGGTATCGCGCCGCGGACGAACACGATCCGGCCCTCGTGACGCGCCAGCATGCGCCCACCGGCGACTGCGCGTTCGATCGTCAATTCCATCGGCGTCCTTAGAGCCCGGCGACGTCGAGCGCCGGCAGCCCGAATCGATCGCGCAGCGCATGATCGACGCCGACGTCGATCGCGCGCGTCCACGCCTCGGCGGACAACCGGTGGCGATAGGCGGCGAGATCGGCTTCGGCCTCCCGCCGCACCTGCGCGAGCAATTCAGGCGGCGCCGCGGCTCTGGCAATCGCGGCGAGCGCGGCGTCGACGGCCGGCAGCCTGGCCGCGATGGCGGCGCGCGCCGGGCCGCGCGCCTTGCGCGCCTCGTCGCGCAGCGAGACGACGACGCCGAGTTGTTCGGTGACGCCATCCCGGAAAGCGTCAGAGAGTTCGAGGCGGCCGGCGGCGCGCGTCAAGCGATCGATGGCGCGGTCCAGATGCTTCGAAAGCGACGGCCGCCGGCTTTCCTCGACCGGCGCCGCCGTCACCGCGTCGGCTGCTGGATCGGTCGCGGAAAATGCGCCCACCGCCCGCCGCCACGCGCGAAACGCCTCACGAACGTCGGATTCGCAGAATTCGAGCCGCAGCGGCCGGTTCGACGCTCCGCCACGGTGACGGTCCGCCTTGGCGGCGATCCCGTGAAACGCGACGCTCAGCGGAATTCCATCGGCGGCCCACTCACGCACCAGCGTGAAACCCGGTCCGACGATGCGGACGAGATGGCCGCCATTGACTCGGGTCAGAAATTCTTCGACCCGGCGACAGTACTCGCCGACGTCCACGGTTCCAACCGCGCCAGTGACCAGTTCTGTTTCATTCACGCGTCCACGGCTCCCACGTCACTTCTCCGGCGATGACTCGGATGATCTGCCCATCGGCCTCGACGAGCAGCGCACCGTCACCGTCGATGTCCCGCGCACGGCCACGCCGCTCCTGTCCCTGTTCCCGCCAGCGGACGACACGCCCGCCGAGCCCGCTGCGGGCGCGTCTCCGCCACGCATCGCAGATCTGATCATGCGCGCCGCCGCGGAGCTGCGCCAGCGCGTCCTGCAGGGATCGCATCAGCGCCTGACTCAGCGCCGACGACTCGATCTCGCGTCCCAGTTCGACTTCGACGGCGGTGGCGCGATCGGCGATGTCGGGCGGGTAGGCCGCGGCGCGCAGGTTCAGACCGATCCCGATCACCACGGCGCGGTCCGCGGCTTCGCACAACACCCCGCCGAGCTTTCGCCATGGCCGGCCGATCACGATGTCATTTGGCCACTTCAAATCGCAACTGAGGCCGGTCGCGCGTTCGATCGCCTCGGCGGCGGCGACGCCGGCCGCCAGCGTCAGCAGAGACCACGACCGCGTCGCTCGATCGGGCCGCGCCACCACCGAGAGATAGAGGCCGGCATCAGCGGGCGAAAACCATTCGCGGCCGAATCGCCCCCGTCCCGCGGTTTGACGCCCGGCCTGCACGGCGCTCCCCTCCGGCGCCCCGCGGAGCGCGAGTTGCATCGCCAGATCGTTGGTCGACGCGACCTCGGCGTAGTACTGCGGCGGCGGCCACGGATCAGTTGTGGTCACGGCACGGCTCCGTCGCCCGATGCCACTTCGATCTCGAGGCTGATGTCCGCGGCCGGCGCCGAATGGGTCAGCGCGCCGACCGAGACATAGTCGGCTCCGAGCGCAGCCAGTTCCGGTACCCGCTCCAGCGTGACGTTCCCGGAAATTTCCACGCGCGCCCGTCCCGCGATCGTCGCAATCGCTTTGCGCATCGTCGGGATGTCGAGGTTGTCGAGCATGATGATCTCCGCGCCGGCGGCGAGGGCCTCTTCCACCTGTGCCAGGCTTTGCGTCTCGACTTCGATCTTCAAGCCCATGTCCCGCTCGCGGATGCGCGCGACCGCCGCGGCAATCCCGCCGGCAAGTCGAATGTGATTGTCCTTGATCAACACGCCGTCATGCAGGCCGGAGCGGTGATTCGTCGCGCCGCCGCAACGGACGGCGTATTTCGCCAGCGCCCGCAGTCCGGGTGTCGTCTTCCGCGTGTCGAGGATGACGATCTGCCCCGCCGCGGCGTCGACGAACGCGCGGGTCACGGTGGCAATGCCGGACAGGTACTGCAGGAAATTAAGGGCGGTGCGCTCGCCGATGAGCAGCGCCGCCGCCGGTCCGGTGATCGATCCAATTACTTCACCGGCGTGGAGACGATCACCATCTGCGTGGACGAACGCGCAGCGCACACGCGCGTCGAGTTGAGCGAAGGTCTCGCGAACAGCGTCGAGGCCGGCCAGCACGCAAATGCTCTTGGCGATGAGATCACCGCGGCCAACCGCCGCAGCCGGCACCGTCGCGCTCGTCGTGACGTCGCCATCACCGAGGTCCTCGGCGATGGCGCGGCCGACGATGCCACGATAGTTGGAGAGCGGCAGTGGATCAGGCATCGGCGGCGACAGGCTCGATCGCCGCCGTCAACGCCGGCGCATCGAAATCGATTTGCGGATCGCCGACGACGTTGTTGCCCTCGAGCAGATCGCGCGCAATCGCCGGCCACAGGGCGCGATCGACACCGCCCAGCGTCACCCGCACCGGCACCGAGAAACCGAGCTTGCGCTCGGAACGCTGCTGCCGGATGGCGGCGGTAATTTCGCTGGCCCGCGTGTAGGCATGGGCGTCGTCGCCGGCGCCGGCCAGCTCGGCCGACGTCGGCCACGCCGAGCGGTGCACGGAACCCGGCTGCCACCACGACCACACTTCCTCGGTCACAAAGGGCAGCACCGGGGCAAACAGCCGAAGCATCACCGACAATGCCGTCTGCGCCGCCCCATTCGCCGACGCGGCGCCGGCGTCGTCGCGGCCGCGGCGCCGTTTGACCAGCTCGATGTAGTCGTCGCAGAAGCCCCAGAAAAACGCCTCGGTGACGCGAAGGGCGGCGGCGTAGTCGTACGCCTGCAGGGCCTCGGTCGCCTGCCGCACGACGTCATCGAGCTGCCGCAGCATCGCGCGGTCGAGCGGTTCGGTCACCGGGCCGATCGGAGTGATCTTGGTCAGCACGAACTTCGACGCGTTCAACAGCTTGATCGCCAGCCGCCGGCCGACCTTCATCTGGCCGGCGTCGAAGGCGGTGTCGACGCCCGGTCCGCCCTTCGCGGCCCAATAGCGCACCGCGTCGGATCCGTGCTCTTCGAGCAGGCCCATCGGGGTGACGACGTTGCCCTTCGATTTCGACATCTTCTTGCGGTCCGGATCGAGCACCCAGCCGGAGATCGCCGCGTTGGTCCACGGAAGCGAGTTCAGTTCGAGGTGGGCGCGAAGCACTGTCGAAAACAGCCAGGTGCGGATGATGTCGTGAGCTTGCGGCCGCAGATCCATCGGGAAGGTGCGCGCCCAGAGATCCTGATCGCGCTCCCAGCCGCAGACGATGAACGGCGACAGCGACGACGTCGCCCAGGTGTCCATGATGTCGGGATCGCCGACGAAGCCGCCCGGTTTGCCGCGCTGCTCCTCGCGATAGCCCGCCGGGTGATCGGTCGACGGATCGATCGGCAGTTGCGCTTCGTCCGGCACGAGCCGCGCATCGTGATCGGTGGTGCCGTCGTCGCGGACTTTGTACCACACCGGAAACGGCACGCCGAAGAACCGCTGCCGGCTGATGCACCAGTCGCCGTTGAGGCCGTTCACCCAGTTCTCGTAACGCGTCTGCATGTGCGCCGGGAACCAGCGCATCGCGCGGCCGCGATCGATGAGCGCGCCGCGATGGTCCATCGTCTTGACGAACCACTGGCGGCTGGTGACGATCTCGAGCGGCCGATCGCCCTTTTCGTAGAACTTGACGTGATGCGTGATCGGCCGGATGTCGCCGACGAGCGCGGCGGTTTCTTTCAATAGTTCGACGATTCGGGCGCGCGCCCTGGCGGCGGTGAGATTCGCCATCGTGTCGTAGCGCGCCTGCGCCGCCGCCGCGTCGATCGAGGGAAACCCGGCGCTGCCCCAGGCGATCGGCTTTAAGGTGCCGTTGGCCTGGATGATCGCGCGCACCGGCAGCGACAGCTCGCGCCACCACACCACGTCGGTGAGATCGCCGAAGGTGCAGATCATCGCGATGCCGGTACCTTTTTCCGGATCGGCGAGGGGATGCGGCCTGACCGGCACCGGCACGCCGAAGAGCGGTGTGATGACGTGCTTGCCGAACAGCGGCTGGTAGCGCGTGTCATCAGGATGGGCGACCAGGGCGACGCACGCGGGAATCAACTCGGGCCGGGTGGTGTCGATCTCGACCGCGCCGGCGCCGTCCTCGCGCGCGAACGCGATGCGGTGATAGGCGCCCGGCATCTCGCGATCTTCGAGTTCGGCCTGTGCGACCGCGGTCCGGAAGTCGATGTCCCAGAGCGTCGGCGCCTCGAGCTGGTACGACTGTCCCTTCGCCAGCAGGCGCAGAAACGCGAGCTGCGAAATCCGCCGCGACACCGGGCTGATCGTCGCGTAGGTCATCGACCAGTCGACCGACAGCCCGAGGTGGCGCCAGAGATGTTCGAAGATCTTTTCGTCCTCGACGGTGAGCGTGGTGCAGAGCGCGACGAAGTTCGGCCGTGACACGGCCAGCGGCGGCTTCGGCGGCTCGGCCGGCGGCGTGAAGTTCGGATCGAACGGCACCGACGGATCGCAGCGCACGCCGTAGTAGTTTTGCACCCGCCGCTCGGTCGGCAGACCGTTGTCATCCCACCCCATCGGGTAGAACACCGCCTTGCCGCGCATCCGCTGATAGCGCGCGACGATGTCGGTGTGGGTGTAGGAGAAGACGTGACCGACATGCAGCGAGCCGCTGACCGTCGGCGGGGGCGTGTCTATCGAGTAGACGTCGGCGCGGGACTGCGTGCGATCGAAGGCGTAGGTCGCGTCAGCATCCCAGCGCGACTGCCATTTGGTTTCGAGCCCTTCAAGGGCGGGTTTTTCCGGAACGGACACTCCGCAATTTTATTCGGGATTGTCCTTGATCTTCTGGATCTCTTCCTTAATCAGCCGTTCGGCGGTCTCGACGACGATGCGGCGGACGAGGTCGTCGGTCATGCGCGCGAGCACGCGGCGGACTGCATCTTCGACCGACGCGTCGCTGATGGCGGCAGGCGCCGCGGCGGCGGCCGGCGCGGGTGTCGTCGACTGCTCGGCGGCCAGGAGCGCGGAAAAGGCGTTGACCAGCGAGACCTTCGGCGCCGGCGCCTCGGCCGATCGCGCCGCCGGCGCGTTGCCCAGCGGCGTGCTCCCGCCAGTCTCCCAGACCGGCCGTGCCGGTGGCTCGAGCGATTCAGGAGCGCCGCCGGCGTCGAACGGACTGCCGTGGGTCACGCGGAACGGACCTTCATCGCCACGCGACGCCTGCGTGGGAAACGGCGTGACGGTGGCCGTCTCGGGAGCGTCAGCCGGCGCAGCCGCGCCGGCAGACTTCCGTCCGCCCGATTTCGCCGGCGGCGGCGTCAGCAGTTCCGTGACGCGACTCACGAGCTGCTGTGGTTCGAACGGCTTCACCAGCACCCCCTCGCAGCCAATTGACGCCGCGCGCTTCTCGTCGACGGGCTCGAACGCGCCCGCCAGCAACAGCACCGGGACGTTCTTCAACCGCGGCGACTTCTTCACGTACGACGCCACGCCATACCCGTCAAGCTCCGGCACCTCGACATCCACGAGCACGATGTCGGGCCACTCCGAGTCCATCCATTGCACGGCGCGCTTGCCGTCGCTCACCGCGACCACACGGATGTCCTCGTTGGCGAAGGTGAGTTCGATGACGCGCTGAATCGTGACGCTATCGTCGGCTAGCAGCAGAGTCTTCGGCATCGTGCAAACTTCAGATCGCCTCAGCTCGCGGCTGAACCGTGCGGTTGATGAACTCGATGATGTCCTGCATCGGACTGCCCGGCAGGAAGATCCCCTGGACGCCCATCGCCTTCAGTTTCGGGATGTCGACATCCGGGATGATCCCGCCGACCAGCACCGCTACATGCTCCAGTCCCTTCTCGCGCAACAGCTCCATCAGCTTCGGGCAGATGTGCATGTGCGCGCCGCTCAAGATCGACAACCCGACGACGTCGGCATCTTCCTGCAGCGCCGCCGCCGCGATCTGTTCGGGCGTCTGGCGAAGGCCGGTGTAGATGACCTCCATGCCAGCATCCCTGAGCGCCCGGGCGATCACCTTGGCCCCCCGATCGTGCCCGTCGAGGCCTGGTTTGGCGATGATCACGCGAATTCGGCGCGTCCCCGTGTCTTTCGAATCTGGTCGTGACGTCACGGGGTCACATTTTATTGCAAGGGACATGCCGCGCGCACGGCTTTCGCCGGGCCACGACTGGACGCCAGGGCTGGAAACCATCGTCGCGAACTGACGGGAAATCGGCCCGCCGATTACTAGATTGACGGGACTTCTTCGTATTCGCCCCAAACTTGTCGCAACGCATCACACATTTCGCCGACGGTCGCGTAGGCCCGGACGCAGTCGAGGAGCGGATACATGGTGTTCGACGCGCCACGCGCGGCCTCGCGCAGCGCCTCGAGCGCGGCCTCGACGCGGGCGTGATCGCGGGTGGCCATCACGCGCTCGAGCCGCTGGGCCTGCAGGCCGGCGGCGGTGTCGTCGATGTAGAGAATCGGCATCGGCGTCTCGTTCTCGTCCACGTAGGCGTTGACGCCGACGATGAGCTTTTCCCTGGCCTCGACCGCCTGCTGAAAGCGGTACGACGCCTCGGCAATTTCCCGCTGCGGGAAGCCGTTCTCGATCGCCGCGACCATGCCGCCCATGCGATCGATGGTGTCGAAGTACTTGTAGGCGCCCGCCTCCATGTCGAGCGTCAGCTTCTCGATGAACCACGAGCCGCCGAGCGGATCGACGATGTTGGTAACGCCGCTTTCGTGCGCGATTACCTGCTGCGTGCGCAGCGCGAGCGTCGCGGCTTCCGCGGTCGGCAGCGCCAGCGCCTCGTCAAGCGAGTTGGTGTGCAGCGAGTTGGTGCCGCCAAGCACCGCGGAGAGCGCCTGCAGCGCCGTCCGGACGACGTTGTTGTACGGCTGCTGCGCGGTCAGCGACACGCCGGCGGTCTGGGTGTGAAACCGCAGCTTCCAGGACCGCTCGTCCTTGGCGCCGAACCGTTCTTTCATCACCGTCGCCCAGATCTTGCGCGCCGCCCGGTACTTGGCGATCTCCTCGAAGAAGTCGCTGTGGGCGTTGAAGAAGAACGAAATCCGCGGCACGAACTCGTCGACGTCGAGCCCGGCGTCGACGCCCCACTGGACGTACTCGATCCCGTCACGCAGCGTGAACGCCAGCTCCTGCAGTGCGGTCGAGCCGGCCTCGCGGATGTGATAGCCGCTCACCGAGATCGTGTTCCACTTCGGCACTTCCCTGGTGCAGAACTCGAAGATGTCGGTGATCAGCCGCATCGACGGCCGCGGCGGGAAAATGTATTCCTTCTGGGCGATGAACTCTTTGAGGATGTCGTTCTGAATCGTGCCCGAGAGCGTCTTCCAGTCGGCGCCCTGCTGCTCGGCGACGACGAGATACATGGCGAAGATCATCGGCGCCGGCGAGTTGATCGTCATCGACGTCGTGATCTCGCCGAGGTGGATGCCGTCGAACAGCCGCTCCATGTCAGCGAGCGTGACGATCGAGACGCCGCACTTGCCGACTTCGCCGAGCGACAGCGGGTGATCCGGATCGCGGCCCATCAGCGTCGGCAGGTCGAAGGCGACGCTGAGCCCGGTGCCGCCGGCGGCGAGCAGCTGCTTGTAGCGCTCGTTCGTTTCCTCCGGGGTGCCAAAACCCGCGAACTGGCGCATCGTCCAGAGCTTGCCGCGATAGCCGTTCGGATGAATGCCGCGCGTGTAGGGGAAGTCGCCAGGATCGCCCAGGTCCTTCGCGTAATCGAGCCCGGCGACGTCGTCGGCGGTGTAAAGCGGCTCGATCTGACGCCCGGAAATCGTGGTGAATGCCTTCGCGGGCGGAGGGGCCGTGGCGGACTTCATGACCGTTGATTATAGGGCCCCGGCGCGACGGTCAGGATTCGTACCGCCCAACCAGTCCGATCGAGGCCATCCGCGCGAAGTCGGCGTCGAGCGACCAGACCAGCGCGCCCTGCTCGGCGGCCATCGCACCAATCAGCAGGTCGCCGAGCGCGAAGCGCTGCCCCTTGCGGGCAGCGATGTCGATCCAGCTGTCGATGAGCGCCCAGGTCTCGTCGGTCGGATACAGCACGGGCAGGGCCGACAAAGTGCGCCGCAGCTTGGCACGATCCGGCGTCGACGCCCCGGACAGCAGTTCGACGCGCACGGGGATGGCGAGCCCGACTTGGTCGGCGTCGAGCAGGTCAACCAGCAGCGGCGTTTCGGGACTGCCCGGCGATCGCAGCACCGACACCCAGACCGAGGTATCGACGACGATCACCGCGGCGCCCGGCGGCGGCTGGCGGGCAGGTCGATGTCGAGCTTGACGTGGCCCATCAATGCCTTCAACTCGTCGAGACGCTTGCGTCGGACCAGCTCGCGGAGCGCCAGAATGACGGTGTCGGTCTTCGACGTGAAGCCGACAATCTGACGGGCCTCCTCAATCAAACCGTCCGGCAAATCCAAGGTGGTGCGCATACGATTTAAGCTTATTCATATGCACTATATATGTCAATAATCATCGTTATCGTCTGTCGTCCGTAACGACGGTTTGACTTCCCTTCCGGCCGACGGGTAACCTCGCCGGTTGCGTCCCACCGGCACGATCGGGCAGGGGCGAGGAGACCACATGGCTTCAGAAAGTGGCGTGTTTGGCGCGATGCTGCAGGAGTTCGAAGGCGCGGCGCGCCTGATTGGGCTCGATGAAGGTCTGTGGAAAGTCCTCACCCATCCGAAGCGGCAGATCACCGTATCGTGCCCGGTCCAGATGGACAACGGCAAGATCGAGGTCTTCACCGGCTATCGCGTTCAGTACAACATCACCCTCGGCCCGGCCAAGGGCGGCATCCGTTATCACCCCGACGTCACGCTCGACGAGGTCACGGCGCTGGCCGCGTGGATGACCTGGAAGTGCGCCGTCGCCGGCATCCCGTTCGGCGGCGGCAAGGGCGGCGTGATTTGCGACCCCACCAAGATGTCGAAGCGCGAACTCGAGGCGCTGACTCGCCGCTACGTCGCCGAGATCATCGACGCAATCGGACCGGAGAAGGACGTCCCGGCGCCTGACGTCAACACCAACGAGCAGGTCATGGCGTGGATCATGGACACCTACTCGATGCACGTCGGCGCGACGACGACGGCGGTCGTCACCGGCAAGCCGATCGAAATGGGCGGGTCGCTCGGGCGGCGCGAGGCGACCGGCCGCGGCGTCATGATCACCACCCGTGAAGCCGCCAAGCACCTCGGCCTCGACATCAAGGGCGCGACGGTCGCGGTCCAGGGCTTCGGCAACGTCGGCTCGGTGTCGGCGCAGCTGCTCAACCGCCTCGGCGCCAAGATCGTCGGCGTCACCGACTGGAAGGGCGGCGTTTACGATCCGACCGGTCTCGACATCGACAAGCTGATCCCGTGGGTCGCCGAGCACAAGACCGTCGTCGGCTTTCCGCATTGCGAGCCGCTCGACGTCGCGAAACTCTTCGAGCTCGACGTCGACGTCCTGATTCCGGCGGCGCTCGAAAACCAGATCACCAAGGACAACGCGTCGAAGATCAAGGCGAAGATCGTCGCCGAAGGCGCCAACGGGCCGACGACGCCGGAAGCGCACAAGCACCTGCACGAGCGCGGCATCTTCGTGATTCCCGACATCCTCGCCAACGCCGGCGGCGTGACCACCTCATATTTCGAATGGGTGCAGGATCGTCACGGCTACTTCTGGGAAGAGGACGACGTCAACGATCGGCTCGAGCGCAAGATGCACGAGGCCTTTCACAACGTCCTGCGCACGAGCATGCGCTATAAGACCGACATGCGCACCGCCGCGTACATCGTCGCCATCAACCGGGTGGCCTCGGTGACGAAGCTGAGAGGCATGTACGCCTAGCTGACGTCGAGATCGATCACGTCAACTCGAAACTTCAAACTGGAAACTCAAAACTAGGTTCTCGAGAACCAAAGTCTTGAGTTTTGAGTTTGAAGTTTCAAGTTTGAAGTTCGCGAGGCGGCCCTACTCGTTCCGGGCCGCCGAGCGGAGCATCATCGTCGCGGCAATCAGCACGACGCCGACGACCAGCCAGCGCACCCAGTAAATCGGCAAGCTCGTGAAGATGTAGGCGGCAAGCAGCACCCCCGGAATGCCGCCGAGGGCGAGGCCAATCGACGGGCGGAACGAGTACGCCTGCTTCTGCACGAAACGAGCGCTCGCCACCGGCATCAGGAACGCGCAGGATCCCATCATGATCGGGAAGGCGACGGTGGCCTTCATGCCGAGCAGTCCGATGAGGATCATGCACGGCGCGTACATCCCGATGCCGAGGGTCATCAGCGCGCCGAGGAAGAAATTGCCGGCGAGGCCGAGGGCGAGCATCACGCCTTCGAGCCCGAGCGTGCCGCTATCGCTGCCGCTCCCGCCGAGGTTGCGCCACGCGAACAATCCGGCGGCCACCAGCAGCGCGAAGCCCATGCCGACCTGGACGTTCTTCTTCGGCCAGCTGGCGACGATGCCGGCGCCGAGCCACGCGCCGGCCACGGCGGCGCCGATCATGAGGATCAACGTCGTGACGTCAACGTCGATCGCGACGGTGTAGATGAAGGCCTGCGTGATCGTTGGCAGGGTGTGCCCGACGTTGAGCGTGCCGGGAATCAGGCGATCGGGCACCATCTTGAAAAACTTGAAGAGGGCCGTCGTCGGCGCGAATGAGCCGATGCCAAGCGTGTCGAAGAAGTTGGTGACGAGGCCGATGCCGAGGTGCGCCGGCGTCGGTCCCCCGACCGGGCGTGCCTCGATGGTCGAGGCGTTGGTTGAATTCTTCGCGCCGGTCCACCAGGCGCCGACGTAGTAGAGCGTGAAGCCGCCAAGCGCGGCAAGCAGACCGGACAAGGGAGACAGCATGGCGCGCGATGCTATCAGATCGCACGGTGAGTTCCGGGTGAACGAACCCGGAACCCTACCCCGTCACCCGGATCGCGAGGAGTTGTCGGGAGGTCTCGCCGTTGAGCTCGGCCGCGATTTCGATCATGTAGTCGCCCGGCGGCAGCGACGACAGTCCGAGTTCGAACTCATTGCCCGTCAGGTCCCGCTTCGTCGGCGCCGGCAGCTTCGCCATCACGTCGCCGCTGCGGTTGAGGAGGTTCAGGGTCACCGTCGGCGGGAGGCCGGCGGGACCGTAGGCGTCGAAGCGGACCAGCAGGCGGTCGGCGCGCGTGAACGCGCGCGTCGCGGCCGGCAGCGGCGCGGCGGCGGCGCGGACCTGCTGGATGTCGCGCGCCGTCCGGCCGCGATACACGAAGGGCGTCGTGACCTGGGGACGGGTCGCGCTGAAGTCGGGGACCTCGAACTGGACTTCGTCGGTGTCGAGCCGCGTGCCGCGCGCGTTCTCGGCGACAACGCGCACGACGAGTCCGCCTGCCGGCGCGTCGAACCTGACCTGGCCGGCCACCGTGCTCGCCGTCTCATCTTTCGGAACGATGCCGTCGAACAGCCGGTCGCCGTAGATCGACGTCGCCGTGATTCGCACCTGGGCGACGGTTTCGCCAATGCTCTCGGGCGTCACGCCCGCCGGCACCTCGTACGCGAAAGTGACGCTCGGTTTCACCGACGCGCCCTTGACGGCGCCCACCCAGGCCGCGACTTTGCGATTACGCCCGGGCTCGACCACGGCGGCGAGACCTTCGAGGGCGGCGGTGACGTCCTTCGGCGCCGCCGGTTTGCTCGGCCCGGACGCTTTTTCGACATCCTCGGCCGAGTACGCCCAGTAGCCCTTGCGCGCGCGAACCTCGACGTCCTTGCGCTTGACCCGCACTTGAATCTCGTGGAACTTGCCGTCGCGCGCCGCCACCGACGAGGTGTAGCCGAGCAGGTAGTAGGCGCTGTTGTCCTTTACCATCCGCTTCAGCTCGGGCAGTGCGTCGTTGCGATTGACGATGGCGCGGCCGTCGGTCTCGCCGGCGATGGTGCGCAGCATGTCCATCGATTCGTTCAGAATCTTGCGGTCGTTGCCGCTGCCGACGTTGTCGTCGATCTGGAACTCCGACGTCGCCAGACCCCGCGGATCGATCGTGTAAATCGACACGTTGGCGCGCCCTGCCGCCTGAAACACCCGGCGCATGTCCGCCAGCAGCTGCGTCGAGTTGAAAAACGCCTGGCTGTCCTGCATCTGCGTGTTCTCGGTCGCGGCCGGGACGTTCGGCCGCGGGAACAGCGTCCCTTTGGTGGCGACGCCGGCGGGCAACGACGAGGCCAGGCCCTCGCTGACGTAGAGGATGGTCTTGCGCCCGTCGCGCAGCGCGCCCATGTAGAGGCACAAGCCCTCGAGCGCGGAGATGGTCAGATCGTTGCGCATCCGCTCCTGGGTTTCAGGCGGCGACGAGGTATAGCGCTCTTCCATCGCGTTCTTCGGCGTGTAGTCGTACTTCCGCCCGGTGAACGCCATCATCATCGAGGCCAGCTCGTCGTGATTGCGCGAGAAGGTCAGGAGCTCCATCGGCGTGATCGGCGTCGCGACGGCGACGAGATCGTGCGGCGTCAACGTCCGCGTGAACTGCACGAGCTGCTCGCGCACGCGCATGCTGTTGGCGAGACGGGTGTGATAGTCGTCGAGCATGATCACGAAGAGGCGGTTGTCCTCGCGGCCGGTCTCCCGCCGCTGATCGTCGAAGGACAGGATGTTGCGCGCGGCTTTCGGATCGTCGTAGCCGTCGTCGACCTTGATGAACTTGAACGAATCGACCGACTGCATCTTGCCGGCTTCGCGAACTTCGAAGTCGGCGGCGGTCAGATCGGTGACCGGGTTGCCCTGCTTGTCAGTCACGATCACGTCGAGGGTGACAGCGTCGACGCGGGTGCGGAAGGTCGGCTGCTGCTGGGGCGCCGGCGGCGGCACCGGCGTCTGCGCCAGCCACGCAAGCGCAAACACGAGAACGCCAGCGATTTTCGGCACGATTCTCAATGATAACATTCGGCCCCATGACTATCCCGACGGCCGACGCGCTGCCCGGCCCCTTGACCGCGCTGACCGAGGACGAACGCCTGCTGCGCAACAGCGTGCGTGAATTTGCCGACGCTCAGATCCGGCCGCTGGTGCGCGAGATGGACGAGCACGCGAAGATTCCGCGATCGCTCATCGATCAGCTGTTCGATCTCGGCGTGATGGGCGTCGAAATCCCGGATGCGTACGGCGGGGCCGGCGGAACGTTCTTCCACTCCGTGCTGGTCGTCGAGGAGTTGTCGCGCGTCGATCCGTCGGTTGGCGTGCTCGTCGACGTGCAGAACACGCTGGTGATCAACGCGGTGCTGCGCTGGGGCAGCCAGGAACTGAAGGCGCGGCTGCTGCCGGCGCTCGCCTCGAAGCAGGTCGGCGCCTACGCGCTGTCGGAAGCCGGCTCGGGCAGCGACGCGTTCGCGCTGACGACGCGCGCGCGCGAGGATGGCGACGGCTTCGTGATCGACGGCCGCAAACTCTGGATCACCAACGGCAACGAGGCCGACTTCTTCATCGTCTTTGCGACCGTCAATCCGGAGGCCGGCTATCGTGGCATCACCGCGTTCATCGTCGAGCGCGGCATGGCCGGCTTTTCGGTCGGCAAGAAAGAGGACAAGCTCGGCATCCGCGCTTCGAGCACGTGCGAGCTGTTGCTCGAGTCATGCCGGGTGCCGAAGTCGGCGGTACTCGGCGAGGTCGGCAAGGGCTACAAGGTCGCGATCGAAACGCTGAACGAAGGCCGGATCGGCATCGGCGCACAGATGCTCGGCCTCGCCGTCGGCGCGCTCGAGCACACGATCAAATACACGAAGGAGCGCAAGCAGTTCGGCAAATCGATCGCCGATTTCCAGGGCGTGCAATTCCAGATCGCGCGCGCCGCCACCGACATCGAGGCGGCCCGGCTGCTGATCTACAACGCCGCGCGCCTGCGCGACGCCCGCCAGCCGTTCCTCACCGAAGCGGCGATGTGCAAAATCTTTTCGTCGGAGGTCGCCGAACGCACGGCGTCGCTGGCCGTCAATCTGTACGGTGGCTACGGCTTCGTCAAGGACTACCCGGTCGAGAAGCTCTACCGCGATGCGAAGATCGGACAGATCTACGAAGGGACGTCCAATCTGCAGCTGCAGACGATTGCGAAGAACCTGATGAGTTAGCGATCCGTGCGCGGTGCGCCGGTGCGCCGAATGCGCGGTGCGTGTGCACAGTGCGCTTCTCTTCGGAACAGTTGGCCAGAATTCAAACGCTCGGGCTCACCCGGGTCGCCGACGAAGTAGTGCGCCACGAAGAGAGACGCACGGTGCACACGCACGTCGCAGCGCGCACCGGTGCACCGCGCACGGCCGCCGAAGCCTATTGTCCTTCTATGACGGCTTCGGCGATCACCATCCGCTGCACTTCTGACGTGCCCTGATAGATCTCCGTCGCGCGCACGTCGCGGAAGAGCCGCTCGATCTTCGAGCCGCGGCGATAGCCGGCGGAGGCGAGAATCTGCATCGCGCGATCGGCGGCGCGATGAGCGGCCTCCGACGCGGTGAGCTTGGCCATTGCCGCTTCGACCGACGCCCGCGGCGTGCGATCGCGCGCGTCGGCCGCCTTCCACATCAGCAGCCGCGCGGCTTCGAGGTCGGTGGCGAGATCGGCCAACTGGAACTGAATCGCCTGGAAATTGCCAATCGCCTGGCCAAAGGCCTCGCGACTGCGCGCGTAGTCCACTGCCTCGTCGAGCGCCGCCTGGCCGACGCCGAGCGCCTGCGCGGCGATCGCCACCCGGCCACCCTCGAGCGCGCGCATCGCGATCCGAAACCCGCGCCCGGACTCGCCCAGCAGCGCGTCGGCGGGCACCCGCACTTTGTCGAACCGGACATCCATGCAGCCCAGGCCACGCACGCCCAGTGAGTCCGACGGCGTCTTCGAGATCCCTTCCGTGGCCATCGGCACGACGAACGCGCTGATGCCGCGGTTGCGCGACGAGGGGTCGGTCGAGGCAAAGACGATCGCGACGTCGGCGGCCTCCGCGTTCGCGACCCAGACCTTGGTGCCGTGAATGATGTAGCCGTCGCCATCCGGCCCCGCCGTCGTCTGCTGGTTGGCCGCGTCGGAGCCGGCGTTGGCTTCCGACAGCGCGAACGCGCCAATCGCCTGGCCCTGCGCCAGCCGACGCAGCCAGGCCTCCTTGTGAAGGGCGCTGCCGAACTGGAGCAGCGGCTCGGCGACGAGCGAGTTCTGCACCGTCAGGATCACCGCAACCGTGGCGCTCGCGAAGCTCACCGCTTCGACGGCGTGCGCGTAGCTGACGTGGTCGCGTCCGGCGCCGCCCCATTCTTTCGGAATCGTCACGCCCAGCAATCCGAGCGCTGCCGCGTCGCCGACCAGCTGGCGCGGAAACGCGCCGGCCGCGTCGATCGCCGCGGCCTCGGGGGCGACGCGTTCTTTCGCGAACGCGCGCGCCCGCGCGACGAAGGCGTCCTGGGCGTCGGTCAGCGCGAAATTCATCGACAGCGATCCTTCCGGGGGGCGATCAAACGGTCAGGGCGCGGGCAAACGCGTCGCGCAGCCGCGCCGCGGTTTCCGGCAGTTCTTCGGGCAGCACGCGCGTTTCGCCGACGACCGCCATGAAGTTGGTGTCGCCGTTCCAGCGCGGCACGACGTGCATGTGGAGGTGATTGAGGACGCCGGCGCCCGCCGGTTTGCCGAGGTTCAGGCCCATGTTGAAGCCGTGCGGACCGTAGGTCGCGGTCAGCGCCCGCTCGGCGGTCTGCGTCAGCTCCATCAGCTCGTGCAGTTCGTCGATCTCGAGCTCGGACAGATGACCGGCGTGCCGCACCGGCACCACCATCACGTGGCCGTTGTTGTAGGGAAACTTGTTGAGGATGACGAAGGTACGGCGGCCACGATGGATGATCAGCGTCTCGCGATCGCCGGTCGCCAGCGCCGCGCAGAAAATGCACTCGGGCGTCACGATGCTCGCTTCCGTCACGTATGCGAGGCGCCAGGGCGTGTAGAGCCGGTCCACCGGCCTACTCTTCCGCCGCAGCCTTGTTGATGAGGTCCTTGAGTTCCTTGCCAGGCTTGAAGTACGGCACCCGCTTCGGCGGCACGTCGACCTTGTCGCCGGTCTTGGGATTCCGACCCTTGCGCGGCTCGCGCCGGCGCAGGCGGAAACTGCCGAACCCGCGAAGTTCGATCTTCTCGCCCCGATGGAGCGCGTCGACGATGCTCTTGAACACCGTGTCGACGATCGCCTCCGAATGCTTCTTGGTCAAATCGGAGACGCGAGAAACTTCTTCGACCAGCTCCGCTTTCGTCATGCACGGAACTCCGCTTCGCGGTTCCGGGTTCCAGGTTCCGGGTTCCGGGTTCGCGCCGGCCGCGACGCTCCGCGCCCGTCGCAACCACGTCGACGGTCAACCGCAAGAACGAACCAGGAACCTGGAACCCGGAACTCGGAACCCATCGCGCTACTTCAAATGCTTGAAGTGGTCGCCCAGCGTCGCTTCCGGACGTCCCGTCGTCTCGGCGTACGCTTCCCAGTCGGCGCGGAACTCCGCGTCCTTGAGCGCGCGGATGCTGAGGCCGATCTTCCGCTCCTCGGGCACCAGGCGGATGATCTTCATCTGGTAGTTCTCGCCGGTCCGCAGCTCGAGCTTCTCGCCGCCCTGCGACGAGTCGAACTCGGAGACGTGAATCAGGCCTTCGATGCCGTCCGCGAGCTCGACGAACGCGCCGAAGTTGGTCAACCGCACGACCTTGCCTTCGACGATGTCGCTGACGTGGTGCTTGTCGAAGAACTCTTTCCAGATCCCGGTCTGCAGCTGCTTCAGGCCGAGGGAGAGACGCTGGTTTTCCGCGTCGATGCTGAGCACCTGCGCCTCGACCGTGTCGCCCTTCTTCAGCACTTCCGACGGATGCTTCACCTTGCTCCACGACATGTCGGAGATGTGAATCAGGCCGTCGATGCCGTCCTCGACCTCGACGAACGCGCCGAACTCGGTGAGGTTGCGGACCTTGCCGGTGATCGTCGTGCCGATCGGGTACTTGCCGGTCAGCTCGTGCCACGGGTTGGTTTCGACCTGCTTGAGGCCGAGCGAAATCCGGCGCGCGCCCGGATCGACGCCGAGCACCATCGCCTCGACGGCGTCGCCGACGTTGAGGATCTTCGACGGGTGCTTGACGCGCTTGCTCCACGACATCTCGGAGACGTGGATCAGGCCTTCGACGCCCGGCTCGAGCTCGATGAACGCGCCGTAATCGGTCAGGCTGACGACCTTGCCGGTGACGCGGATGCCCGCCGGGTAACGCTCGATGACGTTGCTCCACGGATCCGGCACCAGCTGCTTGTGGCCGAGCGAGACCCGCTCGGTGCCGGCGTCGTACTTCAGGACGATGACGTCGATCTCGTCGCCGACGCGCACGACTTCGGACGGGTGTGTCACCCGGCCCCACGACATGTCGGTGATGTGCAGCAGGCCGTCGATGCCGCCGAGGTCGATGAACGCGCCGTAGTCGGTGAGGTTCTTGACGCTGCCGCGCAGCACCTTGCCCTCGGCCAGCGTGTCGAGCGTCGTCTTCTTCTTTTCGGCGTTTTCTTCTTCGAGAAGAACCTTGCGGGAGAGAACGATGTTGCCGCGCTTCTTGTTGACCTTGATGACGCGCATGCGGAGCTCTTGTCCGCGCAGCGCATCGAGGTTGCGCACCGGCCGGACGTCGATCTGCGAGCCCGGGAGGAACGCGCGCACGCCGATGTCGACGGCCAATCCGCCCTTGATCCGTTCGATGACGCGGCCGATGACCACCTTGCGATCCTGGTAGGCCTTCTCGACCTCGTCCCAAATCTTCATCTTCTCGGCCTTTTCACGGGAGAGCACGACGTAGCCGTCGCGATCTTCGGTGCGCTCGAGAAGCACGTCGACGATGTCGTCGGGTTGCGCCGCAACCTGACCGTTCTCGTCGATGAATTCTTCGATGGCGATGATGCCTTCGGACTTGAAGCCGACGTCGACAATGACTTCGGTCGGCGTCACTTTCACGACACGACCTTTGACGACTTCGCCCTCCGCGATATTGCGGAAACTGGTGTCGTAGAACTCGAGCAACTTCTGGAATTCCTGCTGGTCGACCTCGCCGCCTTCCGACGAGCTGGCACCTCCCTGCAAGACTTGCAGTTTCTTGACGTCTCCATTACCCATTGCGATGCAGATCCTCCTCGCGTTCAATCTCGTGCTCGGATCTCAGCTCCGGCGGGCTGTAGAATGGTCTCGCAGGAAATGCGATAAGCAGTGGATTATCCGGTACTTAGGGAACCGAGGTCAACCGGCGAAGGGAGAAATGGTCATGGCCCGCAAGTCACCCCCCACCCGGCGGCGCACCGCTGCCAAACGTCCGAAGCCTCGGCCAGCGGCCAAACGTAAGGCAGCCGCCCGAAAACAGGCGTCAGCCAAGCCAGCGCGCAGCAAGACGAAGCGCTCGGCCAAGCCGGCCAAGCGGACCCGGCCGGTCAAGAGGACCAAGCCGGCCAAGTCCGCCAAACGGGCCAGGCGCTCCAGGCCCGCCAGGCCCGCCCGGACCGCCGCACCGGTCGGCCGGAAGAAAGGGGCACCGTCGAAGAAGCCGGTGGCCAAGCGAACGGCCCGGCCGCGGAATCACGAGCCGTTTCCCGAGATCGACGAGCGGGTACCGGTTGGCCCGCCTTCGACCCTGCAGCGGCAACGCCGCGTGCTCTCCGAGGACGAGCGGCTCGAGCAGGGCCCGGTGCAGCCTGACGAACGCCTGGTCTCCGCGGCGCGGACCGGCCACGACGAACTGCGGATGAATATCGGCCTGCACACCGAGTCGAGCCCGGTCCTGACCGCGGGCGATGTCGACGCGAAGTGGGAAGACGCGTACGCCGTGGGCGATGAAGCCCCGGGGGGCGATAACCCGACGCCGGACCAGCAGCGCGTCGACGACATCGGCAAGGCGCTCGGCGTCAACTACCAGGACAATCAGGAACTCCAGGGCGGCGACGAGCTGGTCGATCGCGACAAACACCGCTGGGAGCTCGATCCGGCATCGTCAGACGACTGGCCGCATGACAAATAGAACATCCGTCTTGGGTCTTGGGTCTTGGGTCTTGGGTGTTGGGGTCAGCGCTCAGCTCTCGCCCCAAGACCCAAGACCCAAGACTCAAGACTCAAGACTGAGTACTGAGCGCTAAGAACAATTCCCCGCGACATCCTTCACCGACTGCACCCGGATCTTCTTCAGCGCCCGCTCAGCGGCGTTGGCTTCACCGGGCGCCGCCGGCGGGTCTTTCGCCTCGATGACCACGCCCGTCACCGCGATGCGGTGATTGACGAGAGTGTTGAGGTCGGTGCCCGCCGGCACGGCGACGAGCACGAAATCCTCGGGCAGCAGGCGGCTGCCGTCCGGCGCCGGCGCGATCGCGGCCGGCAGCGCCGCGCCGCGCAGCAGGAACACGGCCGGCGCGCTGCCGGTGCGCAGACATCCGGTCAACGTCCGTGGCTCGGCGGCCTGATCGCCGGCGGTCGACATCGCGAGGACGACGCCGGCGGCCCCAAGCGCCAGTACGGCGGCGAGGGTGAGCGTGCGGGTTCTGGTCATGTGCGCCTCCTTCAGCGGCGAATGACGAAGAAGAGATCGATGCCGGCGGTCTCGGCGCGCGGCACGCTGCGGGACCGATCCGCGCCCTGCGCGAACGACGTCACCACCCGCAGGAATTCGGTGATCTTGTACTCGAACGATACCTGGCTGACGTCGTCGTTGCCGACGTTCTGCTTGAAGCCGACAAACAGGTCTTCACTGACCTGCCGGCCGACCGTAATCGTGGCGCCGGTGGCGTTGTCGTCGGACGGTGTGATCTCGAACAGATCGAAATCAAGCGCGCGCGCGATCGAATCCGAAAGCGGCGTCGCCAGGGCGCGCGCCGCGATCGTGCCGGCCCGCGCCGCCAGGTTGACGCGCGCGTTCGTCGACAGCTCGTTCATCGTCTGATTGAAGACGATGAGCGAGAGGATGTCGCCCTCGTCCAGGGACGGCGTGCTCGACAGCGCAATCGCCGGTTGCCGCGCCGTGCCGGTGGCGCGGACGATCGCGGTGACGCTGCCGATCTGCCGTTCGGCGACGACGTTGATGATCGGATTGAGCGGGTCGTCGCCGCTGAACACCAGTTCGCTGTCGCGTCGGATGTCGAAGCGGCGTCCCTGGAATGCGTACTGTCCGCGGACCACGTCGAGACGTCCCTGCACCCTGGCCGGTTCGCCAGTTTCCTTGTACAAGCCCAACGCGCCGCCGAGCGTGATGTTGATGTCGCCCAGACCAAAAGAGCCAGTCGGCGTGCGCAAGTCGCGGCCGCGCAGCACGAGGTTGTCCGGCAGCGCCACCGTGATCGAGTACGACGCTTTGGAGAACAGCGCCGGCGGCGGCGGTTCCTTCGGCGTCTGCGGAACGACCTTCGCGTCGGTTGCCGCACCGGTTTCCGGACCGACCGCGCGGTAGCCGGTCACGCCGAACCGACTGAGCAGGTCGTCGACCTCGAGCCGGCCGCGTTCGACTTCGATCGTGCCCGAGAGCAATGGCGCGATCAGATCGCCCATCGCGTGCATGTCAACCGTCAGGCTCAATTCGCCGAACGGATTGTTGAGCACGTGAAAATCCGCGGCGGCGATGTAGAGGTCGAACCCGCTGGGCGGCCGCGCGACCGAGATGTTCAAGCCGCCCTGGACCGACGCGACGTGGTTGTCGGCGTCGGTGATCTGCATGTGCCTGACGATCAGACGATCGCCCGAGAATTCCAACGCCGCGTCGCCGCGCGTGTAGACGACGCCGGTCGCCGCTACCTTGAAGCTGGCGTCAGTGATGTTGGCGCTGCCGGTGATGCTGGGGGTTCTCGCGGGACCGGTGACACGAAGATCAATGGCGCCGGTTCCGGTAATCGCTTCGACGTCCGGCGACAGCGTGCCCAGCAACGCGAGGTTGAGCCGGTTGCTTTGGATCGTGAGGTCGAATGGCCGCGCGTCGGCGGGTGCGCTCGCGCCGAAGCGCGTCGGCATCGACCCTCGGGCGGACAACTCCCCGGACGTTCCCGCTTGCAAGCGGGCGTCAAGCGTCACCGCACCCGCGGTGTAGTCCGCCTTGGCATCGAGCCGATCGAAGGCGACGCCGTCGACGCTGCCCTGCGTTACCGCTGCGCTGCCACTGACGCGCAGGTCCGACATCGTGCCCTCGATGCGCGCGCTGCCGTCGAGCTGGCCGGCAATGTTGCGCGTCCCGAGCAGCACGCTGTTGAGGTCGGCCAGCTGCACGCGCTCGACGGTGACGTCAATCGCCGACGACTCGCGGGTGTTCGGAGCGATCGCGCCGTCGACGCGGATGCGGCTGTCGCCGCGCGTGAGTTCGAGATTCTTCACGGTGACGGCGTCGGCCGCATACTGCACCACCGCTTCCTGTCCGGCTGGTAACACCCAGGTTCCGTTGCCGGCGGTAAGCGCCAGCTGCCGGATGTGCACCTCGCGATGATCGGGATGCGGCACGAGACTGCCGTCGATCTTCACCGTTCGCGCCTGCGCCTCGATCACCGTGTCGGCATCAATCCGGCCGGCATCGAACCTGGCCGTCGTCGTCACGCGATCGATCGACCGGCCGGAAATCCCGAGCAGCGATGCGGCGCCGTTGACGCGGCCGGTGAGCCGCGAGACATCGCGGCCGGGCAGCTCGAGGACATAGTCGCCGTCGATCCCGAGGGCACTGTAGTTCCCGTCGACGAGCACGCGAGACGCGCGAAGCTTCCCGGTTGTCGCCGGCGCCGCCGCCGGCCCGGTGACTGCCCCGGCGGCCGCCACCGTGCCGCTGAGACGACGCTTGAGCCAGGGCTCGAGCACGGCGAGATTGGAAATCGTGATCTCGTAGGCGAGGTCGGACTGATCGCCGCTCGTGCGATCGATGGCCAGGCGGCCGGACGCGGTGGCGCGCAGGTCCGGCGATTCGAGTTCGAACGTCCGCACTGTCGCCGTGCCCGCCGCAATTCCGGCGTCGATACGCGCCTGAGCGATGCGCTGCCCGTGGCTGACGACATCGGTCAACGTCATGACCGCCGACCCGGTGACCGCCTCGACGCGGAAGTCGGCGACGTCGGGCACTTCGACGTGCAGGGTTCCAGTGCCGTTGCCGGTGGCGGCCGCCTCGGCCGGCGCGCCGAGCGCGACGGTGTCGACGCCGCCGAGATCGACGACGGCGTCGGCCACGAGGCGGCGCCGATCGAGCGAGCCGGTCAGATCGAGGCGCCGAACCTCGGCGCCGGCGATCGTCGAGCCGGCAATTTCCGCGTTTGCCCGAACGATCGCGTCGTCGATCGTCCGGCCCTGCGCTTCGGCGCGGATGCGGCCCTTGATGCGGCCATCGATCCGTGCCAGAGCCTCGGGCATGCTGACCCAGTGCCGCACCCGAGCCAGATCCAGATCGGCGACGTGGACGTCAGCGGCGTAGGCCAAGGCGCCGCGGTCGCTGGCGATCCGCGCCGTCGATCCCGAAGCAACGCTCGCCTCTTCGATGACCGAGTCGTCAAAGGCGAGTGACGCCTGCCAGCGGGGTTGAGTCCACTCGACCGTGTAGGCGCCATTGACACGTGACGACAGCGCCGGCAGCGCGAAACGCCGCGGCAGCGCGCTGACGTTGACACCGCGAACGCGCCCCGACGACGTCAGCGTGCCGCTCCGCCAGTGCACGTCGCCGGCAGCCGACGCACCGTAGGCGACGCCGCTGGCGGTTGCATCGACGCGATCGACGCGCGCGACACCTGTGGCCCGTGCCTGCGACACCTGAAGATCGGCGATCGTCGCCGCCGGCGCCGATAAATCGAAGCGCACGGTCAGGTCGCGGACGCGTTCGGGCACTGTCAGCGTCACCGGTCCGCTGGCGGTGACGCGGCCGGCGATGTCGCGCCGGCCGACCCACTGCGCCGGATCGAAGTCGCGAACGGACACGCCGCCGTCGAGCACGAATTGGGCTTCCGTCCAGGAACCGCGGCCTTCGCTCCTGATCGCGCCGGCCTCCGAGGCGGCGTCGACCGCGTAGGTAAACGCGTTCGCTCGCCCCTTCATCGACACCGTCGTCGTCGGCGCCAGGACGACGCCGTTGAGGATCGGCGCGTAGCGCGATACCTCCTCGAGCGAGAGCGGCGCGCCGCTGATCGTGACATCGATGGGATCGGCGGCACGTGAGTTGCCGAAACGGAGCCGTCCGCTGACGCGGCTGCCTTCGGTCGCCGCGTTCAGATCGTGGACTGTCCAGTTGCCGTCGGCGGACGCCACCCGCGCGGCGATCTCGCGGATCAGCAGGCCAGTCGCGGTGTCGCGGGCGCTGCCGCGATGCAGATCGAGATCAAGTTGGCCGTCGCTGAAACGCAACGCCGCTTCGAGCGACAGGCCGGCGATGTGACGTTCGGCGCCGCCGAGAGGAAAGACATCCACGGCGCCCTCGCGCACTTCAATCCGGGCGATCGACAGGCTGCGCGACTGGCCGGTCGGATCGCGCGGCGCGCCGAGCCGGGCGATGTTCCAACCGTTCTGATCTTCGACGACGTTGAGGTGCAGACGGGTCAGCAGGACTTCTTCGATCGTGCCGGTCGTGAACACGCGCCACGGGTGATAACGGATTGACGCCGAACCGGCGGTGATGACTGGACGGCCGGCTTGCGAAATCGACAGTTCGCCGGCGGTCACACCGCGCCAGAACGAGCCGGTGAGCGCGCCGATCCGGACGTCCGCGGCGAGCGCCGCGCTGGCGCGCGATTCGATCAGCCGCCGCGCGCGGTCGTGCGCCCATTCCGTGCGCAACGCCAGCGCGCCCACTGCCAGCAGGATGAGCACGGCGGAAAGCGCGTAAAGGACCCAGCGAAAGCCGCGACGCATGATCGTCACTCAGAAGGCGTGGCCGATGCCGAAGTGCACGCGCCAGTGACGCGTCTCCGGCACGCCGTTGATCATCAGTCCGGGAATCGGATTCAGCTGGTAGCCGAAGTCCGCGCGGATCACACCGACCGGCGATGAGTAGGTCAGGCCGGCGCCGAGATCGACGCGCAAATCGTTCAGGCGCGCGCGTGTCGCTTCGTCCCAGACGTTGCCCGCATCGACGAACAGGTCGGCGCCGACATTGCCGCGCACCGGCAGCCGGACTTCCGACGTCAGATCGAAGATCGCGCGGCCGCCGGTGGCCAGGCCGTCTTCGGTGAGCGGCGCCACTTCGAATCGTCCCCAACCGCGCAGGCTGGTCGACCCGCCAAGGAAATACCGCTGCGAGAACGGCAGATCCGCGGCGGTCTCGGAGCGCAACATGCCGGCACGCACGCGATTCGCCCAGACGAATCGCGGGGTGATGGGCACGTAGATGCGCCCTTCAGTCAGCAGTTCGCTGTAGCGATAGGTGCCGCCCAGTTTGGGCTCGGCGTAGCGGGCACGAAACGACAGGGCATGGCCCGACCGCGGCGCCTGTCGGTTGTCGACCGCGGTGCGCTCCAGTTCGATGTCAATGGCCGCAAGCCTGCCGTCACCCGAGCCCGTGGTCGGGTCGAGTCCCAATGCGATGAGATCGTCGGCCTGAGTGACGTCGGCGAGCGCCTCCTCCGTAATCGCGTAGCGCAGCGACTCATTGACGTACGACACCCGCACGGTGTGATCGACGCGCGTCAGATTCGAGACCCGGCCGCCGGCGCGAAACGTAACGCCGAACTTCCCGCCGATCGATCGCGAGGTGTAGGTCGGCTCATCGGTCCACCACCCGCCCGCTCTCGCGTTGAGCGAGAACTTGTTGGTGAGAAAGTGGGGCTCGAGGAACTCGAGACCCGTCCCGGTCAACCGCCGCGAGTATTTGGCCTCGCCCGAGAGATGCCGGGCGTCGCCAAGAAAGTTCAAGTGCTCCCAGGCGACCGATCCGCGCGGGCCGTCCTCGGTGCCGTAGCCGACGCCGATCTGCCAGCGCTGCGGCTTGCCCTGCGTCACCGTCGCCACCATCGGCGCCGCCGTGGTGATCGTTTCGGCTTTCGGGTCGATGCCGATGTGCGCGAAGTCGAAGATGCCCAGCCCGGCCAGACGGCGCTGGCTCTCGATCACGCGGCTCTCGCGATAGAGGTCGCCGGTCTTGAATGCCAGGGCGCGCCGGACCACCGACGGCGAGATGTCCGTCACGCCGGCGACGGCGACGTCGCCGAAGGCGACCCGGGCGCCCGGCTCGGCCTCGAAGATGAGGACCACCTTGTCGGCCGACGATCCGGGTTCCTCTCGGCTGGTGACCCGAGCCCGCGCGAAGCCATGGTCACGCAACATGAACGACATCTGCTCGCGCGACGCCGCCACGATCTGCTCATCGCGCGGGTCACCCGGCTTCGAGGACAGCGATGACGTCAGCCGGCCGCGCGCGGCCTCGGGCAAATCCTCGATGCCGCGGACATCGACGCGCTCGATCAACAACGGCGCCCCTTCGTTGATTGTGAAGACAAGGCGCACCGAGGTCTTGGCGTCGTTGAACTGCGCGTCCGTTCCGGTCACTTTCATGGCCGGGTAACCGCGATCGTTGTAGAACGCCGACAACCGATGAACGTCGGCGTCGAGGACGGTGCGGTTGAAGTAGTGCTTGTCCGACCACGGCAGCTTGCCCGACGCGCGGGTGACGATGATTTCGCGCAGGCGCGCATCTGAGAACGTCTCGTTGCCGTCGAAGACGACCGCGCTGACCTGGACGTCACCTTCTTCGTGACAGGCCGACGCGGCGGCGAGCATCAGTGCAAGTGCGGTCGCTCGCGCCCTATTGCCGGCCATCTCCATCGTCGATGTCCTCGTCGTCGTTGACAGTCGGCTCGCCGGGCTCCTGGATGGAACTCCCGGGGTCGATGTCGTTGGTGCGCCGGTCGAGTTCCCCGTCGACGGAGGGATCCGGCTCGCTGGTGCCGTCCGGTCCGGGCAGCGACTCTGGTGGTCTTGTCGGCGGCGGTTCCTGGATCGAAGGCTTGCGGCTGGCGGGCGCGTGAGTCATACGCGCCGCTGTTTCAAGAGCGGTACCAGCCGCGAGCGGATTGGCGCGTCACTTCACGAGGCGCACCTGATGATCGATCGAGACAACCGCCGCCGGCGCGCGGCGCGGGCGCTGCGGCAGCGTTTCGTAACCCGCGCGCTTGCGCGCAATCGCGTGCTGTTTTCGATAGAGCTCGTCGGCGCGGCGAGCGGCCTCGACGGCTTTCGACTCGTCGTACCCTTCGAACCGGCGAACCGGGTGCTGGGCGCGATCGAAGACCGCTGGCCACGACTTGCCACAGGCATCACAGTACCACCGAGGCGGCGTGCGCGTGCCATCCGCGTTCGTGGTTGGCGGCAGCAGACCGAGCGGCCCCGAATGCCGGCATTTCCACGTCAGCGCGGTGACGGCTGCCACGCTCATAAAGGTCAGCACCAGCGCGAGGCGATCCGCGCCGGCAAGCGCTACTACCACTCCACACACAACGATGAGCACAAGGTAAGTAATCGTGCGGCCCATGTTCCCTCCACCCGAGGTGCGCGCTCGCAGATTGCATGGTTCGTACCCGAGGGTGGGAACGAGCGGCGCATCGACGGTTGGTGCGCCTTACCGGCGGCGTGAGCCCTTTCGCGAGGCTAGACCACGACGTGGAACATCTGTGCTCATCTTGAGAGAGTTATTACACAGCGCGGTGGCGCGGGAGCCAGCGGGCTTTTCTTGGTTTCTCCGTTTCACAGCGTAGGAATGGGTGAGACGCGTATGATGACCGCCGGACCCAAAACTGGCATGCGAGTTGAATTGAGCACAGCGTTCGAGGTGCTCGCGCACGAGTTGCGCGGATGCACGTCGGTGATTCAAGGCTACGTCCGGCTGCTCCAGCAGCCGCGTGCCGAACCCGACGCCGCGCTCCTGGTGAAATTGCTGGATGCCACCGGCCGCCTGACGACGCTGGCGAAGCAGGCGACCGACGTGGCGACGTGGGCGGCCCGTGACGCCACAGGCGCAGAGGATTCAATCACGATGACTCAACTGCTGACCGATGCCACCAGCCTGCTTCCGGAAACGACCGTCGAGGTCTCGCTTCCGGACGGCGTGGCGGCAGGCAGGATCCCCACGTCGAGCCGGCCCGCGCTGGCGAGCGCCGTGGCTACGTTGTTCGCTGCCCTGTCACGCCACACCACGGACCGGGCCATTGGGGTCATCGGCCAGGCATCCGATCACGGCGTCATGTTGATGATGGCCCCCCGCGGCCGGTCGTCGTCGGACCCAACCACGTCACCCGCGGCCGGACAGGCATTTCTGGCGCAGGGCGGGCTGGATCTTTCGTTGGTGCTGGCCTCCCAGGTGCTGACGTCGCACGGCGGCCGCATCGAGGCCACCGACGAGCGTCCGCCGGTGCTGGCCGTGCATTTCGCTCTTCCCCGAGGTTCAAAGTGAGTACTGCACACATCGCCCTCGTCGACGACGATCCGACGTTTTCCTCGTACATCACCACGCTGCTCAACTCGCGCGGCTACGACGTGGCGTCCTATGCCAGCGGACAAGCCCTGCTCGAGGCGCTGGGCAAATCACCGTCGCCCGACGTCGTGCTGCTCGACGTGCTGATGCCCGGCATGACCGGGCTCGAGACGCTGAAGGCGCTGCGCAACGCCCATCCCGGGGTGCAGGTCATCATGCTTTCCGGCCAGCAGGTGCCGGCGACGATTGTCGATTCGGTACGCCTCGGTGCCGTCGACTACGTTCTCAAGCCGGACGATCCGGACGGGATTGGCGAAGCGGCACTCGAAGGCGCGATCCGCAATGCGCTCGAGAAGGTCACGCTGACGACCGAAGTCGCGCGGTTGCGCGCGCAGGTCGCTGAAGATCCCGACGGCGTGCAGCCGTACTGGGGCGGCACGTCGGCGATGCGCCAGGTGCTGACGATGGTCGAACGGATCGCCGACAGCGACGTCGGCGTCCTGATTACCGGCGAGAGCGGCGTCGGCAAGGAAATCGTGGCGCGCGAGATTCACCGCCGATCGGCGCGGCGCGCCAAGCCCTTCGTCAAGGTGAACTGCGCGGCCCTGCCGGCCGACTTGCTCGAGAGCGAGCTGTTCGGCCACGAACGCGGCGCCTTCACCGGCGCGCAGGCGTCACGCATCGGCAAGTTCGAATTCGCCAACGAAGGCACGATCATGCTCGACGAGATCGGCGAGATGCCGGGGGCGCTGCAGGCCAAGCTGCTGCACGTCCTGCAGGACAGCGAGTTCACCAAGCTCGGCAGCAACCGCCCGGTGACCGTCGACGTCCGCATCATCGCCGCCACCAACCGTGACCTGACCGCGATGATGCGCGCCGGACAGTTTCGCGAAGATCTCTACTACCGGCTGCAGGTCATCGAAGTGCGGGTGCCGCCGCTGAGAGAACGGCAGTCGGAAATCCTGCCGCTGATCGAATTCTTCCTGGTGAAGTATGCCGGCCGCTACGGCCGGTCGAACGCGAGGCCGTCGGCGGCACTCCGTGAGGCACTGACGCGTTATTCGTGGCCCGGCAACGTCCGCGAGCTCGAGAACGTGATGAAGCGGTACGTCATCCTGCAGGATGAGGACCTGGTGCTCGCCGAACTGGCACGTCCGCAGAACGATGACGGGGGCTACGCCCAGCCCGTCGCCCCGGCCCCGGCGCCGATGCCCACACCGATGGCCGCGCCGATCGCGGCGGCGCCGGCAGCACCAGCCGTGCCCGCCGCCTACACCAACGGCCACACGACCGCCCCAACCGATCTCGGCGATGCACAGGTCCATGCCGGTGACGAGGGCGCGACGCTGCCGGTGCTGGCCCGCCAGGCCGCTCTCAACGCAGAGCGTGAAGCCATTCAGCAAGCGCTCGAGCGCTTCCGTTGGAATCGCCGCAAGGCCGCGAAGCTGCTTGGCGTCAGTTACAAGACGCTGCTGAACAAGATGAAGGAATGCGGCATCCGGGCCGCGACCGAGTAAGCCGGCCCCAGGGAGGCAATCATGAAGGCGATGGGTGTCGTGCTGATTGTGCTCGGCCTGATTGGGCTCGCGTACGGCGGCATTCGCTGGACGGAAAAAGACAAGGTCGTCGATATCGGCCCGGTCGAGGTGACCCGCAGCGAGCACAAGAGCATCCCGTTCCCACCGATCGCCGGGGCGATCAGTCTGGTCGCCGGCGTGTTGCTTATGGTTGCTGGGGGACGGCGCTCGTAGAATCGACGCGCTCGAGAACGCGCGCGACGACGTCGGCGATCGGCATGTCCGTGGTGTCGAGGTAGAGCGCGTCGGCAGCCAGCGTCAGCGGCGAAACGGTCCTCGTACGATCACTGTGATCGCGCGCCTGCAACGCCTCGGCCACCTCGGTCGCGGCGGCATCTCGGCTCGCCGCGTGTGCGGCGTCGGTGGACCGTCGCCTGGCGCGCTCTTCGGGCGCGGCATCCAGATAAATCTTCACGTCGGCGTCCGGAAAGACCACGCTGCCAATGTCGCGGCCTTCCATCACCACGGCGCCGTTGCGGCCGTAGGCCCGCTGGCGCTCGACCAGCACGGCGCGCACCTCGGGATGCCGCGCGACGATGGCGGCGGCCGCGTCGATGGCCGGCGTGCGAATCGCGGCGGTGACGTCGTGACCGTCGATGAGGGTGCGGTCCCCGAGATCGAAAGCGGCACGCTCGGCGACGCGCGCGACCGCGGCGGCATCGTGGAGGTCGAGTCCCTCATGGGCCGCTTTCCACGCGACCGCTCGGTACATCGCGCCGGTGTCGACGTGCGTGTAGGCGAGACGCGACGCGATCGTGCGCGCGACCGTGCCCTTCCCTGCCCCTGACGGGCCGTCGATCGCGATGATCAACGCGCGTGTCGGCATCTCAGTCCACTATTATGGCCGGGATGCGGCGCGCGCGAAAACGCTGGCGTGCGGCGGTCGCGGCGGTCGCCGTCGCCGCCGTGCTGGCGTGGCTCGCGGCCCCGTACGTCGCGAGCGCGGCGTTCCTCCTCGATCTTGCCGCGCTGTCCGGCCGCCCCTCTGCGATCCGTCGCTGGCTGCCGGCGCGCGTCGCGGCCGTCACCATCAGCGACCTGCGCATTCCGACGCGCGGTGGCGACATCGCCGCGCGCCTGTATCAACCCGACGACCCGACGCCGCGCACCATCCTGCTCGTGCCCGGCGTGCACGCCGGCGGCGTTGACGAACCGCGCCTCGACGCGCTGGCGCAGCGGCTCGCCGGATCCGGCGCGCGCGTCGTCTCAGCGCCGGTGCCGGATCTCCGCGCCTATCGACTGGTGCCGGCGGCGACCGACACCATCGAGGATTGCGCGCAGTGGCTGGCGGCCCGCGCCGACCTGACGCCCTCGGGACGCATCGCGATCTTCGGCGTCAGTTTCAGCGGCGGCCTGGCGATCGTCGCCGCCGGCCGGCCGGCGATCCGCGACCGGGTGTCCGCCGTCATCTCCATGGGTGGACACGACGACCTGCCTGCGGTGATGCGCTACCTCGCCACTGGCGAACTCGCGGACGGCCGGAAGCGCGCGCCGCACGATTATCCGGTCGCGGTGATGCTGCGAATGGAGCTGCCGCGCCTGGTGCCCGCGGCGCAGGTCGCCGAGGCGGACCGGGCGTTGACGATGTTCCTGGACGCGTCGAGCGCGGCGTCTTTGGCGCCGGAGCGCGCCGCGGCGATGCTGGCCGCGGCCGCGACGGCGGCCGACGCGTTGCCCGCGCCGGCGCGCGATCTCGTCGGCATGGCCGTCAGGCGCGAAGTCGGCGCCCTCGGGCCACGTCTGGTCCCGCACATCGAGGCGATCGGCAGCGACCCGGCGCTCTCGCCGTCGCGTTCGCCGCCGCCGTCCGCCCCCGTATTCCTCGTGCATGGACGTGATGACAACGTGATCCCGGCCACGCAGTTGACCGCCCTCGCCGACGATCTCCGCGCGCGCGGCACGCGCGTCGACGCCATCGTCACGTCCTTCGTCTCGCACGCCGAGGCGAACAGCGATGTGCGCCTCGCCGAGGCGCTGGCCCTGGTCCGCTGGTGGAAGCGGGTGTGGGATGCGGTTGGGCGGTAGCCCTGCGTCTTGAGTCTTGAGTCTTGAGTCTTGAGTCTTGCGTCTTGAGCCTGGGGCCTGGGGCCTGGGGCCTTCGGCCTACGGCCTAGGGCCCAGGGCCTGATTCTTGCTCCTCTATCGAACTGAGGAGTGGTCTGAGTATGAATCGCGCACTTGTGAGCATCGGAGCGGCACTTGCGCTGATTGGCGCCATCGTCCTGTTGGCGGTTCTGACGGGCAGCCCGGCGGTCGGCGAGAGCCACGCCATCGATACGGCGCGGCCCGGTCTGTGGTCCCAGGTGATCTCGAACGCGTCGGGACTTACCGCTGGCCTGCTGCTCGCGGCCGGCGCGGCGCTCGTCGGGATCGGGATGAATCGCTGGACGTCTTCTCGTTCGCGCGCGTGAGCGACTTGATTTCCGCGGGCGTCAGATCGCGAAACGCACCTGGCTTGAGGCGGCGGTCCTCCAGCGGTCCGATATGCGTGCGCCGCAGGCGTACGACCGGATGCGCGATCGCGTCGCACATGTAGCGCACCTGCCGGTTGCGGCCCTCGTGAATCGTGATCGTGATCGTCGACTGCGCGCCGCCCCGCGCGTCCTGCGTCCGCTGCAGGCGCACGGTCGCCGGGGCGGTGCGGCGGCCGTCGATCTCGATGCCGCGACGCAGGCGATCGAGATCGCGCTCGTCCGGCACGCCCTCGACGATCGCCTCGTATGTCCGCTCGAGCTGGTAGCGCGGGTGGGTCACCCGTTCCGCGAAGTCGCCGTCGTTGGTGATGATGATCAGCCCCTCGGAATCAAAGTCGAGACGACCGACCGGATAGAAGTAACCGCGGACGCCGGCGCGCGCCAATAAATCGATCACCGTCGTCCGCTGCTGCGGATCCGAGCGCGTGCTGACGACGCCGCGCGGCTTGTTGAGGAGGAGGTAGCGGCGCTCCGGCGTGCCCTTGATGCGCCGGCCGTCGACGCGGACGTCGTCGCGGCCCGGATCGACGCGCGTGCCGAGCTCCGTGATGATGTGGCCGTTGACCTCGACGCGGCCCTGCGAAATCAGATCGTCCGCGGCGCGCCGCGAGGCGATGCCCGCCTGCGACAGCAGCTTGTTCAGACGGGTACCGCCGGGCGTGGACATCAGAGCCGTTTTCGATTCGCTGCCGCCA
>DASUGM010000124.1:0-7735 GCA_036274055.1 Vicinamibacterales bacterium | reverse complement strand
AGAGAAAGAACCGCTCTTCTCCACGCACTCCAAGGTTAGAAGCTCTTACGACAGACGCTTTTCACTCATTCCACCTTCCAGCTGATCGTCATGTCGGCCCGGTCCCGCAGCGCGCCGCGCAGCAGGCCGATCAGTCCGGCGTCGCCGCCGTTGGCTTCGAGCATGTCGATGGTGTCGGCGGTGAGGTAGTAATCGCGGTCGCTGGCCGACTCTTCGTCGAGATGATCGTCGAGAAAGTCGAGTTGCGCTTCGCTGATCCGCCCGATGATCAGATTGCTGTCGTCGTCATAAACGACGATCGGTGTCGCCGCCGGCGCCGCGGCGGGCGCTTCCGGCATCGTCTCGGCCATGCCGTCGTCATTCGGCTCGGGCGGCGCCGCCGCGAGGCCTTCGAGCAGGATGCGCGCCCGTTCGGCGTCTTCTTCGCGGACGAAGATCTCCGATGCGCTGTCGACGCCGAGAACCGGCCGGTCGGGCGAACTCATCATCACGGACGACAGCGCGCCGACGCCGCGAATCGAGAACTCGATGTTCTCCTGCTCCAGGGCAAGACGGATCAGCGGCACGAGGCCAGGCTCGCGAGCGATGAAGACCGACACCAGCGGCGCGTCGTTGTGTTCAACCATGATGCTCTAATCATGCGTCAGGATCGTGCTTTGATCACACTCGAAGGCCGACTCGTCGTTTCGCGGGCGCTTGCGCATCCCGGCTGGCGCGTCACCCGTCTGCTCGTGACGCCAACGGCCCTGACGGCGTTGCGCGAGGCGATCGAGACGACACCGCCAGAACGGCGGCCCACCGTCGAGGTCCTCAGCGCCGAGGAACTCACGGCCGCTGGCGGCTTCCAGTTTCATCAGGGCTGTCTCGGCTATGCCGAACGCCCCGCAGCAGTGCCCTGGCAGCAGCTCGATCTGGGTGACGATCGCACGTCGCACCGTCGCACGGTAATCGTGCTCGACGACGTCCGCGACCCCGACAACGTCGGCAGCATCTTCAGATCGGCGCTGGCGTTTGGCGTCTCAGCGGTGCTGTTGGCGCCGGGCTGCGCCGATCCGCTGTATCGCAAGGCGATTCGGACGTCGATGGCGGCAACGCTGTCGCTGCCGTTCGCCGACCTGGAACCGTGGCCCGACGCGCTGGACGATCTGCGAGCGCGGGGTTTCACGCTGGTTGCCGCGACGCCAGATCCGGACGCCCGGGCGGTTGACGACGCCGCCGAGGCAGTTCGGCAATCGGCGGCGATCGCGCTGCTCGTCGGTTCGGAGGGCGCGGGGCTGTCGGCCGCCGCGCTGGCGCGGGCGAATGAACGGGTGCGGATCCCAGTCGAGCCGGCAGTCGACTCGCTGAACGTCGCTGTCGCGACGGCGATCCTGCTCTACGAGATGCGCTGACTGCTCATATACTCCTCGCGCCCCTCCCATGGCGCTGACTCCCGGCACTCGTCTCGGCCGCTACGAAATCCGCTCGCCATTGGGCGCAGGAGGGATGGGCGAGGTCTACCTTGCCCGCGACGCCAGCCTGCAACGCGACGTCGCCATCAAAGTGCTGCCACCGGAATTCGCTGCCGATGCTTCGCGCCTGCGCCGTTTTCAGCAGGAAGCGCTGGCGACCGCCGCGTTCAACCACCCGCACATCGTCGGTATCTTCGACGTCGGCACCCACGACGGCATCGCTTACGTCGTCACCGAGCTGCTTGACGGGCGAACCCTGCGCGACACGCTGTCGGCCGGCGCGCTCACGGCGCGCAAGGCGGTGCAATACGCGGCGCAGATCGCAGCTGGCCTGGCGGAGGCGCACGACAAGGGCATCGTTCATCGGGATCTGAAGCCAGAGAACGTGTTCGTCACCGCCGACGATCGCGTCAAGATTCTCGACTTCGGCATCGCGCGCGTCCTCGAGGACTCGCCGCTCGCGAACGGCGAGACCAACACCATGGCGACGGCCACGCTGCCCGGCTCGGTGATCGGCACGGTCGGGTACATGGCGCCGGAGCAGGTGCGCGGTGACCGCGTCGATCATCGCGCCGACATCTTCGCGTTCGGGGCGCTGCTCTACGAGATGCTGACCCGGCGGCGCGCGTTCAAGCGCGAAACGGTCCCGCAGACGCTCACTGCGATCTTGTCGGACGACCTGCCGGCGTGGAGCGGCGAAAGCTCGCCGCTTTTCAACCGGGCCATGCGCATCGCCCAGCGCTGTGTCGAGAAATCTCCTGGCGCTCGTTTTCAATCGGCGCGCGATCTCTCGCTCGTGCTCGCCGACGAATCTACCGACACGTCGTCGGCGCAGGTCGCCGGGCCGGCGACCGGTCTGGTCGGACGATTGCCTGCGCTGGCCGTTTGGGCCGCGGTCGCAATTGGTCTTGGCGCCTTCGGATACTGGCTCGGCACGCGCTCAGGCGCGCCGGCAACCGGGCGAGCATCATCCGGCGCGTCGCTGACGACGTTCCCGCTGACGCTGCCCCAGGGAGCGACCGCTTCGAGCAAAGCCCTGGCAGTGTCGTCCGATGGCCGCTTCGTCGCGACGGTCTTTCGCAAAGATGGAGTCAATCAGCTCTTCGTTCTCGATTTACAAAGCGGCGTCTGGAGCGCGCTCCGCGAAACGGCTGGCGCATCGCAGCCGTTCTTTTCACCGGACGGTAGCCAGATTGCGTTTCAGCAGGATCTGAATCTGATGCGGGTTGGGCTCGACGGCGGTCCGCCGAATCAGATCTGTTCCAAGCTCGAGATCCGTGGTGGCGCCTGGATCGATCGCGCCACTCTGCTCATCGGCACAAAGGGCGATGGTCTGAAACGGATCTCGGTCGATGACTGTGCAACGGAGACGATCACCGCTCCGGGGAAGGATACCGATCATCGGGTTCCCGTCCTGGTGCCGAATACCTCGATCGTTTTGTTCACCATCCAGTTGCCCGACGGAGGGACGGACGTCGGCGGGGCGCGATTAGGTTCACCAGCCGTGACGCAGCTGATCAGAGATGCACGGAGCCCGCAATTTGCCAACGGCCATGTGATCTTCACGACCAGCCGCGGCGACGTATTCGCCGCGCCTCTTGACACCAGCACGCTGACAGTTGGGGCCAGGGTGCCGCTGCCCCAACGGCCGTCCGGCGGAGAGAACACGGGCGTTGCGCCGATCAAGGTTGCCGCCGACGGCACGCTGGTCTACCTGCCGCGCCATGATCCAGCTAACCATCTCGCCATCGTCGAGCGATCTGGCACCACTCGGACACTCGGCGCGCCGCCGAGGGGCTATTCGGCGATCCGATTCGACCCGGTCCACCAGCGGCTCGTCACGACAATCGCAAACGACTTCGGCGACTACGATCTCGCCGTGTGCGGCCTCGACTGCAACTCGCTGACCGCGATCACCGCGAATCAGGACAGCCGATTCGCGGTGTGGACGCCAGATGGGAACAGCGTCGTCTTTTCGCTCCGCGAAGGAGGCGGCGAATGGCTCCGCATCCTTGACATCGACGGAGCGGCGCGGCCGGTCGGTCGCGAAAGGTCACTGGACCCGCCGGTTGAGGCATTGCCGATTTCGTTTGTCGGAAACAGGCTGCTGATGAGCGTTGCGGCCGGCAAGAGGAACGCCACCGAAATCTGGTCGATGACGCTGGACAAACCGGGTGAAAGGAAAAAGGAGTACGGACGCGATCGAACAGAATACGGTGCCCGCGTGTCGTCGGATGGCAAGGTTGCATGGGTGTCGATTGAGAATGGCGTCAATCACGTCGCTTTCGCGCGCTTTCCGATCCTCGAAATTCCGAACCTGATCGGTCCCGGCTCAGGCGTGGTGTGGTCCGCCAGGGGAGACGAGCTGTTCTTCCAGCGCGGCGATCAGATTTGGTCGCAGCAATTCGCGAACGGCGCGCGGGTTGGCGAGCCTGCGCCCACGCTCATCCGCGGCACGAAGCAGGGCATCACCCCCGGTCCGGGTGTGCCGAGCTACGACGTGCTGCCGGACGGCCGCTTCATCGTCATCCTCGCACCGCCGGATGGTGACACGCCGAGGCTCCCGATAGTGGTCCGGAACTGGGCGTCCTCGTTCGACAAGAGCAAGTAGACGTGAGGCCAATCGTCCGTCGACTGACTATCGCAACTCTCTCCTGCGCTTTTGTCTGCCTCCTTCCCATCTCCGCTCACGCCTTCGAGGGCCGCGCGATCGATCGTCTCACCGGTCGTCCGATCGCCGGCGCGACGATCGCCATCGCCGGACTCGCAGGCACGGTCACGACCGACGCCGATGGCAGGTTTACGTGGACACCTGATCCGCCGCTGCCGTTCGATGTGCTCGTCATCCTGCCCGGCGGCGGTCTCGCAAAACCGGTGCGCATTCTGGCTCGTGACCCGACGGCGCCGCTGGCTATCTCAGTCGATCCCGTCCTCGCCGAAACGCTCGTCATCTCCGGCGCGGCTCCCAGCGTCGACGCGCCGCTCGCAACGGCGACGACGCTGGTGTCGTCGCTCGACATCGGCCGGCGCGCGCCCGCGAACCTCGTGCAGGCGCTCGAAAATGTCGCCGGCGTCGGCGCCGTCGCGGAGGGCCAGAGCGCCGTGCCGGCCATCCGCGGGCTGGCGCGCGGACGGACGTTGTTCCTGCTCGACGGCAGCCGGCTGTTTTCCGAGCGCCGCGCCGGGCCGAGCGTGACGTTCCTCGCCCCCGAGAGTCTCGATCGCATCGACGTCGCCCGCGGTCCAGCGTCGGTCGCATTTGGATCCGATGCGTTCGGGGGCGTGATTTCGTCGTTGACGCCGCAGCCGTCACTCGGCGCGCCGTTCCACGCCCGATTGACCGGCACCTTCGGCGCCGGCGTCCCCTCACAACGCGTCGACGGCGAGGCCGCGACCGGTCTCGGTGCCCGCGCCGGCATACTCGTCGCCGCGCACGGCCGGACCGCCGACGACTACTCGAGTCCGGATGGCGTCGTCGCCAATTCCGCCTGGCGCGACAGCGGCGCGCTCGTCCGCGCCGGCGTCACCGCCGGTGGCTGGTGGACGATCGGGTGGCAGGGCGACTTCGCGCGCGACACCGGCCTGCCGCGATCCGATTCGGCGACGCTGCTGGTGACGATGCCGTTTGAGCGATCGAAGCGCACCTCGGTTTCTTTCGATCGCGCCGCCGTGCCGGGCCTGGGTCACGTCAACGTCCGCGGGCTCTACGGAAATTATGAACAGCGTCTCGATCAGGATCGTCTGCCGGCGCCGGGGCGGCCGCGCCGGATCGATCGATCGGACATCGCCGGCACCGACACCGAGATCCGTGCGGTGTTCCGGCCGGCGGTCCACCTCGTGCGACTCTCGACCGGCGTCGATCTCGTCGCCCGGCACGACCTTCACGCGCACGACATCGGCATCGCCTTCGATGCCGCCGGTGCCGTGGTCTCGACGACCGACAACGCCTCGATCGACTCGGCACACAAGCGTGACGTTGGGGCGTTCGCTCAGGTCGACGTGCCGATCGGCGGCCGCGTCACCGCCACGGCCGGTGCGCGCGCAGATTACGTCCGCAGCGTCAACGAAGGCGGGTTCTTCGGCGATCGCACGGTGTCGCATTCGGCGGCGTCAGGATCCGCCGCGATCGCCGTACGGGCATGGTCGTCGCTGACGATGACGGCGCAAGTCTCGCGCGGATTCCGCGATCCGACGCTGTCCGATCGCTTCTTTCGCGGCCCGGTCGGCCGCGGTTTCATCATCGGCAATCCGGACCTGTTGCCGGAACGGAGCCTGCAGATCGATGCGGGGGCCCGCTATGACGTGGACCGCTGGCGGATCGGCGCGTCGTACTACCATTACGACATCTCCGATCTGATCGAACGCTATCAGGCCGGACCGGAAACTTTTCTCTTTCGCAATCGCGGCCTTGCCCAGATTCGCGGCGTCGAAGTGGAAGGGCGGCTCGACGCATCTCGCGGTTTCTCGATCGAAGCATCGGCGCAGACCGGCCGCGGCCGCGCCAAAGACGACGACGCCGCCCTCGACGACATCGCGGCGCCGAAAGCGATCCTGCAGCTACGCCAAGCGATCGGCAATAGCGTCTTCGTGTCCGCGCGCGTCGCCGCGTTCGCGCGCGATGACCAGCCGGGGCCCACCGAAGTGGCGACGCCCGGCTATGTCGACGTCAGTGCCAACGCGACCTGGCGCACCGGCCGATGGGTGGAGCTTCGAGTCGAGGCGTCGAATCTCCTCAACGAGCGCTACTACTCGAGCGCCAGTTCGCGGGGCGTGCTGGCGGCTGGCAGAGCAGCAATGTTCACGGCAGTGCTGAGGTACTAGCTGAGCTGAGTGAAGTGCGCTTGCCCGGAGCGGATTGACAGGGAGAAGACCGAGAAGAGCAAGAGGAAGAGCGTGCTTCTCCCTGTGGATCTGCTCTTGGCAAATTCCTCAGTCTTTGAGTACCGGCACTTCCAGCTCGAATCCCGGATATGACTGGCCGGTGCCTGGATTCGGATCGTCGAACGACAGGCTCTGCCGATACCCGAGTTCCAGCGACGGACGCGGATAGATCGCGTTGACTTCGGCCTCGGTCATCGCGTGATTGGCCACGGCCGCTTTCGGCGTGGCGTTCGAGGCCGCCGCGGTTGCCACGCACTCGACTTCCTGCATCATCCCCATGTCCTCGTGCATGAGCAGGTGGCAGTGGTGGATCCAGCGCCCGGTGTAGTCGGCAAACCGTGATCGAAACACGACCCGCCCGCCGTTGCGGGGAATCGACACCGTGTCCATCCACCGCGGCTCGTCGAGCAGGTTGTGCAGGTTGCCCTGCTCGTCGGGCACTTCGATGCGCGTCACCCACATCGGGTTGATGTGAATGTGAAACGGATGGTCGGCGCCTTGCGCGACGATGCGGAATTCCTTGTCGCGCCAGAATCTGGCCTGGCCGTCGCGCCGGCTGAGGGGATACGAGCGGAACTGCGCCAGCATCTGGCCCTTCTGCGGAAACCGCACGAGGTCCGTGTGCCCCCACAGCGTCGGGGTCGGGTTGTAGAGCACCCATTCCTCCGCGGTGTTCACGAGCATGCGAAAGCGGTTCGGATGATTCGCCGAAAACTTCTGCGGCGGCGGCGGATTCGGCGTCGCCGCCAAATCGAACTGGTTGTTGATCGCCATCGTCCGCGCGTTCGGCGCGAGCAGAACCCAGGTGCCGTCGTGATCGGCCCAGCGCAAGTTGCGGAGCTCTGGGTGCGCGTTGACGAACGCGTCGGGCACCTCGATCAGCGGAAATCCGGCCGATCCATAGCCCGTATAGCTGACTACTCGCGTCCGGTGGCTGCCGGCCGGCAGCTTCCGCGCCAGCGCCTCGGTTGCAGACATCCGCGTTTCTGAATCGGCGATCGGCTGCAGATACGGCGGAACCGGCGGCAGTTTGTCGCGCAGCGACATCACGTCGAAGTCGCCGCCCTCGACCGCCGCGCCGCGCACATGCACATACGCGACGACGACGTCGACCGGTGACGGATTTGCGGCACCAAAGCCAGGCCGTCCGAGCGTGCGCCGCTGCTGGCGCGCCTGGAAATTGTCGGTGTGCAGGATTTCTTCCTGCGCCAGCACAGTGAAGATCCTGCCGGCGGCATCGAGCGGCGCCTTGAAGAACACGTCGGCGCGGTTCGCCGTCGTCATCCACACTTCGTTCGGCCGCACGAAGGCGTTGCGCAATGATTCGCCGTCGCGGAAGCACGCTTCCACGTTGCGGAGCGTGGCTTCTTCGACGTTCTCTCCGGCCGCGGGCGGTCGCGTCA
>DASUGM010000123.1:0-10531 GCA_036274055.1 Vicinamibacterales bacterium | reverse complement strand
GATTTCTTCCTTGATGCGATCGTCCGAGCGCCTGTAGCCCTTCGGACCCTTGCCGGCGTGACGGCCGCTCTCACGGCCATGCGCCATCCAGCTGCGACCTCCTCGCATGTCGCCGGTCGAATAACCGCTCGACTGCCCGCGCGACGGGCCGTAGCTCGAGCTGCCGGAGCTGAAGTTCCGGCCGCCGTCGTAGGCGCCGCCCGGGCCGCCGCTCGACCAGGTGCCGGAATCGCCGCCGTAGCTGCCGAACGCCGACTGGCGGGAATACTGGCTGCCATAACCACCGCCGCCCCAGTCGCCGGGCGAGCGCTGCCCGTCGCTGCTCCCGCCGCTCCACTCGCGATCTGACGAATACCCGCCGCGAGGCTCGCGGCCGTAATCGCCCTGATTCCAGTCCTGACCCCACCGCTGGGATTCGTCGCCACGATCCATCTCGCCACCTGAGCCGTAGCCCTGGTACGACGGTTGACTACGACCTGATTCGAAGCGTCTGCGATCTTCCCATTGCCGATTGCGCATGTTGATCTCCTTGCTACGCCGATAGAAAGTGCGCCCGAATGTGTTGCGCACGTCGAATCGACGGCTGCAAGATGTGATCCTCGAAAACTGTTCGAATCTCGATGTCCGCTGCCAAATGGGGTGGGCAGGCGCGTGCTCACCGTACGGCGCCTGCGTCCTGACCAGGTCCACCCGGTGACGTTGCGATCCACGCGCGCAGCACCTCGGCCACGCTCCATGCCTGCGAGATGCAACCGGCCGGCCGCTGCGGCGGAACCGCATCGTAGATCTCGCTGATCGTGCCGAGCCCCGATCGGCGCAGATCCTCCGGCAGCGCCGCCAGCCATTGCCGCGCCCGAGCCCGATCGCCAGGATGCGCGCGCAGCCACGCGTCGATGAACGATCCAATCAGCCACGGCCACACCGTTCCCTGGTGATACGCGGCGTCGCGGGTGCGCAGATCGCCGTGGTACGTCGGCTTGAAATCGGGATGATCGGGCGAGAGCGTCCGCAGTCCATACGGCGTCAGCAGTTTCTCGACGACGACGTCGAGCACCGGCTGCCAGCGATTCGGCGCGAGCACCGGGTGCTCGAGCGAGATCGCGAACACCTGATTGGGCCGGCACGCCGGATCGTCGCCGTTCTCGCCGTCGACGACGTCGAACAGACAGCCGGCCGCCGGATTCCAGAAGCGGGAGTTGAACGACGCCTGAGCGCGCTCGGCGGCGGCGCCGTACTTAGCGGCGCGCCCGGCGTCGCCAGCCTCAGCGGTCCACGCCGCGATCAGCCGCAGCGCGTTGTGCCAGAGCGCATTGATCTCGACGGCCTTGCCGCGCCGCGGTGTCACCACCCAGTCGCCCATCTTCGCGTCCATCCACGTCAACTGGTAGCCGTCGGCGCCCTGACGCAGCAAACCGTCCGCGGCGTCGACCCCGATGCCGAAGCGCGTGCCCGCCAGATGATGGTCGACGATGTCGATCAGCACCGGCAGCAGACCGTGCAAGGTCCCGCGATCGCCGGTCCGCTCGACGTAGCGATGAATCGCATGAAAGAACCACAGCGTCGCGTCGGCGGTGTGGTACAGCCCGAGCCGTTCACCTTCCGGAAACATGTTCGGGATCAAGCCGTCGCGCACGTGATGGCCGAACGTCCGCAGAATGCATCCCGCTTCGGTCGCTCGTCCGGTCGCGAGGGTCAGGCCCTCGAGGCTGATCATCGTGTCGCGGCCCCAGTCGGTGAACCAGTGGTACCCGGCAATCACCGTCCGCGGCTCGTCGCCGGCAGCGCGCGCCCGCGCGATTTCAATTGGCCGGCCGACGGGAAGGACGACGAACTGATCGGCGGCAAGCGTCAACTCGGCGACGATCGGATCGCTCGGGCGCCCCGCGGTGGCGAGCAGGTGCTCGCGCCGCGCGCGCTCGCGCGCCAGGGCCTCGCCAGGCACGTCGGCGTCGATCGCTTCGCGCGACTCCGTCGAGATCGTGAACGCGACCTCGGCTTCAGGTGCGATCTCGACGTCAATCCAGCCCGGCGTCCATAACTCACCTTGATGGTCGTAGCCGCGTTCCTGCTCGATGCTGTAACTGACGGCGCTGGTCCGCGCCTCGGAAAACTGCTGGCAGATCGTGCGCCCGCGGGTCTTCCAGCGCGCGATCGGGTGCGATGGCGCCGGCTCCAGTTCCGCCCAGCCGTCGTGGGCGTCGAGCCGGTGCGGCGGTTGCGCGATCGTGTCGACCGGATTCTCGTGGGGACGCACGCCGATCAGCGGTTGCAGCCGCAGCCAGCCGGCGCCGCCCTCGATCGAGAACAGTGCGTGGGTGGTGTTCTGGCCGTACGGCATGACCACGCGTTTGGTCAGCCGCACGCCGTCGATGTCGTAGATCCAGACCGGCAGACCGAGTTCGAGCCTGAATTCCACCAGCCGGGCCCGCAATGCCGACGGGTTGTCGACGTCCTCGTCGTCGATGATGCGGACACGATCGCCCGACACCAGCGCCACACGCAGGACCGGCAGCACCAGCATGCGTCCGGCCGGCGCGGCCAGCGACGCGATCAGCAGGCCGTGAAAGCGCCGCGTCAGTCCGCCTCGGACCGGCCCGGAGGCGTAGCCGCCGAGACCGTTGGTGACGATCCACTCGAGCCCGGCGCCGGGCGCCGCGTCGTCGAAGTGAAGCACGTTGACGTCGTCTGCAGGTGCCATCGTCGTCATGGGCGCAGTCTCGGTTCGAGCAGGAGCGCCGACTCCGCCGCGATCCGCCACGCGCCGGTGGCGCGAAACGGGGGCGCGCCGCCGCCGCCGTACTTCGGGTGCTCGCTCGACCACGCGGCCCGCCACTCGTGCGATGGCGTCGGCGGCGCCAGCAGCGGCTCTGGAAGCGGCCGGCCGATGAAGTCGATCCCGAAGTTGATGATCAGCAGTCGATCGCCGGGGTCGGCGGACGTTTCGGATGCCGGCGCGCCGAAGTAGCGGATGACAAACGTCTGCGGGCCAAGGACGGCGCCGTCGTAACCGAACGGGCCGGCCTGACGCAGCACCGGCGTTTCACGTCGCAGGGCGATGAGATCGGCGTGCAGGCATCGGTGCGCGTCGTTTCCGGCGCGCTCCTCCTCGCGCAGCTGCGATCGCCGGAAGCTGTCGTCAGCCGCCGGGTCGGGCAGATCGTGACCGGCCGGCCACGCCAGCAGGCTGGGGAACTGGCGCAGAAACTCGCGGCGTCCCTCTTTCACGAGCGCCGCCAGTTCCGGCCGGTGATCGGCGAAGTAAAGGAACGGCGTGGACGCGCCGAATTCCTGGCCCTGGAACAGCATCGGCGTCCACGGCCCGAGCAGGAGCAGCGCGGTGGCCGCGCGATAGCGTGACGGGCTGGTCAGCTCATGCAGACGCCGGCCGGCGCGCGAGTTGGCGACCTGATCGTGATTCTGCAGAAAGCAGACGAACGACGCCGGCGCCGCCCCGCGCGCCGGAGTGCCGCGCGGCGCCTTTTGCCACGGGTACCACTGGCCCTGATAGAGAAAGCCGTGTTTCGCCGCGGCGATGAACTCCGATGCCGACCCGAGGTAATCGCTGTAGTAGGCCTCGCGCCGGCCGGTGAGCGCGACCATCGCGGAGTGATGAAAGTCGTCGTTCCAGAGCGCGTCGAGGCCGTAGCCCGCGTCGCCGTCACGGCAGAGCATCTCCGATTTCTGCGGCTCGTTTTCGCCGACGATCCAGATCCGGCGAGGACCGGCGGCGTCACGCGCGGCCTGCGTCAGCTCGGCGATGATGTGGGGCGTCGTCTTGTCGTGCAGCGACTGTGTGGCGTCGAGCCGCAGGCCGTCGAGATGAAACTCGTCGATCCAGTAGGCGGCATTCGCGGTCGCAAACTCCCGGACCGGCCGGTTGTGCTCGCCGTCGTAGTTGATCGCCTGGCCCCACTCGGTCTCCACCTCAGAAAAGTAGTGCGGCGAGAACTCGGCGAGGTAACAGCCGTCCGGCCCGAAGTGGTTGTAGACCACGTCCAGGACGACACCGATCTCGAGTGCGTGAGCACGATCGACGAAGGCGCGAAAATCGTCGGGCGGCCCGTACGCGGCGACCGGCGCAAACGGCAGCACGCCGTCGTAGCCCCAGCCAAAACGGCCGGGGAAGGTCGACACCGGCAGCACCTCGATGAGCGTGACGCCGATGTCCTTGAGCGAGGTCAGCTGCTCGCGTGCCGCTGTCCAGGTCCCCGCGCCGGTGAAGGTGCCGACGTGCAGCTCGTAGACGATCGGAATCTCGTCCGGCAGGCCGGGCCAGTCGGCGTCAGTCCAGGCGAACGTGTGCGGATCGATCACTTGTGAAGAGGCATGCGGACCGCCGGGTTGAAAGCGTGAGGCCGGATCCGCGCGCAGGCGATCGTCGTCGAACCTGAACCAGTACCGCGTGCCCGCGCCGGCGCTGGCGACGAATCCGGAGAAGTAGCCGTCGGGCTCACGACAGAGCGATGTCAGCGCGGGCGCGCCGGCGGTCACGCCTTCGATGGCGACTGACAAGGTCTGCGCCGCCGGGGCCCAGACCCGAAAGTGCGTGCCGCCCTGCGCCTGGATCTCCGCGCCAATGGGAAACCGCCGCCGTAGCGCCACGACTCAGCTCGCCGCGAGACCTACCTGGCGATCCCCCCGGCTTCCGAGGATCGCCTGGATTCGCGACGCGTGCCCGAGATCGGTCCAGCCCGCGCCGACCATCGTCAATACCGACAACCGACCCGGGTTCGGGCTGAGCACGTCCTTCGAGAAGTCGATCGAGGGCAGCGTCGTGTAGAGTGCCTCGGCTTCCCGACGTTCCGCCTCGTGGTCGGGCGCGCGGCGCAGCCACTCGAACGCGCTGCGCATCACCGGTGCCGAGCGCGCGAGCAAATCGACGAAGGCCGAGATGTGACCGACCATCACGAACGTGTTCCAGAGGGCGTCGGCGCGGAGCAGTTCGGTCGCGGCGGCCAGATCCGGCTTCTCATGAAAACGCTGGACGCCGTGCACGGAGTGACCGCGCGTCACGTGGGTCATTCCCAGTGACGGACCGCGGGCGATCCAGCCGTACTCCGTCTCCGGCCGGTCGGCCTTCGCGCCGAGAATCACAAGGCGGGACGGCTCACATGAGGCGAGGGCGTAGGCGGCGGCGGTCGCCCGCTGGAACGCACTCTCGTTTTCGTAGTGGTGATCCGACGGAAACAGACCGATCACCGCACGCGGATCGCTCCGGGCGATCCGTGACAGCGCGTAGATGATCGCCACCGCAGTGCCACGGTTGCCCGGCTGCTCGATCAACAGCGTCGCCGGCATGGCCGCGAGCTCGTCACGGTAGAACGGCTCATGATGGCGGGTGACGATGGCGAGCGTTCGCTGCGGCGCAGCAGTTCCCGCCAGCCGCATCCGCGTCGACGCGAGCAGGGTGTGCTGGCCCAGCAGCCGGCAGAATTGCTTCGGGCGGTTGTCGCCGAAGAGCGCCTCGGTGAACCGCTGCAATCGAGTGCCGTCGCCACCGGCGAGGATGGCGGCCCAGTGATTCGGCTGTGTGAACGTCGGGTTGTACATGTGGCGGCGCCGCGTCGGAACTCTGCAATCGTGGTACCACGGCGATGGGGCGGGAAGGCATGACGCGCGCAATCTCGCCCACGCTGAATAGGAATGTCCCTACCCTTAGTACGGCATCATGCCGCCCGCGGCCGCCGGCTGGTTGAACCGACGTTCGGCCCCCGACGGCAGCAGAGATTCCACCCAGCCAAGATCGATGGCGCGTGATTTCTGGCCGCGATCGCCGTCCACCTCTGTCGGTCCGGGCAGTACCGCGTTGGCCACCATCGTCATCGCCGCGGCGACCAGTTCCGGGGCCAGCGCGTCGGCCAACTCGCCAGCTCGAGCCTGGATGCCCGGCGTGACACGCGCGCGATTCGCCCGAATCGCGGCGACGATCTGACGTGCCGCCCGCGACGCCGACATCGACGAGATCGGGGTCGCGCTGGCCAGGCCGAACCATCGGGCTTCGCGTCGACGCTGGCCGCGCACGACAACGTTGCGATGCGATCCCGTGCGCATCAGGCCGGGCGTGACGGTCGTCACGGCGATGTTGTCCTTCGCGACCTCGGCATGGAGCGCCTCGGACAGTCCGACCAGCGCGAACTTGCCGGCACAGTAGGGCGAGAGATGCGGCACGCCGATGCGGCCGCCAATCGACGCGATGTTGACGATCCGGCCGCCGCCCTGGCGCCGCATGATTGGCAGCGCGGCGCGGATGGCGAACAGTGGTCCCCAGAAATGGGTCGCGAGCGAGTCTTCGAAGTCCTCGACTTGCGCGTGTTCGAACGGCATCGCCTGGATGACGCCGGCGTTGTTGATGAGCACGTCGAGCCGGCCGTGGCGGCGCACGATGGATTCAATCGCGTCGCTCATTCGTCGCCGGTCGCGCACATCGGCGACGATGACGCGCACCGAAGCGCCGCGCGCGGTCAAATCGGCGGCAGCACGGTCGAGCTCAGCAATGGTCCGGGACATCAGCACGAGCCGTGGATGTTCGGGCGCCAGTTCCCGGGCCATGGCCAGCCCGAGTCCGCGGGCGCCGCCGGTGATCAGGACGACCTGATCACGAAAGCTGCCGGCGCGCGACCGTCGCGCCAGCGTCGCCCCCAGCGCCGCGACGGCGGCGATCCCGAACCACCGCGTCGAATCGCGCATGGCTACACCCGATCCTCGAGGCCCTTGACGCCTTTCTTGTCGGCGCAGTGCGCGCAGCAGAAAATCGTGCCGCTGGCTTCGACGCCGTGGCCGATAACGCGGCAGCCGCAGTGTTGACACACCGGCGCGAGCGCGTGGATCGCGCACTCGAAGCTGTCGAACGTATACGTTTGGTGTCCGGCGGTGATTTGAAAGGTCTTGTCGTAATCGTTGCCGCAGACGGAGCACGTGGCCATGACACTCTCCCGGGCGGTGTGATCTGCAACACCGGTGCCCGGCACCAGACGCCTGACGCCGTCCACATTGGGCAGGGAAGTGGCGACGCAGTCGCGCCGGGCGACCCAGAGTAGGCAACCGCACGGCCTCGGGAGATCAGGCGAAAGGCTCGTCGCGCTCTTTGACGACCGTCGCCATCCAGGCGACGATCTCGTGGGTCAGCGCATCGACGAGCACCGCCACCGATCGCCCGCGCGGGAAACACCGGAACTCGCGCTGCTGGCCGCGGTAGTCCACGGCGATCGACACCCCGGTCTTGAGCCCGCCGTGCAGGACTTCCACCGCGGCGACGTCGCGGAAGCGATGCTGCAAGGCCAGCGCGATGTCGACCGCAATGCGGCTCGTCCCTGCCATCCGAGCCTTGAGACGTCCATCAGGCGAAGAAGTTGGCGGAGCGCGATTTCACCACATTCGGGCTATTGGATAGTCGCGTCGGGTGTCCTATCGTGCGGTGCATCGGAGGCATTCTCCCCAATGCCGATTCAGCTGCAGCCAGATCCGACCGACCGGCTCCTTCGCACGACCGCCACCGGTGTGGTCACGGTTTCGGAATTCGAGAGTTATCTGGCGGACGTTCACCGACACGGCCGCCATCACGTGCCGGAGCTGATCGACGCCACCGGCGCCGACATCAGCGGCTTCTCCCAGCGTGACATCCTGTCCCTCGCCGACTACGCCCGGCGGATGTTCAGCGAAAACTCGATGGCGCGTCGCGCCCTCGTCGTCGGCTCGGACGAAACGCTGGGCGCCGCACGCGCATTCGCGTTCTGTGTCGCCGGCTGGTGGCGCGTCGGGGTGTTCGAAGACCCGGCCACGGCGGAAACCTGGGTACGAGAGTCTTAGACGACAGCCACCGGCCAGACGGGTAGGCGCCTGGTCGATGGCCGGCAAGGGAGCGCGCGAACATCCGCGCGTGCGGCGTGAGAATGTCGCACCATACTCCCCCCAACAATAGCCAAAAAGGGGAATGTCCAAAGAGTCATCTCGACTGCGATCGACAGCACCGTGAAGGAGCGTCAAGGAAGATTCAGGAGCGTGCAGGAGCAGTGGTTTCGAAAAAATCAGATCACCTTCACGCTCCTACAGACTCCTTCACGCTCCTTCACGGTGCTGTCGATGAGTTACTCACTCATCCAGCGTCGCCAGCGGCGCCTCCGCCGGGCCGGCAATCACGTCGCCGGTCTTGCTGAATCGCGAGCCGTGACATGGACAATCCCAGGTGCTCTCGGCGTCGTTCCACCCGACCATGCAGCCCATGTGGGTGCAGACCGCTGAGCGGAGCGAGAGCGAGCCGTTTGGGTGACGATAGGCGGCGACGCGCTTGCCATCGAGCTCGAGGATCTTGCCGGAACCGCGGGGCACGGCGCGCGTCGACTTGCCGTCGGCGCCGGCGAAACGGTCGCGGATGATGTAGTACGGATAGTCCTTGTTTTCCTTGAGGTAGTCCCAGAGGCCGCCGCGAATCTTGGTGCGCCCGGGTTCGAAGAGCTCACGCCAAGGATTCTCGACACCGGTCAGCGCGTCGCGGGCCATGATCGCGGCGAGCGTGCCGAAGGTCATGCCGTTGCCCGAGAAGCCGGTCGCGGCAAACTGATGCGCCGCCATTTCGCCGATGAAGGGCAGTCCGTCGTTGGTTTCGATGACCTGCCCGGACCATTTCCAGCTGACCTCGACGTCCGGCGCGATCTCTCGGAGCGCCGCCGTCAGCGCGTCGAACTGCGCCGAGGTGTCTTCGACTTGACCGGTCTTGTGATCTTCGCCGCCGAGGATCACGACGTCGAAACCCTTCCGGCGATCGATGCGCAAGTACCGGTATGGATCCCCGGTATCCCAGTAGAGCGCGTCCGGGATCGCGCCGGGCGGCGTTTTTCCCGCGACAGCGTAACTCGTGTAGAGCGCGAGCTTGGTTTGCAGCAGCGTCGCGCCGATTAACCCCGCCTTGCCGACAATCGGATTATGCGTCGCGACCACGACGTCGTCGCAATGGACGCGGTGATCGCCGACGACCACCGCCAGCGGATCGGTCTCGACCGTGTCGGCCGACGCGTGTTCGTAAATCGCGCAGCCGTCGCCTTCGATCGCCTGGATCAGCACCGAGAGGTACTGCCGCGGGTGAAACCGCGCCTGATCGCGGATTTCGACCGCCGGACGGTCCACCAGCGGCGCGCGCTCGACGAACTCGGCGTCGAAGCCGAGATCGGCCGCCTGCTCGGCCTCGGCGCGCAGATCCTGGACGTCGGCGTCTGCGGGCGGCTGCGGGCCACGGAGATGAAGATAACCGGGCACCCACGCGAACCCGCAGTCGATCTGTTCCGATGCAACCAGGTCGGCGACTTGCGCGATTGCCGCAAGACCCGCGTCCCAGACCGCGCGCGCGTGGTCGGCGCCAAACGACTTGACCAGCTGGCTGAGGCGGGTGTCCGTGACGCAGGTGAGATGCGCCGTGGTGCAGGCGGTATCTCCGGTGACGAGCTTGCCGCGTTCAAGCAGCACGACGGTCTTGCCGGCGCGTTTGAGTAGAAACGCGGTCGTGATGCCGGTGATGCCCCCCCCAATCACGACGACGTCGGCGCGGCTGTCCCGCGTGAGCTTGGGAAACGGACGCAGTGCCCCGGATGTGTCCCAGTAGGCGGGCATGCATCGGTCGCTGCAATGCCAGTACCACGCCCGGTTCGGTGCCGGCATTTCGATGCCGACGGATGTCCGCTACAGTGGTGCGTCTACTGCTGTTGATGGGACTTCGCGTGTGAGTGGTTCGTCATCTGTCGACCTGAACGCCCGAATTGCCGGCCTGCTCGGCGATCTCGCGGCGATTCAGACGATCCGGCCCAAGGCGCTCGCGTACCGGCACGCCGCCGCCACCGTCTTCTCGCTGCCGGCGCAACTCGATCGGCTGCGCGCGGCTGGACCGCTGCCGAAGATCGCGGGCATCGGCCCGTCGTCGCAGCGGGTCATCGATGAGGTGCTCGGCACGGGCGCGTCCACCACGGTCGAGCGCGCCGTCGATGCCAGCGGCAAGCGCGCCGACGTCGATCGCCGGCGCGGGCTGAGGGACCGGTTCTTCAGTCGCGCCGAGGTGCTGCGCATTCTCGCCGACCCGTCGTTGACCGGCGTGAGGATCGCCGACTACCGCGCCGATTTCCAGATGCACTCTACCTGGAGCGATGGCGCGCTCGCCCTGCCGGCGCTGGCGCGTGCCTGCGCCGCGCGCGGCTACACGCATTCGGCGATCACCGATCACGCGCGCGGACTCGCGATCGCCGGCGGCATGTCGTCCGAGGACGTGGTCGCGCAGCATCGCGAAATCGACGCGATCAACGCCCGGCACGGCGACTTCGTGGTCTTGAAAGGCGTCGAGGCGAACATCGACGCCGACGGCAGGCTCGACCTGAGCGCCGAAGAACTCGCGACCTTCGACCTGGTCCTGGCGGCGCCGCACGCGAAGTTGCGCACGGCCGAAGACCAGACCGAGCGCCTGCTCCGTGTGCTCGAGACTGCCGGCGTCCACGTCCTCGCGCATCCGAGTGGCCGCAAACGCGGCGAGCGCGCCGGCATCGTCGCCGACTGG
>DASUGM010000122.1:0-49002 GCA_036274055.1 Vicinamibacterales bacterium | reverse complement strand
CCCCCTCGCCGCTGGCGGACCGGTCACGGCTCGGTAATCGCGCCGATTTCGAGCCTGATCGGCGGCATCGCCAGTCGCGGTCGTTCGGCAGTCAGCGTGACCGACTGATAGTTCATCTTGAAGCTCGACAGCGACAAGACGAGCGTGTACGCGCCTGGCCGGAGATTCGGGAGCGTGAACGTGCCTTTTTGGCCGGTCGTGGTGACCGCGACGTTCTTGCCGGACCGCTGAAGCGTGACGGTCACGCCAGGAAGCGTAGCGCCCGATGCATCGATCACCGTGCCTTCGACGACGATGCCAGTGGTGGAACGCTGCGTGACGACGCTGCCGTCAAGGACGGCGGGAGCACCGACGCAGAGAAGGAGCAGGACGAGCCCTTGCCTGAGCAACGGTGCCATGCCATCTCTCCGCGAGATGACTGTGCAAAGTATCGGCCAGAAAAAGGGACCAGGCTGCACGGTGACGGGTGCGCTTTGCGTGAGAAACCCCGTCCCCGGCCAGCCCCGGTCCCTTATTCGTTGGATCGAAGATCCACGGAACGTGACCGACCCCTGTCCCCAAAACCGCGAGATCTGTGGAAAACACCCCCGTCCCCTACCACCTGTGCTTCGGGTACCGCGCTCGGAGGGCTGGCATCAGCTCCTGGTACGCGCCGGTCCAGAAGCTTCGCAGGTCAGAAGTGACTTGCACCGGGCGGCCGTTGGGGGCGAGCAGTTCGAACGTCACCGGCACGCCGCGCTCGCCAAGCCTCGGTGTGTCGTTGAGGCCGAAGACGTCCTGCAGCCGCGTCGCAACCACCGGCCGGCCATCGTCGCGGTAGTCGACGCGCGCGCGGCGGCCGCCCGGCAGCGTCAGTTCGGCGGGCGCGAGCCTTTCGAGCTTTCTCTTCGCGTCTGGCGGCAGGTGCTCGGCGATCTGCACGTCTTCAATCGACCTTGCGCCGACGACAGCGACCGCGACCAACGATTCGAAGGTCAGCGACACGCCGGCGAACGACAGGCGTCGCAGCAGCCGCGCGTCGGCATCCGTCGGGCCTCTCGCGATCACCGCGGCTTCGATCAACTTCTCCGCCGCGTCTGAATCCACCGGCGCATTGCGCTCGGCGATGACGATCGCATCGTACAAGTCGACGCGGGTCGCCCGGACCTCGCCGCGATCAGGGTGGAGTTCATGACGCACCTCGGTCGAAGTGGCGGTCAGCCAGCCACGTTCGATCCCGGTGGCAAGTCGAATCAGCGCGTCGGGGTTCTGCCGCCCGCTGCCGCCGGCGACGTCCACGGCGACGATGAACTCCGCGTCATGAACGCCGCTTTCCCGCGCCAGCCTGGCGCCGGCGCCGGACGCGAGCAGAAACCGGTCCCCTTTCGGCTCACGCCGCCGCGCCACGCGATCCGGGTAGCCCGCCAGCACCGCGCGGCGGAACGCCTCGTCGTCGACGCGTTCGGCGGCCGCGGCGCCGGAGGCGCGTGCAAAAGCATCGCGGAGCTCGCGCGCGACTCGGAGCACGTGAGGCGGCAGGTCGCGCTCGCGGTCGACGGCCGACAACAAGTCACAGACCGTGGCGCCGTGACGAGGCGGGATCGCGTGACGCTCCGACAGCAGCGCACAAGCGCGGGCGGCCGTCGGCGCGCCCGCCGCGGCAATCAGCAACCGGCCGAGCCGCGGGTGCAGCGGCAAGCGGCGCAACTGCTCGCCCATCGTCGTCAGCGTGCCGCGGGCGTCGAGCGCTCCGATGCGCTGCAGCAGCTGCAGCGCCGCATCGATGGCGGCCGCCGGCGGTGCCTCGAACCACTCCAGCGTCCGCGGGTCGCCGCCCCAGGCGATGACATCAAGCGTCGTCGCCGCGAGATCGACCCGCGCGAGTTCCGGCTCGCGTTCGGCGCGCAGACGATCGCGAGCGTCCCACAGCCGAATCACGGTTCCCGGCGCCGTGCGGCCGGCCCGTCCGGCCCGCTGGTCGGCGGAGTCGCGCGCGATCCGTTCGGTATCGAGGCTGTCGATCGCGCGATCCGGATCGTAGCGGGCGACCTTGTGCAACCCGGAGTCGACGACCACGGTCACGTCCGGCACCGTCAGCGTCGTCTCAGCGAGATTGGTCGCGAGGATGACGCGGGGGCGGCCAGAGGGCGCGAGCGCGGCGTCCTGGGCGTCGGCATCGAGGCCGCCGTGCAGCGGCCAGATCGCGACGTCCGGGTTCAATCGACCGGTGAGCCGCTCGGCGGCGCGGCGAATCTCGCCTGCACCGGGCAGAAAACACAGCAGCGCATTTCCGCCGCTCGGCACGGCGCCGGCGATCGCCTGATCGGGCTCGACGCCAGGGGCATAACGCACGTCGACGGGATGAAGGCGACCGGGCACGTCGATCGCCGGACACCCGCCAAGAAACTCGGCCACGCGCCGCGCGTCGATGGTTGCCGACATGATCACAATTCGCAGGTCGTCGCGCGCCATCCACGCCTGCCTGGCCAGCGCCAGGCCGAGATCGGCGTGAATGCTGCGCTCGTGGAATTCGTCGATGACGACAGTGCGAATCGACGACAGCAGCGGGTCCTGCTGGAGGCGCGCGGTCAGGATGCCTTCGGTGGCGACGACGAGCCGGGTGTTGTCGTCGCAGCGGCGGTCGAAGCGAACGTGCCACCCGACTTCACGGCCAATCGTCCAGCCCTGCTCGTCGGCGATCCTTCGGGCAATGGCGCGCGCGGCAAGCCGGCGCGGTTGCAACAACAGCACGGGCCCATCCGGCGTCAAGGCCGGCGGTATGCGCGTTGTCTTGCCGGCTCCCGGCGCCGCGGTCACGACGGCGGCGCGGCGCACGCGCACGGCGCCGACGATCTCGCCGACGTACGCGTCAATCGGCAGCGATTCAAGCGCCGGCATTCACGTCATTCTCCCATTCACGTACCATGGAGCGTGCCTTTTCTCGACCACCTCCCAGGCGCCGTCGTCATGGCGCCGATGACCAAGGGATCGAATCTGCCCTACCGCCAGCTCTGCATCGAGCAGGGGGCGCGCGTGCTGGTCAGCGAGATGGTGGTGGCGCGCCGGCTCAAACAGCGGCGGCGCGGCGAATTCGCGCTGATCCGGCGGGCGCCGGAAGAAACGTGTTTTGGCGTCCAGCTCGCCGGCAACAAGCCGGAAGAGATGGCGTGGGCGGCCGCGCTCGTCGAATCGCGGGGCGCCGACTTCGTCGATCTGAACCTCGGCTGCCCGATCGATCACTTCACGCGCATGGGACTCGGCGCGGCGCTCGGGCGGCAGCCGAACAAGGTACGGCGCATCGTCGAAGCGATGCGCGCCGCGGTCACCGTGCCCGTCACCGTCAAGATCCGGCTCGGCTGGAACGCCGAGTCACGCAATTATCTCGCCCTGGCGCGCGCGATTGTCGACGGCGGCGCCGCCGCGCTCACCGTGCACGGCCGGACGCGGGAGGCGCGGTATCGCCATCCCGCAGAATGGGACGTCATCGGCGAAATCGCCGCCGCGGTCCCGGTGCCGGTGATCGGCAATGGCGATCTGCTGTTCGGCCACGAAATCGCGCACGCGCTGGCGACGTCGGGCTGCGCCGCGGTGATGACCGCCCGCGGCGCTCTGATCAAGCCGTGGATTTTTCGTGAAGCGGCGGCCGGCTATTGGGACATCACCATCGACGAGCGACTCGCGATTTATCGGCGCTACGTCGACCTCGCCCTGATGCACTGGCGCGATGACGAGTTCGGCCGCACCCGGCTCCGCGAGTTTCTGCGCTGGCACGCCGGCTTCTGGGTGCGTTACGCGCCCCAGCGGCCCGATGGCACGTGGCCGACGATGCAGGCGCGCGAATCGGCGTTCGAGCCGCGCTCGCCGCTCGAGGCGCTGTTCGCCCGTACCGACGACGCCGGGCTCGACTACATCACCGATCAGTTGTTGAACCGCGGGGATTTCGCGGCGCCGCCGTCCCCGAACGGCGACGGTCGCGAGGCCGAAGTGGTCGAAGCCGGCTGATCGCCGCGCTGGCGATCTGGGCGGCGGTGGGTGCCGGCGCTCGGCAAACGCCACGCGCACCAAGGCACTGGGCACTAGGCCCTGGGCACTAGGCACTAGGCGGCCTTGGGCGTTACCTGATCGGCTGCAATCCCAGTTCGCGCTTCGTCATGTCGAGTGAGACGACGTAGTGCTGCAGGAAGTCCTGACCCAGAATGCCGCCGAGATTGAAGCCGAGCAAACCGCTCGGCGCGTCGAGATTGAGCACGACAACGGATCGATCGCTCAGGCCGACGCCGTTGGCGAGTTCAATGTTCACGAACGGCAGGAGAAACGCCGTCGGATCCCAGCCGGCGCTGCCGAAAACGCGGGCGCGGACCCGATCGGCAGGCGACGTCGCCGGATCGACCAGCCGGGCGACGTGGCGGCTGAGCGCGGTGCCGTCGCCGGCGGTGTCAATCGCCAGCGTCGCCGAGGTGTCACCGTTGATGCGCGCGCGCACCATCGGCAGCCGCTGCATGCGAAGCGGCAGGCGCGTACTGTAGTTCGCTTCAGGCAACTTCCGCGACAGGGTCAGCATTCGCTTCCGCGGATCGACGACGACCGAATAGCCGAGCGCAAGCGGCGAGAACGCCGCGCCCTCAGGTCGCGGCAACCCGACCAGTGACGGGCTCTTGATGACGGTCGGCACGTTGCGCATGTGCAGCTTGCCGATCTGCAGATCGTTGATGCGCGCGATCTCCAGCCCCCGGAAACCGTAGCCGATGACGCCGACGCCGGCTGACTGCAGCGTCGCCGCTGGCGCGACGCTCGCCTTGCTGGCGATTGGCGGCGTGAGAATGGTCTGGTCGGTGCCAGTATCCAGCGCGAACGACACCGGCGTGCGTCCGTTGACGACGCCGTCGACGAGCAGACGGCCGTCGTCGACGCGGTAGGGAATGGAGATGGTCTCATCCTTGTTGTTGACCATCTCGTAGGGCACGCGCGCGCCGAATCCGCGCAGGAATTGCTCGCGCGTCTGCGCCCACTTCGTCAAATCGCTCTCGTCACGCGACGGCAGGAGCAACAGGTACTTTGCCAGCGTGTCGGCGGCGCGTTTGAAGTCGTGTTGCTCTTCGTAAATCATCGCCAGCGTGTAGTGATAGGTCGGCTGACGCGGATCGGCGGCGATGGCGCGCGCGACGTCGGCGAGCGCTTCGGTCGGGCGCCACTGCGCCGCAAGCGACCGGCCGCGGCCGTGCAGGGCGATCGGATTGTCGGCGTCGAGTTTCAGCGCCGCGTCGTAGCGCGCTTCGGCCTCGGGGAACAGCCCGGCGGACCACAGCGCGTCGCCGTGGACGGCGACCGCGCCGGCCTGCTGCGGATCGCGCGCCGCGACTTCCGCGCCCTGCCGCTCGGCGTCGGCAAACTGGCCGAGCTTGAGCATCGCGTGCATCACGCCGGCGCCGGCGCGAACGCGTATCGTCGCATCACTGGCGTTCTGCGCGGCGCGATAGGACTGCAGCGCGTCTTCGTATTGCAGACGCGACATCAGGGAATCCGCCTCGCGCACGAGCACATCAGCCGAACGCTCCTGCGCGGTCAGGGTCAACGAACCAACGGCAAAAGCGGCGCCCAACCACAGGCAGGCGGCCGCGGACGTGCGAGTCATGGGGCGATTCTAGCGCCGATCCGTGCGCGGTGCGTTGTGCGCGTGCTTCGTGCTTCGTGCTTCGTGCCTCGTGCGCGTGCGACGTGCGACGTGCATCTCTCTCGCGCGGCGAGTTTTAGGGCACGAATCGGCCCGCAGGATCACTCAACCCGAATGCCGGCAGAGAGATGCACGTCGCACACGCACGTCGCACACGCACGGCGCACCGGGCACCGGGCACCGGGCACGGCTCTACTCCGCCTCCCCCGCCTGCCCGCGGACGCTGGCGGGCATCCGCCAGCTGACCACGAAGCGGCGATCGACGCGGCCGATCGCGACGTCGCGCCAGCCGAACAGCCGGGCGATCGTGGTCATGATCGCGATGCCGCCGTAGGCCTCGCCGCCGTCAACCGCGGCACCCGGGTCGAGATCGTTCTCGACGGTGACGTGCACGTCACGGCGCACGCGATCGCAAACCAGCGAGACGCGCGGCGTCGACCCGGGACGGCCGTGGCGCACCGCATTGATCAGCGCTTCGCCGAGAAACAACCCGACGCCGCCGCGCACCGGCGCGGTGCAGGCGTAGGCCGCCGGCCAGTCGCACTCGGCGGCAATCGGGGCGCCGGCCAGCGGCGCCGACAAGGTCCCGTTGTCCCAGTGCAGGCGGGCTCGCAGATCGCGGTCGCGGGCCGCGACTTCGAAGACGCGCGTGAACCGCGCGATCGTCGCCGCCATTTGATCACGATCGACGATGCTGTCGTGCGCGGTGGGCGGCGCGGCGTCCCAGTGATCGAGCAGCCACGCGGTCACGGCCAAACGGCGTTCGACGTAATCGGCCAGCCAGGCCGTGAACTCGCGCGCATCGGCGGTGTCGGTGCGCTGACTCAGGCAGTGCTCGAGGACGCGGGCCAGCGTGTCGACGCCGTGCGAGAGCAGACCGGCAAGCCGGCGGCGCTCGTCGTGCCGCGCGTCGTGCTCGATCTCGCGGGTCAGCAGCGAGAGATCGGCGTCACGATCGAGGAGAAACAGAATCCCGAGCCGGTGCCGCTCGTCGGCGGCGAGCGCTTCGATCGGCGCGGTCACCGCGACCGAACGCACGACGGCGTAGCGTGGCTCCGGCGCGCCATCGTCGCCGCGCACGACCACCGGCACGCCGTAGGCGCGGCGAGGCTCAGCCGACGCCGTCTGCATCCGCTGATAATGCGCGCGCGCGTCGGGATCGGCGGCGACCAGATCGGCGAAGCGATCGCCGGCGCGGATGCCGAGGCTCTCGGCGGCGCGGTTCGAAGAGACGATCGAGTCGTCGTTCGGATCGACGACCACCAGCGGGACCTGCATCGTGTTGAGCAGGTTCTGTTTCTCGGCGAGCGCGCGCTCCGCTTTGCGGCGTTCGTCGTCGGCGCGGCGGCGGTGAAATTCGAAGCCGGCAAGCAGCGTCACCAGCAGCACGCCGAGCAGCGCGATTGCCGTCCACGGAAACGCCGGCGCCGAGCGCGGAAACAGCATCAACAGCCAGATGCGATCGGAAACCTGAAACGCGGCGACCGCGCCGGCGCCTTCGACGACCGCGTGCCGCAGCGGCGCGATGTCGGCGGGGACGCCGCCCTGGAGATCGCGGGCCGCGAGGCCGTCGAGTGCCGCGACGAGCGAGGCGGGACCATCGCCACCAAGCGCACTGCCAAGCGCCGACCACGTCGCCGCGCGCGCGTCAGCCACCGACACCGCGGCGCCGACGACCGGACCGTCGATGCCGGCGGCGAACTCGCGCCAGTCCATGTCGAAGGCGAGGTCGAGCGCCAGCACGCCGCGGTCGCCGAGCGTCGAGACGATCGGCAGCATCACCGTCGAGACCAGGCCGCGCCCGCCGAGATCGAGATAGAACCCTGAATACGACGACTGCGACTGCACCGAGAAATTCGGATCGAAACGGAAGAAAAACTCCTGCGGCGCGAACGCGGGCTGGCCCGAGCGCGCCGAGAGCAGCGTCAGCTCGCGCACCGCGGCGTCAGCGGCCGGCTGACCATCGGGCGCCGGCGCCGAGATCAGCGACGCGTCCTCCATCACCGCGTAGACGCGGACCGGCCGCGGCGGCTTCGCCCCCGGTACGCCCGGCAATGGGTGCGCCGCCAGTTCGTTGGCAAGCGCGTGCGCCGCGCTCGCGACAATCGGCGCGACCGCGCGGGCGCGGGCATCGGCGTGAAGGACGTCGAGCGGATCGCGAAGCCGCCGCCGGGTCATCGCCAGGGGATCGCCGGCGATGACGATCACGCGCTGCTCACGCAACGACGTCTGCGGCACGTCGCCGAGCGGCACGGCAATGGTGATGATGGACTTGGCGGCGCTCGCCGCGGCCGCCGCCGAGGCGCCGTCGAGCGCGCCGGCGCGCAGCGCCAGGAGCGCGCGGTTCAGCTCATCGGGAACGCGGTCGCCGGCCGCGGCAAAGCGGCGATAGCGATCGCGGACGTCGCCGGCGAGACGCGGCTCGTAGCGCGTCAGTTCCTGGCGCAGCCAGGCCATCGCGCCTGGCGCTTCGGTCGGTCGCGGCGGCGTGCGCTGGCCGACGAGATCGAACACGGCCTCCGCTCTGGCCTCGTCGACGCGCTGCTCCCACGCCGTCTGAATCGACCGCGCCGTGAACAGCAGCAGCGCGACGAACACGACCAGGCCAGCGTAGAGCAAGCCGGTGCGACGACGAGGCGAAGCAGTCGGGCCCATGACGTGGTGCGGCGCGCGGAAGCGCCGGCGCTGACCTTGACGCTAATGCGGAAGTCTGGCGTCTTTCCGCAGAGCCTTGCGCATCTGCTCGAACAGGAGCTCGGCGGCGCGCTCGTGCACCGCCGTCGTCGGATGGCCGGCGTCCCAGAACAGGAACTTCTGTTCCATCGCGAAGGTTGGAACGGTCGGACACGTCGTCGGATCGATGAACAGGCAGAAGGAATTCGGATACGGCGCGCCCGGCGCCGGCGGCACGATGACGTCGACAAGCGGTAGCGCCGGCTCGAACTCGGGCACGAGGCTCGGGAGAAGGCCGACGAGGTCGCCCTGAATGATCTCCAGTCCGGCGAGGCGGGCATCGAGCAGCTCAGAGGCCTTGCGCAGCAGCTTGTTGTGCCGCGCCAGAATGTCGGGTGGCGCCGACATCTCGGGCATGTTGACGAGCAGTATCCTTCGGGCACCAAGCTGGTACAGCGACGTCACCGCGGTCGCAATGTTGCCGACGACGACTTCCGGGTCGAGGAATTCGCGCCACGGCTCGGCGGGATAGTCATTTGGTCCGGTCCAGATCGCGTAGAGGGCGCTCGCGGGCGCCGGGTGGCCGTGCAGCGCGGCCTGGAACATCTGCACCTGACCGAGGAGACCGGGCGCTAGAAATCCGCCCGGTGTCAGTGTTTGCACGCCGCTGCCGGTGCCGCCGAACGCGAAACTGACGGCGCCGTTGGCAGGGAGCGCCGATAGCGCGAGCGACGGCTGGATGAACGGCGGAGCGTTACGCAGCATCGCCCAGAGGTACTCGAACGCGACTGGACCGTTGGTAAAGCGCCCCTGGTAGTACATCCCGAGTGGCGGAATCTCCAGCCCAAACCCGCTCGTCGCAAGCAAATCGTTGCCGGTGTCCGACAAGCTGTCGCCGAATACGATCAGATGGGAAGGATAGTTCTGGCCTTCGGTGAACGACGGCCGCGTGAACGCCAGGACGATCGCGATCGCAACAAGCGACGTACGGACCAGCTTCATCAGGTGCCTCCGATGCGTCTGCATTATAGGGTGGGCGATACAGTAGGGGGCTATGTCGTGGATCGACGCGCCCGGCGTGGAGCGGCGGCCGCTCGTGATCGTCGAAGACCACCTCCATCACGCCGGCGAACTCGTCGAGAGCATCGCCGCGGCGCGGCCGCAGCTGGTGTCGCAAGTCACCCTGTGTGCGATCGATCGCGCCGGGCCGGACACTGACGCGTCAGTCCGCGAGTGGTTGCTCGCCTACCCGGAACTGCAAGTCGCCTCACTCATGAGCGCCGGTGCGATTGACGATGCGGCGCGCGATCGTGCGATCAGGATCGACGCCGGAGATCTCGCCGACGCAGCATCGTTCGGCCGGCTGGTGGCGCGTTTGCTCCGGCCCGGCGGCGTGCTCGTGCAGGACGTCCAGTTGTCGACGCTGCCCTTCGTTCCGGCCGATCGATGGTGGGAATCGATCTACTCGGCGGCGACCGTCCGCGGCATCCTCAGCGCACGACCGCCGGTTGTGCGCTTTCTTTCCAACAAACGCGGTTACTCGGCGACGTTCGGCCGCGAGCTGATGGATGCCGGCTTCGATCCGCGCGACGTGATGGACAAGGGCGACCTGGCGGCGGTCGTCATCCCGACATTGGTCTCGACGCTCGAGCGCCAGTTCAGGTTGCGCCTTTGCGGAAGGCTCGGCGGCGATCCAGCGCGCGAGTGGATGGTCGCCGCCGACGACGGCGAGCGGCGGGACGTGGAGCGCGCCTTCGATCTCGTCCTCTGGCCGGCGCCTGGCGGGGTCGAGATCGGCGGCAGACTCGTCGCCGGCGGCCGGCTCGCGATCAAACCCGGCAGCCACGAAGGCGTGACCTGGCGCGCGCTGATTGATGACCGACTCGACGGCGGCGCCGGCTTGGCGGTGACCAGCGTCGGCGAGCGCATCGGGCCGCCGCACGCCGAGCGCGCCGAGTTGACCAACCTCGCGGCGCGCCACATCCACACGCTGCGCGGCCGGTTGACGGATGGCGAGGCGATCGTGACGGCGAATCATGCCTACCGGCTGCGCGACGGCCGTTGGGGCCGCGTGATCTGAAAAAGCCGTCGGGTGGCTTTTTCAAAGGAACGGGGACGGGGCTGCTTGCACGAGCAGCCACGGTCCCCGTCTCGCGAAAAAGCCACCCGACGGCTTTTTCATCGACCTTCGCAGAAGCACAGCGGAGACCGAAGGTCACGGGATAGAGCCCGTGGAGTCCGCGCCGCTACGCTGCGGCGCCATGTCGCTCTTTCGCACCAAACCGCTCGCGGCGCTGCTCGACGGCGCAGAGTCCACCCACGGTCTGAAGCGCGTGCTGGGACCGATGAACCTGATTGCCCTTGGCATCGGCGCGATCATCGGCACCGGCATCTTCGTCCTCACTGGCCAGGCCGCCGCCGCCAACGCCGGGCCGGCGATCGTCATCTCGATGGTCATTGCCGGCGTCGTGTCGGCGCTCGCGGGACTCTGTTACGCGGAGTTCGCCTCGACCGTCCCGATTGCCGGATCGGCGTACACCTACTCGTACGCGACGCTTGGCGAGTTCGTCGCCTGGATCATCGGCTGGGACCTGGTACTGGAGTACGCGCTCGGCGCGGCGACGGTCGCGGTCGGCTGGTCCGGCTACGTCGTCTCGCTGCTGCACGATCTCGGCATCGCGTTCCCCGCCGTCGTCAGCGCCGCGCCTGGCACGGCGGTGATCTTCGCCGATGGATCGGCGGGCACCGCGATTTTCAACTTGCCGGCGGTGATCATCGCGGCGCTCGTGACCCTGCTGCTCGTCCGCGGTGTGCAGGAGTCGGCGAGCGTCAACTCGGTGATGGTCGTGGTCAAAGTCGCTGTCGTGCTGATCGTGATCGCCGCCGGCGTGTCGTTCGTTCACGTTGAGAACTACACGCCGTTCATTCCCGAGAACCGCGGCACATTCGGCGAATTCGGCTGGTCTGGGGTCGTTCGCGGCGCTGCCGTGATCTTCTTCGCCTACATCGGCTTCGACGCGGTGTCGACGGCCGCGCAGGAGGCGCGCGACCCACAGCGCGACATGCCGCGCGGCATTCTCGGATCGCTCGCGATTTGCACGGTGCTCTACGTCGCGGTGTCGTTCGTGCTCGTCGGGCTGGTGCCGTACGCGACGCTCGGCGTGCCGGCGCCGATGGCGGTCGCCATCGATCAGGTCCGCGCCGAGTCGGCCGGCACCGGGCTGGCATGGCTGACCTCGCGGCTGCCGATCATCCTGAAGATCGGCATCATCGCCGGCCTGACTTCGACAATGGTCGTGCAGATGCTGGCGCAACCGCGCATCTTCATGGCGATGTCGCGCGACGGCCTGCTGCCGCCGTGGATGTCGACGCTGCACCCGCGCTTCCGTACCCCGCACCTGACGACGATCGTCACCGGCGTGATCGTCGCGCTCGCCGCCGGGTTCACGCCGATCGGCGTGCTCGGTCATCTCGTCAGCATCGGCACGCTCTTCGCGTTCGTGGTCGTGTCGCTGGGCGTGCTCGTCCTGCGCCGCACGCATCCGGCCCTGGTGCGGCCCTTCCGCACGCCATGGGTGCCGTTTGTGCCCATCGCGTCAGCGCTGGTGTCATTTCTGCTGATGCTCAGCCTTCCGCGAGAAACCTGGGAACGGCTCGCGATTTGGATGCTCGTTGGACTGGCAATCTACTTCTTGTACGGACGGAAACGGTCCCTGTTAATGGGGCAATGAGGCACTGAGTGCATGCGGAAATGCCGGCATTGACAGAGCGGCGCATTGCCTCATTGATTCACCCACTCACCCACTCACCCCATTGCCTCACTAACAGGTGTTCAGATATCGTCCGGGCGTGCCCGCGACGACTTTGCCAGCCGCGCGCCGATTCGGAGAGACCACGCGTCGCGACGCCTGGTGGGTTCAATCGGCCGCCACCTTCCTCGGCTTCACCGCTTTCATCATCTACTCGACCTGGGCGGGCTATTCGAACGCGAACTACGAGTTCGGCCCCTACCTGTCGCCGATGTACTCACCGCTGCTGTTCGGCCCGTCGCCGCATTCGTGGTTTGGCGGCCCGGCGCAGCCGGCGTGGTGGCCGTCGTTTCTGCACTACTCAGCCGCGGCTCTCATTCTGTGGGGCCCGGTCGGCTTCCGGCTGACCTGTTATTACTATCGCGGCGCCTACTACAAGGCATTCTGGGCCGACCCGCCAGGCTGCGCCGTCGGCGAGCCACGCAAGAAGTACCTCGGCGAGCGCTGGTTCCCGCTGGTCATCCAGAACATCCACCGCTACTTTCTCTACGTCGCGATCGTGTTCATCGGCATCCTCGCCTACGACGCCTACGTGGCGATGTGGTGGCCGTCGCCTGGCGGCGGGCGACAGTTCGGCATCGGTGTCGGCACCATCGTCTTGACGCTGAACGTGATTTTCCTCGGGTGCTACACGTTCGGCTGTCACTCGCTGCGGCACATCGCCGGCGGCGTCCTCGACGTCATCTCCGGCCGGCCGGTGCGCAAGACCGCCTACGCCTGCGTGAGCTGCCTCAACCGCTGGCACATGAAGTGGGCGTGGACGAGCCTGATCTGGGTCGGCTTCTCGGACCTGTACGTGCGCATGTGCGCCATGGGTATCTGGTCGGACTGGCGCCTTTTTTGATCCTCGTTAATGAGGCATTGGGGCAATGGGTGAATGGATCAATCAATGACGGAGTGCGGCCGAGCGCGAATTTGAATTCAATCATTCAAGCATTGATTCCCATTCACCCATTCACCCATTGCCCCATGAACAGAGACAAGTAATGGACTACCCGGTAATCAACACTGATGTTCTCGTGATCGGCGCCGGCGGCGCCGGACTGCGCGCCGCCATCGAGGCGTCGGCGCATGGCGCCAAGGTCGCCGTGATCACCAAGTCGCTGCTCGGCAAGGCGCACACGGTGATGGCCGAGGGCGGCATGGCGGCGGCGATGGCGCACGTCGACGATCGCGACAGCTGGCGCGTGCACTTCGCCGACACCATGCGCGGCGGGCAGTACCTGAACAACTGGCGCATGGCCGAACATCACGCCAAGGAGGCGCCGGATCGCGTTCGCGAACTCGAGGCGTGGGGCGCGGTGTTCGATCGCACGAAAGACGGGCGCATCCTGCAGCGTAATTTCGGCGGCCATCGCTATCCGCGGCTCGCGCACGTCGGCGATCGCACCGGACTCGAGATGATTCGCACGCTGCAGGATCACGGCGTGCATCGCGGCCTCGACGTCTACATGGAGCACACGGTCATCGCGCTCCTCACCGACAGCGGCCGCTGCGTCGGCGCCACTGCCTACGATCGAGAGCGCGGCCGGTTCATGGTCTTCAACGCCAAGGCCGTCGTCATGGCCACCGGCGGCCTCGGCCGTGCCTTTCGCATCACCTCGAACAGCTGGGAGTACACCGGCGACGGCTACGCGCTGGCCTACGACATCGGCGCGGCGCTGCAGGATCTCGAGTTCATCCAGTTCCATCCGACCGGGATGGTGTGGCCGCCGAGCGTCCGCGGCATTCTCGTCACCGAAGGGGTCCGCGGCGAAGGCGGCGTGCTGAAGAACAAGGACGGCCGGCGCTTCATGTTCGACGACATCCCGGACAACTACAAGAATCAAACCGCGAAAGACGCGGAAGAGGGCTGGCGCTACACCCAGGGCGACAAGACCGCGAATCGTCCGCCGGAGCTGCTGACGCGCGATCACGTCGCGCGCTGCATCAACCGCGAGGTCAAGGCCGGCCGTGGATCAGCGCATGGCGGCGTGTTCCTCGACATCGCGTGGATCAAGGAAAAGCTGCCGAACGCGGCCGAGCACATCAAGAAGAAGCTGCCGAGCATGTATCACCAGTTCAAGCAGCTTGCCGATCTCGACATCACGACGACGCCGATGGAAGTCGGGCCGACGACGCATTACACGATGGGCGGGATTCGTGTTGACGGCGACTCGCAGATGTCGACGGTGCCGGGACTCTTCGCCGCCGGCGAAGCGGCGGCCGGATTGCACGGCGCCAATCGCCTCGGCGGCAACTCGCTCAGCGACCTGATCGTCTTCGGCCAGCGCGCCGGCCAGTTCGCGGCGGCGTGGGCGAAGCAGCACGGCGCCGGCAAGATCGACAGCGCCGAGGTGGAATCGGCGGCGAAGAAGGCGCTGGCGCCGTTCGAGCGCGGCGCCGCCGGCGAGAATCCCTATGCGGTGCAGTCGGATCTGCAGGACATGATGCAGGACCTCGTCGGCATCGTCCGCCAGGAGTCCGAGATGCGCGAGGCAATCACCCGTCTCGACGGTCTGAAGGCACGCGCCGCGAAGGCCGGCATCACCGGCAATCGCGAGTACAACAACGGCTGGCACACCGCCATCGACCTCCACAACCTGCTCACGGTGTCGGAAGCGATCGCGCGAACCGCAGTCGAGCGCAAGGAAAGCCGCGGCGCGCATTTCCGCGAGGACTTTCCGAACAAGTCGGACGAGTTCAGCACGTTCAACTTCGTCATTCAGCGAGGCGCGCACGGCGAGATGACGCTCTCGCGGGTCCCGATCCCGCCGATCCCCGCGGAGCTTCAGGCGGTCATCGAGGAGAACAAGTAGCCATGGCGATGCAGACGTTCCGCCTCTGGCGCGGTGCCGCCGGTCAGGGCAACTTTCAGGATTTCCAGACCGAGGTCAGCGAGGGCATGGTCGTGCTCGACGCCGTGCACCAGATCCAGGCGAAGAGCGCGCCGGATCTCGCCTGCCGCTGGAACTGCAAGGCCGGCAAGTGCGGGTCCTGCTCGGCCGAGATCAACGGCTCGCCGAAGCTGATGTGCATGACGCGGCTGAATACGCTGCCCGCCGATCAGCCGATTACCGTCGAGCCGATGCGCGCCTTTCCGCACCTGAAGGATCTCGTCACCGACGTATCGTGGAACTTCGAGGTCAAGAAGAAGATCAAGCCGCTCAAGCCGCGCAAGCCCGACGCCGCCGACGGCACCTGGCGGATGCAGCAGGAAGACATCGATCGCGTCCAGGAATTCCGCAAGTGCATCGAGTGCTTCCTCTGCCAGGATGTCTGCCACGTCCTCCGCGATCACCACAAGCACGACGAGTTCATCGGTCCGCGCTTCCTGGTCCACGCCGCGGCGCTGGAGATGCACCCGCTCGACACCGAAGATCGCGTCGCCGAGCTGAAAGAGGCGTTCGGGATCGGGTACTGCAACATCACCAAGTGCTGCACCAAGGTGTGTCCGGAGCACATCACGATCACCGACAACGCGATCATCCCGCTCAAGGAACGAGTGGTGGATCGGTTCTACGATCCGCTGACGCGGCTGCTGCGGGTGTTCCAGAAATAGATCAAGAGCCTGTAACCTTGGAGGGCGTGGAGAAGAGCGGGTTCGCACTCTTGGGAAGAGCCTCACGAGATGCGCAGCGCGCAGGCTCGTCCAAAGAAATAGAACCGCTTTTCTCCAAGTTCTCCAAGGTTAAGAGCTCTCGTGACACCCGATAGCTCATCTCGCCCGACGCGCGCCATCCTCATCCACGGCAACGGCGGCGGCACCGCCTCGGACATCTGGTTTCCCTGGCTCGAGCGCGAGCTCTCGGCGCTCGGGCTCGACGTCATCAATCAGACCTTCCCCGATAACGTCAAGGCGCGGGCGCGCTTCTGGCTGCCGTTCATCGACCAACTCGGCGCCGACGAGCGGACGATTCTCGTCGGCCACTCGTCCGGCGCGGTGGCCGCGATGCGCTACGCGGAAACGCACCGGATCGCCGGTTCAATTCTCGTGAGCGTTTGTCACACCGACCTCGGCGACGCCGACGAGCGCGCCAGCGGCTACTACGCGGCGCCGTGGCAGTGGCAGAAGATTCGTGACAACCAGCGTTGGATCGCGATCTACCAATCGACCGACGATCCGCTCATTCCAGTGGCGGAAGCGCGGTTCGTGGCCTCACAGCTGAGGTGCAGCTACTTCGAGTTCGGCGATCGAGGGCACTTCGTGGATCAGCGCGACTTCCCGGAAGTGGTGAGATTCGTGCGCGCGAGATTCGCGCGCTAGGATAGTGGTCGCCGATGTTCAGCCCTGACGAGATTGGCGCCGGATTCGCATGGTTTCAGTTGGCGTTCGGACTCGCAGTCCTGATCTGGGGCCTGCGCGGCAACGCCTACAAGGGCGATCAGATAGCCGCGCGCCTGGCGACGAGGTCTTTCGCGCCGATGGGCATGTGGTTCGTCCTTTCGGCACTATTTCGGCTGCTCGAGGGTCGCCTCTCTGACCCGACACTCATCACGCTGGGCCTGCTCGGCTTCGGCGCCACGGCGATTTGGTGGTTCAACGTGCACCGCGCCTTCAAAGCACACACGCGGGCGCTCAGGAAACCATGAGCGCCGGCAGCGCCGCTGCCGCCGATCAACTGCGCCGTTGGATCGATGGCCATCAGCGCGTCTTTGTCTTGACCGGCGCCGGCTGCAGCACCGCGTCCGGCATTCCCGACTACCGCGACGAGAACGGCGCGTGGAAGCGGCGCCCGCCGGTGATGTTCCAGGCGTTCCGGACTGACGCGGCGGTCTATCGCCGCTACTGGGCCCGCGCGTTTGCCGGCTGGGCGCGCTTCAGCGCCGCCGCGCCCGGCGCCGCGCACGATGCCCTCGCGGCGTGGGAGCGCGCCGGAACGCTCTCGCGCCTGGTCACTCAGAACGTCGACAACCTGCACCGGCGCGCCGGCAGCCGCGCCGTGATCGATCTCCACGGCCGCCTCGACATCGTCGTCTGTCTCGACTGTCGGGCGCGCACGTCACGCGAGGCAGTGCAGGCGATGCTCGCTGCCGCCAACGCCGGCTGGTCGGCCGCCGCGACGGCGGCACCCGACGGCGACGCGGACATCGCCGATGCGTCAATCGCCTCGTTCACGCCGCCGGCCTGCCAGGACTGCGGCGGTCTGCTCAAACCGGATGTCGTGTTCTTCGGCGAGAATGTTCCGCCGGCGCGCTACGAAGACGCGCGGGCGGCGCTGGCGGACGCCGACGCATTGCTGGTCGCGGGCTCGTCGCTGATGGTGTATTCAGGCTACCGCTTCGCGCTGCAGGCTCGCGACGCCGGCCAGCCGATCGCGATCGTCAATCGCGGCCGCACCCGCGCTGACGACCTCGCCGGGCTCAAGATCGACGCCGACGTCGGCGCGGCGCTGTCAGCGGCGCTGTAACGCCTTCGCACCTACTGCCGCGCCCGCACGTCGTAGACCGTCAGCACATTCTGATTGCGCAGGTACATCCGGCCGCCGCTGACCACCGGATGTGACCAGCTCGGCAAACCCTGATCCGCGATCTCGAAGCGCCCGACCTCGCGATAGCCCTGCGGTGTGACTTCGGCGAGCCCGACAACGTTGTTCTCGCTCAGCATGTAGAGCCGGTTGTCGGCAAACGTCACCGATCCCTTGCCGACGCTGCGATCGCGCCACAGCGTCTTGCCGCTGGCGAAATCAATCGCCGTGAGGATGGCGTTGTTGAACCCGTACAACGTGCCGTTGACCAGCACGACACCGCCGTGGTGGTTCTGCATGTCGCGCGTGAAGTAGACCTCGTCGGCCGCGAGCTCGCCGTTCTGCGCGCGCAGCGCCACCAGCCCGCCGCCGGTGCCGTAATCCGAGGCGTAAAAGACTTTGTTCTGAAACACCACGGGCGTGGTGATGTTGGCCGTGCCGTTGGCCGCGCGCGGGTAGCGCCACATCAGCTTGCCGTCGCTCGCGCGCACCCCGACCGCCGCCGACGCGGTGAACGTCGTGTAGGCGCGGATGCCCTGCACGTCCACGACCATCGCCGACGCGTACCCGGCATCGTCGCTCAACTCTTTCGTCGTCCAGATCGTCTTGCCGGTCATTTTCTCGAGAGCGACGAGGCCGGCGCCGCGGCCGCCCGGCGTGACGATGACTTTGTCGCCGTCAACCAGCGGTGATTCGCTCAAGAGCCAGGTGATGTTGCTGCCGTGGAAATCGCTGAGGATGTTGCGGTGCCAGACCTCGGCGCCGTCCTGTTTCAGGCACCAGAGCTCGCCCTGCTCGGTCAGGATGTAGAGCCGATCGCCGTCAATCGTCGGCGTGCTGCGCGGACCGGATCCGCGATCGTTGCTGCCCGCCGACCCGAGATTCTTCGACCAGATGTACTTGCCGTCGGCAAGGTTGAGCGCGTGCACCATCGACTCGCGCCCGCGCATGCCCTGCACGAAGATGCGCTGGCCCTGCACGACGGCGGTGCCGTAGCCAGCGCCGACGCCGGTGATCGACCACGCGACCGGCGGCCCGCCCGCCGGCCACTGCTGCAGCAGGCCGGTCTCGGCCGAGATCCCGGTGCGCTCTGGTCCGCGCCATTGCGGCCAATCGGTGGTGGCTGGTGCTGAAGACTGGCCGCGCGTCACCGGCGACACCGACAACGCGCACACCACGGCTACGAACAGACGCTTGGCGATCATGGCTTCTCCCGCGTACAGACTGCTACACTTCGCCCATGCGCCGCTACTGTCTCGTGCTCGTCGCGCTGCCAATCCTCGCCGCGGCCGCCTCGTCGGCCGCCGTTTCCGGCCAATCGTCCGCGGGCGAACAGTTGATCAAAGTCGATCTCACTTATGCTGCCCCCGGGAACGGCCCGGCGCCGAATTTCAGTCCGAAAGGCACGCAGGTCGCGCTGAAAGACGTCGGGCCAGGCGATCCGCTGCCGCCTGGCGCCGCGCGGCCGGCCAAACGCGGGCTGATCGAAGTCGGACCGGCGAAGACGTCCTGGATTCCGGTGCTGGCGACGGCAACCGCGGCGAACCCGAAAGACCTGACGCAGTTGTTCATCGATCGGAACCGTAACGGCAGGTTCGACGACGACGGCCCGGCGATGACGGCGACGCCATCCCAGAACGAAAAGACCAGGGCGTGGTGGACGTCGATCAACAAGGTCGACCTCAGCGTCCCGTACGCCGCCGGCGTCACCGAGCCGTTCCTCGTGAACTTCTGGATCGTCCGCGAAGACGGCGCCGCGCCGCCGGACATCCTGCGCTTCTCCCGCGGCTCATGGCGCAGCGGCAGGACGACGATCAACGGCGTGCCGGCGCTGGTGGCGGCGATGGACTCGGACAACAACGCCATCTTCGACAAGGCCGATTACTGGACGGTGCTCGAAGCGAGCGCGACGGACGCGCCCAAGGCCGTCCTGTCGATCGCCGAAGCACGCCAGGCGACGCGCTTCATGTTCGTGCCGAAGGACGGCAAGGACCTCGTCCTCGAATTCCGGTCATTCAGTCCCGACGGCCGATCGCTGAGCTTCGCCGTGGTCGACAAGCCGATGACCAAGGCCGCCGATCGGGCGCCGGACGACATGATCCGCGAGGAGCGCGAACGCAAGCGCACCGAAACGAAGTTCTCGTGGGGGCACGACTACAACGCCGCGCTCGCCAGGGCCAGGGCCAGCGGCAAGAAGCTGTTCATCGACTTCGAAACGACGTGGTGCGGTCCGTGCAAGACGATGGACGAATGGATTTGGACCGACGCGGAAGTCGCGGCCGCGCTCAACGCCGGCTTCATCGGCGTCAAGCTCGACGGCGACATCGAAAAGGCGCTCGTCAAACAGCACAAGGTGTCCGGCTATCCGACGATGGTCGTGCTCGACTCGAACGGCGCGGAGATTACGAGGGCGGTTGGGTACCAGTCGTCGAAAGACATGCTGGCACTGCTCAGGAAGTGAAGAGCCCTTCTCCGTGCGCAGTGCGCAGATGCGCGGTGCGCGGTGCGTGTGCGGCGTGCGCTTCTCTTCAGCGTGTGGCTATTCACGCACCGAAGCATCCACCTGCACTCCGGCTGACTGGTCGCAGAGATACGCACCGTGCACACGCACCGTGCACACGCACCGCGCACCGGCGCACCGGCGCACCGGCGCACCGGCGCATAGCGCACGGATCAACATTTCTTCAGTACCCACGTCGTCATGCTCCGCTGCCCCGACACGACCGTGGTCTTGATCGGATCCAGCAGCTCGCCACCCAGCTCCCGGCTTTTCCTCAACAGGAACTCCTCGTCGACGAGATAGCGCTCCGATCCATCGGGCAGCCAATGTCGCCGGCCCTCGATCTGCTTGACCTGTGTTTCGATCCCGATCGTCGACGCCAGCCGGCAGAAGAACAGGCCGCCGGGCGCGAGCAGGCGCCAGGTGCCGCTCAGCATCCCTTCGAACTCGACGTCGTCTTTCGCGAAGTGCAGGACCGCGCTCGAGATCGCGACGGTTGCGAAGCCGTCGCGAAATGACGAGCGTTCGAGCGGCTCGGTGCGGAAGTGATCCGGCGGCAGGTGCGGCGCCAGGTGCGCGGCCGAGGCGCGCAGCCCGTCGATTGCCGCCGGGTTGGGGTCGAGACCGTAGACGTCGAAGCCTTCGCGCATCAGGTAAACGAGATTGCGGCCGCCGCCGCAGCCGCAGTCGACGATCCGATCGCCGGACGTGATGCGCCCGCGCAGCAACTGATCGAACAGATAGATGTCGATCGCGCCGAACTGTTCCTGGAGCGTCAGTGGGGACCTACTTGATCGCTTCCAGCCCCGCCGCCTTCAACTTCAGGTTCAGCGCCGCAAGCTCCGTCGTGCGCAACGTTGTCCACTTCGCGTTCGCCGCGGTGTAGGCCGCCTGCGCGTCGGTGATCAGACGCACCTGGTTCGCCGTGGGCTGGACGTCGGCACTCATCAGCGAATTCATCACGCCAGCCAGGCCGGCGCCGGTGCTTGCGACCGTGCCCGGCCCGGCCGGACCTGCACCCGCGCCACCGCCGCGACCACCGCCGCCAGCGCCGCGACCACGACCGCCGCCGCCACCGCCGCCGCCTTCGCCGGCGACCGCGAGGATCTTCTTGTCGAACGCCGCCAGCGCGTCTGCAACGGCCCCGCTCGCCTTCGGTGTCAGCGCCGCGATCTGCGCGCGCATTCCGCCGGCGCGCGCGACCGCCGCCTGCGCGTCAACGGCGCCGTAGTACGCGCTCTTCGTCAGCGAGTAGACCTGCTGCATCACCAGCGCCGGAGTCTTGACGCGCGGATCCTGCTTCACGACCAGCGGCTGGGTGTAGCTCTTGCCGTTGACGGTGAGCTTGACCGTGTACGTACCTGGATTCACCCACGGCGCCGACGGCACCGGCGCGGTGTTGTGCGCGATCGCGGCGATCGGCAAGCCACGGCCGCCGCCGGCGCCTGGCAGTGGCTGGTAGTGCACGTCCCATACGAAGCGATGCATGCCGGCGGCCGCCGATAGTCCCTGCGGTTCGCGATACCAGATCACGGGCACCGGCGCGGTGCTGCCGTCCGGAATCGGCTCGACTGGATCCGCGCTCGAGTACCTGCGCACCAGCCGTCCGTCCTGCTGCAGCACTTCCAGAGTGACCGCGCCGTTCGCCGCGCTCTTCAAGTAGTAGTTGATGAAGGCGCCTTCGACCGGATTCGGCGCGTTGGTCTCGTCCGGCGGCAGCGGCGTGTCGGTGTTCGTGTTCCAGCGCACGCGCCACGACGTCGTCGGCTTGAAGAGGATCGCGTCTTCAGCGGCCGACTCCGGCTTGATCGCGCGCAGCGGGTTGATGTCCTCGAGAATCCAGAAACCGCGGCCGTGCGTGCCGACGACGACGTCGTCGTCCTTGAGGACGAGGTCGCGGATCGAGGTCGCGGGCATGTTCTGACGAATCGACTGCCAATGCTCGCCGTCGTCGAAGGACACGTAGACCTCGGTCTCGGATCCGGCGAACAGCAGGCCCTTGCGCACCGGATCCTCGCGCACGACGCTGACCGCGGCGCCTTCGGGAATCCCGTTGACGATCTCGCGCCAGGTCTTGCCGCCGTCGTGCGTGCGGAAAATGTGCGGCCGCATGTCGTCGATGCGCAGCGTGTTCACGGCGGCGTAGGCGGTGAGCGGATCGAAGCGGCCTGGATCGATCATGAACACCTTCCAGTACGCGCCGATCGCCGGTGGCGTGACGTTGGTCCAGTGCAGGCCGCCGTCAGCCGTCGTCGCGATCACGCCGTCGTCGGTGCCGATCCAGATGCGGTTGATGTCCTTATATGACGGGCCGATGGTGTAGATCACGCGCGCGCCGTTGTTGTCGAGCTGTCCCTTGGCGGTCTCGGCATACTTGCCGATGCTCTTCGGCATCTCGTGCGTCTTGCGCGTGAGATCCGGGCTGATCTGACTCCAGTTGATGCCGCCATCGACGGTCTTCCACAGGACGTTGGTGCCGTAGAACATCGCGCGCTTGTCGACCTGCGAAAACACGACCGGCAGCGTGCGCACGGTACGCGCCGGCAGCGGCGCGCCTTTGTCGTCCTTCGCCGGCGGCGGTCCGACCTGCGAGACCTGGCCGGTGCGGCGGTCGTAGCGCGAGACCTTGCCGCCGTAGACGATGTCCGGATCGAGCGGATCAGGCGCGACATAGCCGTACTCCTCGACGCCGACCGGATGCCACTCGCGGAAGGTGATTTGCCCGTCGTTTCCGCGGCTCGACACGCACGCCGATCCGCTGTCCTGCTGCCCGCTGCAGACGCGATACGGAAACGCGTTGTCCGTCATCACGTGGTACATCGCCGCAGTGGACTGGTTGTACCAGCTGCTCCACGTCTGGCCGCCGTTGAGCGTGACGACGGCGCCCTGGTCGGCGACGCCGAGCATGACGTTGGTGTCGTTCGGGTTGATCCAGAGATTCTGATAGTCGTCGCCGCCGGGCGCGCCTTTCCACGGCACCCAGGTCTTGCCGCCGTCGATCGACTTGTGGCTGACAACGTCGGTGATGTAGACGATGTCGGCGTTTTTCGGATCGAAGTGCGGCACGGCCTCGTCGACGCGGCTGGCGACGCGCTGATCGGTCGTGATCGCCGTCCACGAATCGCCGCCGTCGTCAGAGCGAAAGACGCGCGGGTTGTTGGCCGGCGCGTCACCGCCAGCGCCGCGGCCGCCCGCACGCCCGCCACCGCCAACGACCACCGCGCCGCCACCGCGGCCGGCGCCGCGTCCGCCGCCGCCCTGCGCCGCGCCAATCAGTGCGAAGAGCCGCCGCGGGTTACTCGGCGCGATCGCGATCTCGGCGGTTTGGATTGGCGGCAGGCCGTTGGCGAGCTGCTTCCAGGTCGTCCCGCCATCAGTCGACTTATAGATCCCGCCCTCGCCGCTCCAGGCGGCGTTTTCCCACGGCCCCTGCCGCGTCTCGGCGGTGGTCATGTAGATGACGTCAGGATTCGAGGGGTCGATGTCGACGTCCTTGCCGCCGGTATCAGGGTCGCGGTACCAGACTTTCTGGAAACTCCTGCCGCCGTCCGTCGATCTGAAGATGCCACGTTCTTCATTGGCCGCGTACGGATGACCATAGACGGCCACAAGAATCCGATCAGCGTTCTTCGGATCGATGACGAGCTTCGGGATCTGCTGGCCGTCGCGCAGGCCCGGCAGATGCGTCCACGTCTTGCCGGCGTCGTTCGAACGGTAGATGCCGTTGCCGGTCGACAGGTCGGGACGCCGCAGCCCTTCGCCGCTGGCCACGTAGACGACGTTCGCATCGGAGAGCGCGACGGCGACCCAGCCGATCGACCCGGTCGGCTGATCGTCGAAGATCGGCTTCCAGGTGCGGCCGGCGTCGATGGTTTTCCAGACGCCGCCGTTGGTCGCGGCCATATAGAAGGTGTAGGGCTGGCTGGGATGGCCGGCGGCGGCCTTGGTCCGGCCGGCGCGCAGCGGGCCGATGTTGCGCCACTTCATCTCGGCGAACAGACTCGGGCTGACCGGCGCATTCTGGCGCGCGCGGACGACGGAAGTGGATAATGTGGCACTCCCTCCCAAGAGAAGTGCGAGCACGGCGATCAGCGACAGGACACGGCGAGACATGGGCGCGGCCTCCGGAAATTGGTTCGCGTCCGGAGTATAGGTCAGCTTGACGGGGCAGAAAGTGCGTCCTAGGATTCAAAGTTTGGTCCATCCATGATTGGCGAGACCGTCACTCACTACCGAATCCTCGACAAGATCGGCGAGGGCGGCATGGGTGTCGTCTATCGCGCCGAGGACACCCGGCTCGGCCGGCAGGTCGCGGTCAAGTTCCTTTCCGCGAAGCTGCTGCAGGACCCGTCGGCGCTCGAGCGGTTCCAGCGCGAAGCCCGGGCGGCCTCGGCGCTCAACCATCCGCACATCTGCGCGCTCTACGACATCGGCCAGAAGGGCGACCTGCCGTTCCTGGTGATGGAGCTGCTCAACGGCACGACGCTGCGCCATCGGATCAACAGCCAGCCGCTGCCGCTCGACACGCTGCTCGAGTACGCCACGCAAATCACCGATGCGCTCGACACCGCGCACGCGCGCGGCATCATCCACCGCGACGTCAAGTCGGCGAACATCTTCGTCACCGACCGCGGTCAGATCAAGATGCTCGACTTCGGCCTGGCCAAGCTCGATCGGAGCACCGGTCCGATCGATCCGTTTGCCGATACCCAGCTGGCGGCGGCACAGCCGACCGAGATCGGCCAGCAGCTGGGGACGCTGTCGTTCATGTCACCCGAGCAGGCGCGCGGCGAAGAAGTCGACGCGCGCACCGACCTGTTTTCATTCGGCGTCGTGCTCTACGAAATGGCGACCGGCCGCGAGCCGTTCAGCGGCCGCACCTCGGCGCTGGTCATCGACGCGCTGCTCAACTCGACGCCGAACCGTCCGTCCGACGCCAACCCGTCGCTGCCGCTGGAACTCGAGCACATCATCACCAAGGCGCTCGAGAAGGATCGCGACCTCCGCTACCAGACTGCCGCCGAATTGCGCGCCGACCTCAAGCGCCTGCGCCGCGAGACCGACTCGGCGCGGACGCGCCCGATTTCGGCGCGCGGCACCGGCGTCAAGGCCCCGACGAAGGCGCCCGGCGCGCGACGCTTCGGCGTCCCGGCGATCGCCGCGGCGGCCGTCGTCGTTCTTGCCTTGCTCGCCTCGGCGGCGTATTTGATGTTGGCGCGTCCGTCGGGATCGACGGTCGATTCGATCGCCGTCCTGCCGTTTACGACGACCGGCGCCGTCGCCGACACCGAGTATCTGACCGACGGCATCACCGAGACGCTGATCAACGGGCTGTCGCAACTGCCGGACCTGCGGGTGATCGCGCGGAGCGTCGTCTTCCGCTACAAGGGCCGCAACGAAGATCCGCAGCAGGTCGGGCAGAATCTCAATGTCCGCGCCGTGATCACCGGGCGCGTCACCGTTCGCGGCGATCAGCTGAACATCCAGGCCGACCTGATGAACGTGGACAGCGGCACGCAGATCTGGGGAAATCAGTACATCCGGCCGGCCTCGGATTTGATCGCCGTGCAGGAACAGATCGCCAGCGACATTCTCGAGAAGCTGCGGCCGCGCATCAGCGGCGAGGACAAGAAGCGCGCGACGCGGCGCTACACCGAGAACGCCGAGGCGTATCAGGTCTACCTGCAGGGCCGCTATCACTGGAACAAAGGCACGATCGAGGGCTACAAGAAGTCGATCGAGTACTTCCAGCAGGCGATCGGCCGCGACCCGAAGTACGCATTGGCCTACGCGGGGCTCGCCGATTCACATCTGCTGCTCGGTTCGTACTGGGTCGAGTCGCTGCCGGAGGCGCGGTCCGCGGCCGAGCAGGCACTGGCGATCGATCCCAGCCTGGCCGAGGCGCACATCGCGCTCGGGCACATCAAGATGCTGCTCGACTGGGACTGGGCGGCCGCCGAGCGCGAGTTCACGCAGGGCATCTCGCTCAACCCGTCGTCGGCGCTGGCCCACAATCAGTTCGCGATGTTCCTGGCGGCGCGCGGCAAGGTGGCCGACGCGATCACCGAAGTCCGCCGGGCCCAGGATCTCGACCCGCTGTCATCGATCGTCAACAGCGATCTCGGGTGGTACCTGTTTTACGCCGGGCAGACCAGCGAGGCGATCGCGCAATTCCGCAAGACGCTCGAATTCGACGACACCTCGGTGTCAGCGCACCGCGGCCTGGGCATCGCGCTCAGCGAAAGCGGGAAGCATGACGACGCGCTGGCCGAATTGCGACGCGCCCTGTCGCTCGCGGAAAACAGCCCGGTGATCATGGGCCACCTCGGCGCGGCGCAAGCGCGCGCCGGACGCCGCGCTGACGCCGCGGCGACGCTGAAGGACATGGAGGGGCTGGCCGCGCGCGAGTACGTGCCGTCGTCGGCGCTGGCGGAGATCGCGACCGCGCTCGGCGACAAGGCACGCGCGCTCGACTTGCTGGAGCGCGCGCACGCCGAGCACGACTTCGCGATGGCGACGATCGGGGTGGTGCCGTGGTTCAAGCCGCTGACGGCCGAGGCGCGGTTCGCGGCGCTGAAGGCGAAGATCGGATTGCCGAGGTAACCGTTGGGGGTCATACACGGGTCAGACCCCTCGGGGTCTGACCCGTGTTTGACCCCTACTTCAGCCGATACCCGCTCTGTCCCGGCGCCCGGCCGTCGATTCTGAGGATCTTGACGTTCTTCCCCGCCGCCTGCGCGGCAGTGACAAAGCCGATCGCGCCCGGCGTCCGGCTGACCTGATCGACTGCCATGTCGGCGGAGTAGACGATCTTCGGGCCGCTCGGCGTATCGGCGCGGAACACCTTCGCGATCCAGTGCTGGCGAAACTGCGCTTCGGTCATCTCGCAGATGTCCTGCACCGCGACGTCGCGCTCGCGCGCAATCGGCGCGCGGATGAACAACGTCACCCGCAAGCCTGGCGCCCAGAACTCGCGATCGCCGAGCAGCATCCGCCGGAGATCGGCGCGCGAGAGATCGGCGATCGGCACGTCCGGATGGGCGATGACCGCGATGTCGGTCGAGGTCTGCATGCTCGCCGGCGCAACGGTGGTCGATGCGATCAGCGCAACGACGATCAGCATCGCGACGGAGCGGCGTGAGCGGATGACATTCAGCATCGCGTCGCTCCTCAGAACGTGAAACAGAGTTGAAGAAAGCCGCCGTGATTCCGCACTGAGCCCTCACCGCGGGTCCAGGTGCGGTACTCGGCCTTGGCAGCCGCAAACAGCGAGAAGTCGTAACGGACGCCGACCGTCGCGCCATCGAGCCGCGGCACACTCGCAAAGACGACGTCGTCGGCGTCGATGCCGATGTGCTCGAAGCGGGCGTACGGCTTCCACGCGTGCGCCGCGCCTTTGAGCCGATACGCGCCCAGCACGTAGAAGGCGTGGCTCCAGGTCGGCGTCGCGTTGGCTTCCTCGTGACGCACCGCGGCGATCTCGGCAATGATCTCGGGGTCTTCCTTGTTCCAGACGACGTGCCCGCCGACGATCTGCTCGTCGAACTCACGGCCATTCGCGAGCGTGATCCGATCGCCGTAGACCGATCCGCCGAATTCCAGGCCGTAGAGCTTGTCCGGCTTGGCGAAGGCGTTGACGAGCCAGGCGCGATTGCCGTTGACGTCGCCGGCATCGCCGGCGCGGCTGATCACCGAGTTGCGACCGTTGCCGACGCCGCCCTTGTAGCTGACGTTCAAGCCGCCGGCCGGCACCGTGCCTTCGACCAGTCCGCCGACGAAGTGCACCGGCAGAAACCGGCCGCCAAACTGGATCATCTCGGGGCGGAGGATCGTCGTCTGCAGCCAGGCGCCGTGGTGATAGGCGGTGTTCCACCAGTTGATTGGCGTGTGATACCGCCCGAACGAGACCTTCAATTGGTCGCTGTGATCGAAGCGGACGATGAGGCGCTCGATTTCTGCGTTGAAGCCGGGGGCGGGCGGCGTCCCGGTGCCGGCGTCGCTGCGGGCGGTGAAGCTCAGCTCGCCGAACACGGTGACGCGCGATGACAGCTCCGACGCGAGGTGCAGCGCGAACTGTCCGAGGCTGAAACCGCGCGGGCCCTCGATCTGTTTCGTGTACGAGTAGTTGATATCGCCGAAACCAGAAATCCGCAGCGTCGGCGCCTCGCGGTCGCCCATCTGATGCTCGGTCGCCGCCGGAGGCGGCGGCGGTTGCGGTGGTGGCGCACTACTCTGCGCCGCGGCGAGATCTGGAAGGAAGAGACGGCTCGCCAGCGCGACGATCGCGACGGCCGGTGCGGTCCGGGCTAGACGCATGCGCACGATTCTAAGCTGAGCGTCGGTCTCGACGGCAACCGCAGGTATCTTGGGCCTTGGGCCTTGGGCCTTGGGCCTTGGGCCTTGGGCCTAGTTATGCACCCCGGGCGCTTCGTGTCCGCTCCGCTGGACGTACTCGACGTACGACCCGGGATAGACGAGCGGCTTCGGACTCGTCCCGGTTTCGCCGCCGAGTTCGAGGACACGGTTGCTGAGGCCGCGGAGAAACGCGCGATCGTGCGAGACGAAGATCATCGTGCCCTCGAAATCGCTCAACGCGTCGATCAGCATTTCCTTGGTGGCCAGGTCGAGGTGGTTGGTCGGCTCGTCGAGGACGAGGAAGTTCGGCGGATACAGGAGCATCCGCGCGATGACCAGCCGCGTGCGTTCACCGCCGGAAAGCGACCGGATCTTCTTGTCGATTTCGTCGCCGGAGAATTGAAACGCGCCGAGCAGGCTGCGGAGCACGCCGACCGAGTCGTTGGGAAAATCGCCCTGCATCTGCTCCCAGATCGTGAGATCGGGATTGAGCAGCTGCAGCGCCTGCTGCGCGAAGTAGCCCATGCGGACGCTGGCGCCGATCTTGACGTCGCCCGCGTCGGGCTCGAGTACGCCGGCAATCATCTTCAGCAGCGTGGTCTTGCCGGCGCCGTTCTTCCCCATCACCGACCAGCGCTCGCCGCGGCGCAGGGTGAGATCGAAGCCGTCGTAGATCGTCCGGGCGCCATATTTCTTGCGCACTCCGCTGACGACGGCGACGTCGTCGCCTGATCGCGGCGGCTGGCGAAACTCGAACTTGACGACGACGCGCTTCTTCGGCAACTCGATCTTCTCGATCTTGTCGAGCGCCTTGACCCGGCTCTGGACCTGCGCCGCCTTGGCGGCATTGGCCGCGAACCGATCGATGAACCGCTGCTCTTTCGCCAGCATTGCCTGCTGGCGGGCGTAGGCGGCCTCCCGGTTGGCCTCGCGCAACGCCCGCTCCCGCTCGTAGAAGTCGTAGTTGCCGGAGTAGGAGACGATCTCGCCGTCGTCAATCTCAGCGATCTTCGTGACAATCCGATTCATGAAGTCGCGGTCGTGCGACGTCATCAGCAGCGCGCCGGGCAGTGATTTCAAAAAGCCTTCGAGCCAGACGATCGACTCGATGTCGAGGTGGTTGGTCGGCTCGTCCATCAGCAGCACGTCGGGCCGGCCGAGCAGCGCGCGCGCCATGGCGACGCGCATCTTCCAGCCGCCGGACAGCGCGCCAACGTCACCGTCGATCCACGCATCGTCGAAGCCGAGGCCGTGCAGCACTTCGCGCGCCTGACTCTCGAGCGCGTAGCCGCCGAGATGCTCGTACTCTTCCTGGACTTCGCCAAAGCGCGCGAGGACCTTGTCGATCTCGCCGGCGCGCGCCGGATCGCTCATGGCGTGCTGAAGTTCCTCGAGCTCGTGATGCAGGTCGCCGACGCGGCCGCTGCCGGCAATCGCCTCGTCGATCACCGAGCGGCCCGACATCTCCTCGATGTCCTGACGGAAATAACCGACGCTCATCCGCTTCGGCACCGACACGTCGCCGTCGTCGGGCGACTCCTCGCCGACGACCATCCGGAACAACGTCGTCTTGCCGGATCCATTCGGACCAACGAGCCCGACCTTGTCGCCGGGATTGAGCTGGAAGGAGGCGTCGACGAACAGGATCTGTTTGCCGTACTGCTTGGAGATGTTCGAAAAGGCGATCAAGCCATCGATAGTAACTCGCGCCGTGCGCCGTGCGCCATATGCGCCGTGCAGCGCGCGCTGCACACGCACGTCGCACCGCGCATATGGCGCACCGCGCACGGGGTAGGATCTAGCCGCGAATGAGCTTGCCCGTCATCCTGCTGTTGGTCGCCGGCCTGCTGACGGTCATCAGCCTGGTCCAACGATTGGCGGCGCGGCTGTCGCTGCCGGGCTCGATCCTCTTCGCCGTCGTCGGCATCGCGATCGGCACGATCGCGACGCTGGTGCTGCACGGCAATCTCGGCGGCGGGTTCGGCGAGGTCGCGCGGGTGTTCGTGGATGTGCCGGTCAGCTCGGGCACATTCATCTACGTCTTCCTGCCGGCGCTGCTGTTTCAGTCTTCACTTACGGTCGACGTGCGTCGTCTCATCGAGGACGCAGCGCCGATCCTGCTGCTCGCCGTCATTGCCGTGCTGGTGGCGACCTTCGTGATCGGTCTGGCACTGTTTCCAATCGCCGGCGTGTCACTGGTGGCGTGCCTGCTGCTCGGCGCGATGGTGGCGACGACCGACTCGGTCGCCGTGATCGCGATCTTTCGCGACGTCGGCGCGCCGGCGCGGCTGACCCGGCTGGTCGAGGGCGAAAGCCTCCTCAACGATGCGGCGGCGATCGTGTTGTTCACCGTGCTGCTCAACCTCCAGCTCGGCGGCGCCGGCACCAGCGCCGCTGCCGCGATCGGATCGTTCCTGTTCGCGTTCGTCGGTGGCGTCGCCGCCGGCTATCTCGGCGCACGGCTGGTGGTCGCGATGCTGTCGTGGCTGCAGGACCTGCGGCTCGCACAGGTGACGCTGACGCTGGCGCTGCCGTACCTGGTCTACATCATCGGCGAGCGCGGCCTTGGCGTCTCCGGCGTCGTCGCGGCGGTCACGGCCGGGCTGGTGATGAGCGCGATTGGTCCGCCGCGAATCGCGCCGCGGGACTGGCAATTCCTCAACGACGTCTGGGAACAGCTCGGCTACTGGGCCAGCTCGCTGATTTTCGTGCTCGCGGCGCTGCTGGTGCCGCGATTGCTGGGCGATTTCACCCTCCACGATTCGCTGGTGATCGCGGTGCAGATCCTGGCCGCGCTCGCGGCCCGTGCGCTGGTGCTGTTCGTGTTTCTGCCGGTGGTCACCGCGCTGAAGCTCACCCGACGCGTCGGCATCCGGTACAACCTCGTCATCCTGTGGGGTGGCCTGCGTGGCGCGGTGACGTTGGCGCTCGCACTCGCGATCACCGAGGACGCCAGGATCCCACACGACGTGCAGCGGTTCATCGCGGTGCAGGCGACCGGCCTGACGCTGTTCACGCTGCTGGTCTCCGGCCTGACGCTGCGGCCGCTGATTCGCTGGCTTGGCCTCGACCATCTTTCGGCCTTCGATCAGGCTCTCCGCGCTCACGTGCTCGCCCTCTCGCGCGGCCGCGTCGCCGACGCGGTGCGGAGCATCGGTCAGCGTTATCGATTCACGCCGCAACTCATCGAAACCGTCGCCGGCGCCTATCAACCGCCGCCGTCTCGTGCGCTGCCGGCTGGCCCGGTGACGACGTTCACGGCGGTGGCGTCTCCGGAAGATCAACTGCGACTCGCGCTGGTCGCGCTGACCCAGCGCGAGCGCGAGATCGTCATGGAGCACTTCGACGCGCGGACCATTTCCGGGCGGGCCGTGCAGGAGATCCTGCACGACCTGGCGCGCCTCGCCGATCGCACCCGCGGCCGTGGCCAGGCTGGCTACGAGACCGTTGCCGCCGAGTTGGCCGGGTTCGGGCGCGGGTTCCGCTTCGCGCATTTTCTTCATCGGCGGTTCGCGATCGACGGACCGCTCGTCGATCGTCTGGCAGACCGTTTCGAGCGCCTGCTGACCACCCGCATAGTTCTCGACGAACTCGCGCCGTTCATCGACGAGGCGCTGGTGCCGCTTGTCGGCGCCGGCCTCGCGCCGAACCTTCACGGCCATCTCGAGGCGCGACGGCGGTTGACGTCGGCCGCGCTCGAGGCTCTGGCATTGCAATATCCGCGATACGCAGCGCTGCTCGAACAGCGTTTTCTGCAACGGGTAGGCCTGCGTCACGAGGCGCGGGAATACGCGGCGCTCTTTTCGGAACGCTTCATCGGCCCCGAACTCTATGCCACGTTGCAGAAGGATGTGCAGGCGGCCCGCGCCGCCACCGACGTCCGCCCGCGCCTCGATCTCGGCCTCGAGACGCGCGCGTTGCTGGCGCGCGTGCCGTTGTTCGAAGCGTTGGCGCAGGACCAACTCGATGCCACCGCCCGCATGCTGCGCCCGCGGCTCGCCGTGCCCGGCGAGCGGATCGTTCACGCCGGCGACGTCGGCGACACGATGTTCTTCATTGCCACCGGCGAGGTCGTCGTGCACGCGCCGGGCGACGACGTCACCCTCGAGGCGGGGCAATTCTTTGGCGAGATGGCGCTGCTGCAGGATCAGCCGCGAGGCGCCGACGTCGTCGCGACGACCTACTGCCAGTTGCTGGTGCTGTCGCGCGCCGATCTCAACGTCTTGCGACGAAGCAATCGCGCGATTCGTCAGAGCATCGACCGCGCCGCAGCAAAACGCGAGCGCGAAAACAGGCCCAAGGTCACAGGCCCATGGCCCAGGTAGATCTGATCACCCCGCTTGGGCCTGCTGCCTGGGGCCTTGGGCCTCTTTCATGGGCCAGAACACAACGTCGAGCCGCCTGGCGAAATGGAGGACGGGCTCGCCTTCGGTGGCGATGCCTTGCGCCGGCCCGACCGTGAAGCTGCCAATCGTCCAGTTCGCCGGCTGCAGCGGCCACGGATCGTGGTGAATCTCGACCGTCGTGATGCGGCCGCGGCGATCCTGCGCGTAGAGGCAGTAGCGTTCGGTGAGGAAGTGATCAATCGATCCACGGCGGGCCTGATAGACGGCGCCGGTCGGCCCGTAGTCGCCGCGAAACTCAACCGACGGTGATGACGGCGCACGGGCCGCGTCGTAGAGCACGCGATCGCCCTGCCGACGCGTGCGCATGCGCGCGAAGAAGTACGGCAGGTTGTAGAAGCGCCGGGCTGCCCATACGGCGGGCCGTTTGCCGGCGTCGAGGCTGATGAACCAGACGCCGGCGCGGCCCTGATGCTGGACGTAGAGACGCAGGTTCATTTCTGGAAACGCCGACAATCCCGGTATCGACGGCCAGCCGCGAAGGGTGACGCCGGTCATGCGGAACGGCACGAATCCGACCCACGACGTGCCGTTGAACTCCTGAATCTCGAGCGCCGACGGGACGAACGGCCGGAGCGCCGCCGCCGGCACCGGCCAGTGCGCGAAGAGCAGATCGTGCCAGGTCTGACGCGACGTCCATTCGCCCTCCGGCAGCGGCCAGGGGCGGTGATCGACGTGCATTCTTCTGCTTCTAGTGCCCGCCGCCCAGCAGCTTGTCGACCTCGGCCTTGAGCTGATCGACGTCCTTCTTCAGCACGTTGTAGCGCTCGATCGCGTCGCGGCCGATCTTCTGATCGGCGCCGCTGGTCATGCCGCCGAGATAGCGGATATGCGTCTGCAGACCCGGCTTGCCGTAGCGCACCGGTTCGTCGACCAGCTTCATGCGCAGCACCTCAGCGTGTTCGAGTTTGACTGGATCAGCAGCGAAGGTCTTGCGCGCTTCCGTCAGCCGCTGCAGCAGCTGCGCCGCGGCCGCCGTCAGTTCGCGCATCCTGACGTTGTGATCGAACTGCTCCTGCAGATCGGCGACGGTCAGGCCTTCTTTCGCCAGCCGCGGATCGATCAACAGGTTGAAGGGCTGCGTCAGCGTCGTCTCGCCGAACTTGAGCCGCGCCTGATAGGCGCCCGGCGTCGCGTAGAGACCATTCTGATGACGGGCGTCCCACACGAAGCGATTGCGCCCGACGTTCTTGGTGACGCGCGCCGCCGGCGCGCCGCCGCCCCGCCCGCCTTGCGGCCGCCCCTCGCCCATCGCCGCGTCGGGATCGGGTGGCGCGCCCGCGTTCGCTCCGCCGCCGCCGCCGCGGCCACCGCGGCCGCCGCCACCGCCGGCAGCCGGCGCATTGCTGTTGTAGGAGTTGATCGCGCCGCCTTTGGCGTCAAGGATCTCGATCGTCACCGGGCCGGACGGCTCGGACGGCAGGTAGTACTCGATCATCGGACCGAGCAAGGTGGGACTCGTCCGCGTCCGGTAGCCGTCGCGCGGCTTGAACAGGAACGGCGCGGTCGGCGTCACCGCCGGCGTCATCTGGTGCAGCGACGTCAGGTTGTCGAGAATCCAGATGGCGCGGCCCTGGGTCGCCACCACGAGATCGTTCTTGTAGACCTTGATGTCGTTGATCGGGACGTTCGGCAGGTTGAGCTGGAACGACTGCCAGTTGGCGCCGTTGTTGAACGAGATGTACATCCCGAACTCGGTGCCGGCGTAGAGCAGGCCCTCGCGACCCGGATCCTCGCGAACGACGCGCGTCGGCTCGTCCGCCTTGATGCCATTCCTGCCGTCAGTCAGTTTCGTCCAGGTCTTGCCGTAGTCGTCGGTGCGATAGAGATACGGCGCGTAGTCGCCCATCAGATAGCGATAGACCGCGAAATACGCCGAGCCCTTGCGATGCGGCGAGGCATCGATCCAGGCGACGCGCCCGCCCTCCGGTAGATCCTTCGGCGTGACGTTCGTCCAGCTCTTGCCGTTGTCGCGGGTGACGTGGAACGGACCGTCGTTGGCGCCGGTCCAGATCACGCCTTTCTCGAGCGGCGATTCGGTGATCGCGTAGAGCGTGCTGTAGAACTCCTCGCCGGTGACGTCGCGGGTGATCGGCTGGCCGCTCGCGCCCTGGCAGCACTTCGGAAACGCCGTGAGATCGCCCGAGATCGTTTCCCAGGTCACGCCCTTGTCGCGCGTGCGATGCAACTTCTGCGAGCCGTAGTACAGGATCTCGGGGTCGTGCGGCGAAGTCGCCATCGGCGAGACCCGCTGGAAGCGCAGGATCAGGTCCTGCCCGGCGTTGCCGTACAGCGACTGCGCGCCCACCCAGTAATTGCGCGACCAGTTCGAGCTCATCGTCTTGACTTCGTACTGCCCCTTGCACGAGCCATAGACGATGTCGGGATTCGTCGGGTGCGGCATCACCGGTCCGGTCTCGCAGCCGGGCGTGTCGGCGCGCCATGCCGTGGTGTCGAACGGCTCGGCATTGCTGTTCAGCATCAGCGTCGAGTTGTCCTGCTGCGCACCGTAAATCCGGAACGGGAACTCGTTGTCCATCCACACGCCGTAGATCTCCGACGTCACCTGGTTCATCTGCGTCGACCAGGTCCGGCCGCCGTCAATCGAGACGTTGGCGCCGCCGTCGTTCGACTGGATCATGATGTTGCCGTCCTTCGGGTTGATCCAGATGTCGTGGTTGTCGCCGTGGGGCGTCCGCATCGACGCGAACGTCTTGCCGCCATCGGTCGACTTGAAGAACCCCTCGGCGCCGGCGTAGACGACGTCGGCGTTGGTGGGATCGGCGCCGATTGTCGTGTAGTAGAACGGCCGCTGCGTCAATGAGCTCTGAATGTTGGCCGGCGCGCCGGTGTTCGCCCAGGTCTGACCCGAGTCGTCCGAACGATAGAAGCCGCCGCCCGGCTTGGCCTCAATCAGCGCGTAGATGCGATCGGGCTTCGCCGCGGTCACGGCGAGATTCGCCTTGCCGATCAGATCGTTGGGCAGACCGGTCGTGATCTTCGTGAACGTCTCACCGCCGTCCGTGCTCTTGTAGAAACCGCCGTCTTTGCCGCCGCTGATGATCGTCCACGGCTTGCGTTCGAGTTTCGACATCCACGCGTAGACCACGTCCGGGTTGCTCGGCTGGAGTTCAACATCCATCGCGCCGACCTCGTTGTTGATGAACAAGGTCTTCTTCCAGGTCTTACCGCCGTCGATGGTCTTGAAGACGCCGCGCTCGTCGTTCGCCTTGAAAATGTCGCCGGTCATGGCCGCCCAGACCACATCCGGGTTCGACGGATGGATGCGCAGGGCACCGGTCTGCCCGCCGTTGTAGAGGCCAGCGAACGTCCACGTCCGGCCGGCATCGATCGACTTGTAGATCCCGCGGCCGGTCGAGACGTTGCTGCGCACGCCGTCCGAGCCGGTGCCGACGTAGACGATGTTCGGATCCGAATTCGACACCGAGATCGCGCCGATAGAGCCGAGCGGGATCTGGCCGTCGCTGATCGGCGTCCACGTCGCGCCGTTATCGGTGGTCTTGAACACTCCGCCGCTGGCGACCCCCATATAGAAGGTGCGCGGCTGCGCCGGAACCCCGGTGACCGCGGTGACGCGGCCGCCGCGGGAGGGACCGACGAGGCGGTACTGCAGGCCTTTGAGCAGACCCGGATCGACGCCCGGCATCTGCGCGGGACGCGGGGACTGCGCGTGCACGGTCGCCAGGACGGCGCCCACGAGCAGCAGGACAGGAACGGAGATTCGGCGAGGCATAGGTGCAAATACTACTGCAGGCGTACTGCGCGGGCTCAAGGCTCAGGGCTCAGGGCTCACGGCTCACGGCTCACGGCTCGGAGCCCAAGACCGGCGTTTGCCGACACCGAGCCGCACGGGATCCGCATCGAGCGAAGCAGTGCCCTGCCCTCATGGGCCGTCGCGGTGCCAACGTTGTGCATATCGGCCCGCTTTCGCGACGTCGATCGACGCCAAGCCCCGGCACGCTATTGGCGTATGCTCGCTCGAAGGAGTTCCGTCATGCGATGGAGTCCGGGCGGAAAGAGCAGCGACATCGACGACCTTCGCGGTCAGAGCGCCGGCGGATTTGGCGGCGGCGGACTACGGATTGGCGGCGGCCTCGGCATCGGCGGCGTCATCCTGTTGCTGATCCTGAGCGCGGTCACCGGCACCGACCTCACCAGCTTTCTTGGCGACGGCGGCGTCGATCCAACGGCGCCCGGGCCGTCAGCGCCCGCGCCGTCGCCGTCAGGCAACGCCGGCTACGTCAGCTCGAGTCCTGACGAGGAACGTCTGGTCCAGTTCGTCTCGTTCGTGCTCGACGACGCCCAGCAGACGTGGGACCAGATTCTCAGCAACCGCTATCAGCACACCAGGCTGGTGCTGTTCCGCGACGCCGTGGATTCGGCCTGCGGGTTTGCGGAGTCGGCGACCGGACCGTTCTACTGTCCGCGCGATCACCGCGTCTACATCGACCTCGGCTTCTACGACGAGCTCAAGCGCCGCTTCGGCGCGCCCGGTGAATTCGCCCAGGCCTACGTCTTGACGCACGAGATCGGCCACCACGTGCAGTCGCTGCTTGGCACTGAAGAGCGCGTGCGGCAGGCGCAGCAGCAGGATCCACGCGCGGTGAACGAACTCTCGGTGCGAATGGAACTGCAGGCCGACTGCTACGCCGGCATCTGGGGCCATTCAACCAGTCAGCGGAATATCCTCGAACAGGGCGACGTCGAAGCCGGTCTCAATGCCGCGGCTGCGATCGGCGACGATCGCATTCAGCGGATGAGCGGCACCCGCGTCGCGCCCGAGCGCTTCACCCACGGGTCTTCGGCGCAGCGGGTCGAATGGTTCAAGCGCGGGCTGCAGTCGGGGCGGCTTGACGCGTGCGATACGTTCGGGCGGTAGTTTTCGACAGCACCGTGAAGGAACGTGGAGGAGTCTGCAGGAGCATGAAGGAGATCTCGATCTTCGCAACGCGTTGAGCTCCTATACGCTCCTCGAGATTCCTTCACGCTCCTTCACGGTGCTGTCGATCTTTCAGCCGGCTCGACATGCACCAGCACATCCGCGACCCACGGCAGTTCATCCCTGATCCTTCTTCTCACTGCTGCGGCGATGTCGTGCGAGGCGCGCACGCTGATCGCCGGATCGACTTCGACATGCAGATCGACGTGATACCTGAGCCCGGTCTTGCGGGCGCGTTGCTGTTCGACACGCCGCACGCCCGGAACGGCCGCGGCGACGCGGCGGATGTCGTCGAGCCGCGCCGGCTCGGGCATGGTGTCAACGAGATCGAGCGAGGTGTCACGGGCGACGCGGACGCCGGTGAGCACGACGACCAGGCCGACGAGCACGCCGCCGTAGTGATCGGCGGCCAGGAACCGCTCGGGATCGATGCGCGCCAGCGCCACCGCGCCGGCCGCCGCTGACGCCGAGATGATGTCGACCGCGTCGTTCCATCCGTCGGCAATCAGCGCCGCGCTGCCGAGCCGCCGGCCGACGCGCAACTTCACACCAGACATGATCAGCCGCACCACGATCGCCGCCGCCAGCGTCCATAGCGCGATCACGCCAGGCGGCGGATGCACCTCGCGCACTGCTCGCAGCGATCGATAGCAGATGCCGGCGCCGCCGAGCACCAGCAACAGGCCGACCGTGAAGCCGGCGAGCGTCTCGAGACGCCCGTGCCCGTACGGATGGTTGTCATCGGGTGGACGCGCCGCGGCGGCAAGTCCGGCGAGCACGACCACCGACGCGATCACATCGCCGCCGAATTCGAGGCCGGCGGCAACCGCCGATGTCGATCCTGCCGCAAGCCCGGCGGCAATGTTCGCAGCCGCCAGCACGACGTTGATACCCAGGCCGAGGCCGGCGATCGTGCGCGCGCGGCCGAGCAACTGCGGAGGGCCAGTCATAGGGTCGGATCAACTACGATATCCGCAACCGCTATCCGTGCTCTGCTCGTCGGCACCGGCTTCACCTAACCCCCAGGGCCTTGCTGAATGAGCGCCAACAAGCACCATCCTGTCGTCGAGATCGATTGCGCATAGCTGATCTGTCCAGCCGGCCGCGTCGTCTCCGGCCACGAGCCGTCGGCGTACTGCGACGTGCGGAGCCAGGCGCGGCCTGAGGCGATGGCGCGATCGCGCCCCGGGCCGGCCGCGAGCGTCTGCAGCGCCAGAACTGCGAGCGCGGTGTCGAACGGCTCGGCGGCGACGGTCGGAAACGGCCCCCAGCCGCCGCGCGCGTCTTGCTCGGCAAACAGTTTGTCGGCGGCGCGACGACGGGCGCCGACGATCGCGTCGCCTTTCGCCGCCGGCGACAAACCCAACAGCACGGCGGCGGCATCGGGAACCGAGCGCTGCGGTGCGCCGGTCAGCCACGTGCGTGCGCGAGAGATCTCGGGCGTAATCTCGGCGTCCCGGTTTCCAGCGACCAGCACTTTCAACGCCATCGCCGTCGCCAAAGCGGCGCCGTAGGTCACCGGCGATCCCAGGTTGTCGCCGGTGTCGACGCGCCAGAAGCCGTCGGCCTCCTGATCGGCCGCGACCATGTCGGCGGCGACCTTCAGCGCCGTGTACGGCGCGTCACCGCGCGCGACGGCATCGCTGAGGGCGCCGGCAAACTGGATCCGCGCGAGAATCTTGTTGTCGACGCCTCGATTGACCACCGCGCGATTCCAGGCCGGCGGATCCGCGAGCCACTTGAGCGTGTCGGCAAGCGCCGATCCGACAGCGGCGGGATCCGTGGCCGACGCGGCCATCAGCGCCCGCGCCGCGTCGCCATTGTTGTGGCACGAGTAACAGCCTTCGTCAGCGTGCCAGCGCGGTACTTCGTGGGCGAGATACTTCACGGCGCGCCGGGTGGCGTCGTCGACGGGCGCCTGCGAACGCTGGGCGACCACCGCAATCAGTGCAAACGCCAGAAATGAGTGAAGTGCTCTTGTCACAAACGCCTTTAACCTTGGAGGCCGTGGAGAAGAGCGGGTTCTACTTCTTGTGCAACCATCACGAGATGCTCATCTCGAAATGTTTTCCAAGAGTGGAACCCGCTCTTCTCCACGTTCTCCTTGTTCTCCAAGGTTAGATGCTCTTGTGACAAGCGCGTTCCACTCAGCACTGCCTCATCTCACGTCGAACTTGAGCCGCCGCTCGGATGGCTTCGACGTCGTGTCGATGCGCTTGAACATGTCGACTTCGAACGGCTTGTCGATTTGATTTCCAGCGACGTCCTCGAGCACGCCGAGGACGACGACCTCGTAGGCGCCGGCGGACCAAACCGCATCCGGGATGAAGTTCCACCGTGTCTCGCCGGGATCGATGCGCGCCGTGCCGGTGACGACGCCGCCGGCGGCGCGGCCGACGCCGAGCGCGCGCGACAACAGGCCGTGATCGAGCGGATCGGGAAACGAGACGATCAACGGATCGCGGCCGCCGGCGCGCGGCGCGGTGATCCGCCAGTTCTGCAGCGCGATCGGATGATTGTCCGCCGGGCCGACACGGAACTGCTGCCGGTATTCGCTCTTGAGCGGCGCGCCCTGCGCATCCCGCCACGCCGCATCGACGACGACGGTGTAACGGCGCCCGACCACCAGCGCCCGGCCCATCTGTTCATTCGGCAGGATGCCGCGTTTGACCCGGCCCGGATCGAAGAACAGCGTGAACCGCGTGTGCTCCGGATTCCAGAACTCGACGTCGAGCGGTAGAAACGGCTCGCGTACGTCCTGGCCGCGATTGTCGAGCAGGTGCACGAACGGCAATCCACTCGCTCGGCCCATCGGTTTCGAGAACTCGATGTACATCCGCAGCAGGTTCTCCGGGACGACCTCCGACGTCGGCAACACCCGGGTGACGACGACGCTCGGCACGCGCTCGACGTTCGGCAGCGCCAGCGACGCCCGGACGACCGCGTCGCGACGGGGCACGGGCAGCTTCGACGGGTCGAAGGCGACGTCGTAAGACCGGCCGGGGTCGAAGGGAAATCTCGGCGTGAACGTGACGTCCTCGGAGCCGACCATGTACGCGCCGGTGACCGCGGGCTGAGCCGCATCGACGCCGGCGACACGAACCGACAGCAGCGCCAGCCATACGTCGGCAGGCGGCGGCGACGCGCGCAGCGCGCTCAGTTCGCTCGAGGAGAGACCGGAAACTTTGACGTGGGCCGAGCCCGCATCGGAGGCCGGGACGATCGACAGGGAGATTGGCGTTGACGGCGTGCCGCAGGCAGCGGCCAGGATGAACGCGAGAACGAGGCAGCGGAGCGCGAAGGCACCTTGAAACTTCATTGCCTCGCTGCCCCGCTGCCTCGTCTCGGAGATCGAACGCTACGGCAGCACGACCGCCTGCAGGTTCAAGCCCGCGGGCGTGCGCGCCAGCACGATCGAGTGGGTCGCGTCGAGCAGGTCGAGCTGCTCGATGCCGGTCATCGAGGCGACGGTTTCGTAGCCGACGCCGGCCTTGTCCTTGATTTGCGTCGTGATCCCGGTGGCCGAGCCGAAGCCGTCAGTGGAGATCTTCATCACGCCGCGGCTCGTGTTCGACATCAGAAGAAACTCCTTGCCGTTCTTCTTGTAGAGAATCATGTCGATTGGACGGTTGCCGTTGCCGAGCTCGGCGATCGTCGTCCCCATGACCTTGGCGCCCGGCTTGAGGTCGCCGACCGGGAAGCGCACCAGCGGCGTGCAGAGGTAGCCGGCGATCAGCGTTGGCTGGCCATTCACCCGTGTCGGCACGAAGCTGTAGACCGGCGAACTGGTTTCGAGCCGGCCGTGCGAGCCGTGGTAGATCTCGACGCTCGTGCCGTTGTCGGCCGACGCGAACGGATACGGCACCGACCAGAATTTCGACGAGAACTCTTCGTTCGAGAGCCCGGCGACGTAGAGGCGGCCGTCGAGGAACGCCATGTCGGTGATTGCCTGCGATCGGTTGCTGCGGCCGGTCGTCGGGTTCGGGACCGGGTTTGGCAGCGACACCATCGTGAACTTCAGCGCCTCGGTCGCGACGAGCGACAGCGCGCCGGCGCCGTCAACGCGCACGAGCGCTGGCCTGGCATCGGCGCCGGTGCCGCGCATGACCGAGATGTAGGAGTGACGCGTTTTCGGGTGGACGGCCAGATCGGTGACGACGATTTCCTTGGCGTCGGTGCCGAGGAGCGCCGCAATCCTGGCGTCGACACCGGCAATGTCCTTCGTGCCGGCGGCGCCAGGCTGAGTGCCCAGATCGACGGCGACGATCGAGGCGGCACTGGTATCGGCGACGTACAAAACGCCGTCCGGGCCGAACGCGAGCCGGCTCATCGATTGGAACGTCGGGCCAATCGCGACGGTGCTGGCGAGCGGCGCGGCGACGGGCGCTGACGCGGTCAGCACCACGAGCGACAGCATCGCCGCGAGCTTGAGGGTGGTACGCATGGCTTGGGGGTCCTCCAGCCCCGAATCTTACGCGACAAGAGCCTTCAACGTGAACATGTGCGTTCTTTCGTTCGGGACTTCGGAAGTTCGGGCGCTCCGTTCTATCGTTCTTCCGTGCTTCGTTCGTCAGGGCGACCGTGGCCGTGCAGCGAAAGAACGCCGAGCGCCCGTCGCGGTTCACACAAGTCGTGAGCTCGCGCCCGCCGCGAAGAAGGCGCGCGATCGGGGAAGGCTGCAGTGAGGTCTTCCGGCCCGGAGCTGAGCGCGGAGCATATCCTTCGCCCGATCGCCCGATCGCCGATGCTCTGCCATCGCCCGATCGCCCGATCGCCGATCGCCCATGGGCGGGGGGGCCGCCCCTGTTGGCAAACCACAGAGCGCCCCACTCCGTCTCATGTAGCATGCCAACAGAAGATGTCCAGCAGGGGACGCTCGCGCTGATGGTGATGACCACGCTCGAGGCGATGGGGCCGATGCACGGCTACGGCCTGGCCCGGCGGATCGAGCAGACCAGCGGCGACGCCCTGAAGCTCAACCAGGGCACGCTCTACCCGGCGCTGGTCCGGCTCGAGCAGCAGGGTTGGATTCGTGCGAAGTGGGGCGCGTCGGACAACAACCGCAAGGCGAAGTACTACAGCCTGACCCCGCGCGGAGCGCGGCGGCTCCAGGCCGAATCGGCGCGCTGGTCGCGGATCTCGGCGCTGATGGCGCGGTTCCTGTCGCCGGCCGGAGGCCGCTCGTGAGCGGCGTGCGGCGCTGGCTCGCGCGCCTCACGGAGTGGCTGCGCTCCGGCGCGGTCGGGCAGGATGCCGACTCGGAGATCCAGGCGCATATCGATCTCGCCGCCGACGACTACGTCCGCCGCGGCCTCGATCCGGCGGCGGCGCGCGCCGCGGCCCGCCGTGACTTCGGCGGGGTCGATCGGGCGCGCGAGGCGGTGCGCGACGCGCGTGGTTTTCGCCCGCTCGACCATCTCGGCCGCGACGTTCGCTACGCGATTCGGCTGCTCGCCAAGACCCCCGGCTTCACGGCCGCCGCGGTGCTGACGCTTGCGCTCGGCATCGGCGTCAACACGGCGATCTTCAGCCTGGTCGACGGCGTCATGCTGCGGCTGCCGCCGTATCCGAACGCCGATCGATTGGTCGCGCTCTGGGAATCGTCGCCGGGCAAGGGCCCGGAGGCGGCACGGACGCGGACCTCGGTGGCACCGGCGAATCTGGCCGACTACGTCGCCCGATCGTCGTCGTTTGACGCGGTGACGATGTTCGCGAATACGCTGATGTCGCTGACCGGCGCGGGCACGCCCGAGCGTCTGTTGACCGTGCAGGTGTCGCGCACGTACCTCGACGTTCTTGGCGTCCCGCCGGCGCTGGGCCGCGGCTTTGCGGACAGCGATTTCGTCGCCGGACAGGACAACGTCGTCATCGTCACGCACGCATTCTGGCAGCGCCGGCTCGGCGGCGATACGGCGGCGACCGAGCGGACGATCGATCTCGACGGCCGGCCGACGCACGTCATCGGCGTGATGCCGCCGGCATTCGTCGCCCTCGGCGAAGCCGAAGCGGCCGATCCGCCCAGTCTGATCGTGCCCCTCGTGTTGCCGGCGGACATGCTGACCGGCCGCGGCGAACACATCGCCAGCGCCGCCGCGCGCCTGAAGCGGGGCGTCTCGGTCGAGGCCGCGCGCGCCGAGTTGACCGCGGTGTCCGAGGGACTGGCGCGCGAGATCCCGCAAATCGGCGAGATGCGAGCCGAGATTGCGCCGCTTGGCGCCGATCAGGCGCGCGATGTCCGGACGCTCGTACTGACGCTCTGGGCTGCGGTCGGCCTCGTCCTGCTCGTGGCCTGCGTCAACGTGGCGGCGCTGTTCCTGGTGCGATCGATCTCGAGGCAGCGCGAGGTCGCGGTGCGCTTCGCGCTCGGCGCCACCCGGGGCCGTGTCGCGGGCGAACTGATCGTCCAGAGCCTCGTCCTCGCCGGCCTCGGCGGCGGCGCCGGCCTGGCGCTCGCCTTCTGGGTGATGCGGACACTGGTACGCCTGGCGCCGGCGACGATCCCGCATCTCGATCGCGTCACGCTCGACACGCGCGTGCTGTTCTTCACCATCGCGCTCTCGGCGATCACCGGTGTGGTCTTCGGGCTGCTGCCGGCGTGGCAGGTCCGGCGCGCGCAGCCCGTGGACACGCTACGCGCCAACGACCGCGCGGTCGTCGGCGGCTGGGCGGCGCGCAGCCGCAGCGTCCTGGTCGTCGTCGAGATCGCGCTGTCGATGATGCTGCTGGTCGGCGCGGCGTTGATGGTCCGCAGCCTGATCGCACTGAATCGCGTTGATCTTGGCTTCGAGCCGGAGGGTGTGCTCGCCGCCAATATCGGCTTGCCGCCGGCCACGAAGCCGCCGGCGCGACTCGCCTTTTTCGAAGCGCTGGCCGATCGGGTCAGTGCGATGCCCGGCGTGCGAGGCGTCGCTTTCGGCAACCGCCTGCCGCTCCGCGGTAACTGGGGCAGCGGCTTCCTGATCGAGCCGGCCGGTGGCGATGATGGCGTGAAGGGGCTGCTGGCCGGCTTTCAAGCGGTCAGCCCCGGCTACTTCGCGACGTTTGGGATGAGCCTCAAGCACGGCCGCGCGCTGGCCGTGACCGATCGCACCAGCACCGAGGGCGTCGCCGTCGTCAACGAGCAATTCGCGCGTTCGTTCCTCAACGGCGGCGATCCGCTCGGACGCGTGATCCGTCGCGGCCCGGAGATGCCGGCGATCCGCGTCGTCGGTGTGGTCAGCGACATCCGGCGCGGCGGGCGCGCCGCCGCGATCGAGCCGCAGGTGTATCTGCCGGCGGCGCAGTTGCAGTTGTACCCGCTGCCGTTGAGCGAGTTCGCGGTTCGGGCCGACGGCGATCCGCGACCGCTGGCGCAGGCGATCTCGGCGGCGGTCTGGTCAATCGATCCGAAGTTGCCGTTGACCAACACCCGCACGCTCGCCGAGACGCTGGCGCTGCGCCAGGCCGAGCGCAATTTTCAGACATTCCTGTTCCTGCTGTTCGCGGTGCTCGCGCTCGCGCTCGCGCTGGTCGGCCTCTACGGCGTCGTCGCCTACGTCGTCGGTCAACGCACCCACGAAATCGGGCTGCGGATGGCGCTCGGCGCCAGTCCGGGGCGGATTCTCGCCTGGGTGATGCGCCAGGCGGCGTGGCTCATGTTCAGCGGCGCCGCGATCGGCGTCGCCGCAACGTTCGCGGTATCGCAGTACGTGCGGAGCCTGCTGTTTCAGATCACGCCGGCCGATCCGGCGGCCTACGCGATGGCGATTGCGGTGCTGATCGCCGCGGCCAGCACGGCGGCGTTCATCGCCGCACGCCGCGCGACCCGGGTCGATCCGTTGGAAGCGCTACGCTGAACAAGAAAATCGCTTGTCTCCAAGAGCCTTCAACATGAAGGACATGAAGAAGACCTACTTCTTTTTGAAAACCTTGCGAGATGCGTCCTGAACGAAAGCTCAGATTCGGATGAAGCTCATGAAGAAGAGCAGCGGTCATGGCGGTGAGACTCTTCATGAGCTTCATCCTCTACTGCGCCTTTCTCTCAGCATGCATCCCGTAAGGTTTTCCAAAGAAGCGAGGATTTCTTCACGTCCTTCATGTTGAAGGCTCTTGGAGAGAAGCGCCGCGAGGCGCTCGGAGCGCCCCACGCCTACTTCGCCTGCTTCGCCACTTCCCGGATGTCCTCCGCCGGCAGCACGCCCGGCATCCCGCTGCCGCGCTGACCGGTGTTGCGTAACAGGATGACGCCGACGAATTTGCCGGACGTGTCGAAGAACGGCGAGCCCAGCCCCGCGCCGCCCATCGACGGGAACGCGACGAGGTAGTACGTGCGTGGCTTGTCGATAATCAACTGCACGGTACCGAACGCGGTGCCGGTCGCCCATCCCGTCGATTCGGTGGTCCGCTGCACCAGCACGAGCAGATCGAGTAGGCCAGGCTTGGACACCGCGGCGTCGACGAATGGCATCGCCGGCGACACCGGCTCGGTCGGACGGACGAAGGCGAGGTCCAGATCTTCATCTTTGAGCACGAGTCTGGCCGCGACTTCCCGGCCGTCGGCGGTCCGGATTTTCATGTCCGAGACTTCGCTCGACACTTCGATCTTCGTGCCGGATGGCATCTGCATCGTCAGGCCGCGCTCGTAGAGCGCGTCGGGGACGAACGTGGAGAGCGATGTCACCGCCAGGCCGGTGTTGTCCAGCACGGTGGCGTTGGACTGCGCCGGTTGATCGCGCGGCTGATCGCGGCCGCCGACGTTGACGCGCAGCTTGACGGTCGCGGTCACCGTGACCACCGCGTCGCCCTGCTTCTTCACCACCGCCCGCGCGGCGGCGCGCTCGTCGGGGCTCTGCGCCATCGACACGGTGCCGGCAACGAGAATCGATCCCGTGACCAGCACGATTGCCTTCAACGGACGCATTCAGTCTCCTTTGGCTCAGAGCTCACGGCTCACGGCTCGGCGATTGAAAGACCAGGCCCTGGGGCCTATTTCCATGCCGGCTCGATCTCGATGAACATCGTGCGGATGCCGCGCCGGATCTCGAACACGACGGCGCTCGGCTTGCGCGCATGGATATCCTTCATGCGCGCTTCGAAGTCGGCAATGTCGGCAACGCTCTTGCCGTCGAGCGCAAGGATGACGTCGCCGCCGTTGAGGCGGCCGAGCGATGCCCAGCCGCGCACCGCGACCGACTCGACGACCACGCCCCTGGCGCCGGCCAGCGTCGGATCCTCGCGATCCACCTCGGCGACGTCGCGGACGCGGAACTCGAAAATCGGGTCGTCGTAGCGGCGCATTTCGCGCGGCTGCGATGGCGACGTTCCCAGCGTCACCTGCACCGGCGCTTCCTTGCCGTCGCGAAACACGGTCAGCGCGACCTGCGTCCCGGTCTTGTACCGGCGGATCGCGCCGGCGAACAAATCCTCTTCGTTGGCCGCGCTCGCGCGCACCGGCTCGTTGTCGATCGCGAGGATGACGTCGCCGACACGCAGTGGCGTCTCCGGATCGAGCACGCGGGTGACGCGAACGCCGGTCTTGCCCTTGAGGCCGAGCCGTTCGGCCAGCGGCGGCGTCAAGACCTGGACGTTGACCGGAACCCACGCCTTCTTCGCTTCGCGCGGCGGGTCTTCGACGACCGGATCGCCGACCTCGACGACCGTCGCGTAGCGATCGCGGCCGCGATCGAAGCCGACCAGCACCTTGGCGCGGCCCGTCGATCCGAGCGCCGCCTGCGTACGCGTCTGGAGCTCAGCGGCGTCTTTGACCGGCTGTCCTTCGACTTCGACGATGACGTCGTTGCGGCGCAGATTTGGTTTCGCCTGATCGGACGGTCCGCCGGCGCGCATGCTGACGATGCGGACGCCGTCGGTATTGCCGCGCGCCATCTCGCGCGCCTCGAAGGGCGTGATGTCGGCGACGACGACGCCCATGTTGCGCACCTCGACCGGCACCGCCAGTGCGGCCGGCCGTTCGGTCGGCGTCATCGTCAGCGTCACATCCGCGGCGCCGCGGCGCACGACCAGCGCCGCCGGCTTGCCAATCGGCAGCGACAGCAGCGACTGGTTCACCGGCGGCAACTGCTCGGCGAACTGCGCGTCGATCGCGGCGCCGTTGACCCTGGTCAGCACGTCGCCGGCGCGGACGCCGGCCGTCCCGGCCGGCGAGTTTTCGGCGACCCAGCTCACCAGCGCGCCCGGCTGCGCGTCGTTGCCGAGCCGGGGCTGCAGTTCGAGTCCTGTCCAGGCGCGCTTGACGCGACCGTCCTTGATCAGCGCGGCCGCGATCGAACGCGCGAGGTTGCTGGGAATCGCGCCGCCCAGGCCATAACTGATTTCGTTCACGCCGACGATCTCACCGGCGAGATTGACCAGCGGCCCGCCCGAGTTGCCGGGCCAGATCGACGCGTCGTGGCCGATCCAACGGACGATCATGCCGACGTCCTCGCCGTCGAGCAGGTTGTCGTCGCCGCCGCCCAGCGTCTGCGGCATGATCATCTCGGGATTGCTGACGATGCCGAGCGTCACCGACTGCGATAACGCCAGCGGACTGCCCATCGCGAGCACCGTCTGGCCGCGCGCGAGCCGGCTCGAGTCGCCGAATCGCGCCGGCTTGTAGACGGTCGGCGTTTCCGGCCGCAGTTTCAACACCGCGATGTCGGCGAGCGGATCGGTGCCGACCAGTTCCGCGGGCACTTCCTCGCGCGTCGACAAGGTGCAGACGATGCGCCGAGGCCGCCCGGTGACGTGATGATTGGTGAGAACGTAGCCGTCGGCCGAGATGATGGTGCCGCTGCCCGACGACATGCCCTTCACTTCACGTCCGCCCTGCTGATCCATGTAGACCACCGAGACGCGGACGAGACTCGGAAACACCGCGGCGATCGCGCGATCGATCGCCGCGCGTTCGGCCGGCGTCGTCGCCGCCGCCGGCACCTGAGTGCGAACCGGCGGCGCAGCGGCGGGCGCCTGCGCGTGAAGAGCGGCGGCAAACGTGGTGAGCGCTGCGACTGACACGATGCCGAGGGCCGCAGTCGGGAAGATGCGAGTCACTCGCGCATCGTCCCTTTTGCGGCGCGGCACGTCAAGGCCGGCAGCTGACGCCGGTGCCGCCAATCCCGCAGTAGCCGCCGGGATTCTTGGCGAGATACTGCTGGTGGTAATCCTCGGCAAAGTAAAACGCCGGCCGGTCGACGATCTCGGTGGTGATCGCTCCATAGCCCTTGTCCT
>DASUGM010000121.1:0-22455 GCA_036274055.1 Vicinamibacterales bacterium | reverse complement strand
CCTCGCGCGGCTGTCCGTACTCGTGCGACTTCTGTGTCGCGCCCATCCACCAGACCCACAAGTTTCGCGAAAAATCGGCCAAAGCGCTGGTCGACGAGATGGAGCGCGGCTATCGCGAGTTCGGGCTGACGTTTTTTTATCTGTGGGCCGACACGGTGACGCTGAACGTCAAGAACTTCAGCGCCTTCTGCGAGGAGCTGATCGCGCGCAAGCTGCCGGTGCAGTGGTTCGGCAACGCCCGCGCCGACAACCTCGGCGATCCGGCGTTCGTCAAGCGGCTGCGTGAAGCCGGCTGCTGGATGCTGGCGCTCGGCATCGAGACCGAATCCGAGGACGTCCGCAAGGACATGATGAAGAAGCTCGAGGGCCAGAAGATCCGCGCCGCGCTCAAGAACATGCGCGCCGCCGGAATCCGGTCGTTCGGGTTTTTCATCCTCGGCTATCCCGGCGAGACGCCGGCCGCGCTCGACCGCACCATCGAGTACGCCGTCGAGCTCGATCCGGACTTCGCCAATTTCTACCCGGCGGTGCCGTATCCGGGCACGCAGCTCTACGAAAAGGCCAAGCGCGACGGCATGCTCGCCAGCGAAGACTGGTCGCGCATGGAGTATTCGTACTACCTGCTGCGCGGCAACGGCCTGGACGAATCCGTGGTCATGAACGCGATCAACCGCGCCAAGCGGCGCTTCTACCTGCGCCCGAGTTATCTGGTCCGGCATGCCGGCGACGTCTGGCGCCTGGCGACGTCGAAATGGAGCGTCGCGTGGCACGTCGCGTCGCGCGCGATTTTCGGGGCGCCGGTCGCCGACGCCGCGCCGCCGGCCGCGCCCGCCGATCAGCGCGCGGCCTGAAGCGTCTTCTCGACCTCTTCCAGCGTCAGTTGGCGGTAGCGCCGCTTCGGCCGCGACGGCCCGAGCCACCGCACCTTGTACAGGTCGCGGAGCTGCCAGAAATAACCCGACGCCTCGCGCATGCTCATCTTGCTTTCGCCCAGCTCGCGATCGTCGAAGCGATACGGAATCTCGACGAGATCCGTGGGCCAGGCGCGGATCAGCAGCTCGATGCAGATCTTGAAACCGCCGGCCTTGATGGTCACGCTCTCGGCGATCGATCGCTTGATCAGGAAGAAACCCGACGCGGCGTCGCGGATCGGCGAGATCGGCCGTGCCAGCAGACAGCCGAAGCGCGACAGCAGCTTGCGCTTCAGCGGCCAGTTCGGCGTGCTGCCGCCGGGAATGTAGCGGCTGGCGACCAGCGCCTGGGCGCCGGTGGCCCGGAACGCCGCGAACATCCGCGGCACCAGCGCCGGCGGATGACTGAAATCCGCATCCATCACCCCGACGATGTCGGCGGTGGCGACCCCGATGCCGGCGACCACGGCGGTGCCGAGGCCGAGCTTGCCGGCGCGATGGACGACCTTCATCCGGCGCGTCCGGGCCAGTTCGTCGACGACCGCGCCGGTGCCATCCGGCGAGTTATCGTCGACGATCACCAGCTCGAGTTCGACGCCGTTGCTGGACGTGGCGGCGAACAATGCGTCGACGAGCTCGGCGATGCGATCCTTTTCGTTGTACGTCGGCACGACCATGGTCAGGTCGGGCGGCCGGGGCGGCGTCACGCCAGCCACTATAATTCAAGCGTCTCCACCGCATGACGCGCGCGTCCTCCCGACCGGCATCGCCGATTTCTCGCTGGATGATCGCGCTGCTGCTGGCGCTGGCGGCGCTGCGTCTGCCGGCATTCGTCGAACCCGCCGGCAGCGATCAGAGCCTCTATCTCTACATCAGCCAGCGCCTGCTCGCCGGCGGCGTGCCGTACCTCGACGCGTGGGATCAGAAGCCGCCCCTGGTCTATGCGATTTACGCGGCGCTGTGGTCGATCTGGCCGCATGCCTCGGTGGTGGCGCTCGCCGATCTGCTTGCCGCCGCGGGCACGGCCTGGCTGCTGGTCGCCATCGGCCGCCGCACTTTCGGCGCGCGCACGGGAGCGTGGGCGGCGGCGCTGTTCCTGATCGGCAGTCATCCGGGTTTGTCACGACTCGGTGGCGTCTACGTCCGCGGTCAATGCGAGGTGTTCATCTCGTTCGCGGTGGCGGCGGCGCTGCTGCCGCTCGCGCACGACCAACGGACGGTGTTTCGCGCGTTGCTTGCCGGGCTCTGGCTGGGTGCCGCGATCTGGCTCAAGTTCAACGCGGCGGCCTACGTGCTGCCGGTCGCGGCCGCGGCCTGGTGCTGGGGCGGCGGGCGCCCGGACCTTCGCGGCTGGACGCGCGATCTCATCGTCGTCGCGATTGGCGTCGTGTTCGTCAGCGCGATCGCGCTCACCTGGTTTGCCGCGCAGGTCGCGCTCGAGGCGCTGAAGCTCGCCACGATCGACTACAACATCGCCTATTCCAGCGCGGCCTACGCCGGCACCCGCGGCCCGCTGGTCTATCTCGCGAAATTGCCGATCGAGCGCGGCAGCGTCGACCTGCTCTGGTTCCTCGGCGGCGCCGGCGCGCTGGCACTGGTGGTTGCCGGACGGCGCGCGCCGCGCGGATCGGCGCTCGTCGTCCTCGCCTGGATCGCAGCGGCGATGATTGCGATCGCGGTCAACGGGCGCAACCTGCCGCAGTATTTCGTCCAGGCCGCGCCGGCGCTCGCGTGCGCGGCGGCGATCGGCGGCGCGCTGTTTTTCAGCCACGCCGTCGGCCGGTGGCTGGTGCTCGCGACGATCACCGTCGGTCTCTGGCGGGTCGGGGTGAGCGATCGGGCCGTCCGCTTCGGCGAGCTGCCGGAGCTCTACGTCAATCTGACATTTGACCTCGACTACGCCCGCGGGACAATCTCACGCCACGATTACCTCGCGCGCTTCCGCGGTGCGCAGAAGTACGATGCTTCGGAAATCGACGCGCTGACGACGCTGGTGCGGACGACGACGGCGGAGAGCGATCGGATCCTCGTGTTCGGCTTCTCGCCTGGCGTCTACGCGTTCAGCGGCCGCCAGAGCGCGTCGCGCTTTTTCTGGAGCTATCCGGTCGTGATTGAGTTCGCTGCGGATCGTCCCGGCTACGGATCGGCGGGCCTGCTCCATGATTTGCAGCAGCAGCCACCGGCGCTGATTGCAGTGCAGAAACAGGACTACGGACCCGCGGATCCGAATTCGTACGACTTCTTCTTCGCGAATACCGGCCTGCGGCTCTGGCTGCAATCGAGCTACACCCGCGAGGCCGACGGTCCGATGTTCAGCGTATGGCGGCGGAAGTCCTGAGATGACCAGGCGCGCGTTCGTGCTCGCCGTGATCCTGAGCCTTGGCGGTGGAACGCTGCTGCGTACCCTGTGGCTGCGCGCCGATCCGCCGGTCGGCCGTGACAGCGTCGACATCGTCTGGCACGACGAAGGCGCGTGGGTGCACAACGCGCGCAACCGCGCCCTGTGGGGCGCGTGGCGCACCGACAACTGGAATCCGGTGTTCATCGCCCCGGTCTTCACCGCGCTCGAGTACGCCAGCTTCGCGGCGTTCGGCGTCGGCACCTGGCAGGCGCGGACGGTGCCGGTCGCCTCCGGGCTGGTGGCGATTGGGTTTCTGATGATCGGCCTGCACGCACTCGCCGGACGCCGCGCCGCCGCGATCGGCGGCGTGCTGCTCGCCACCAACTACGTGTTCGTGATGTGGAACCGCGCCGCGCTGATGGAATCGACGATGACCGCGTTCATGGTCGTCGCGTGGGCGTGCTACGCGCGCGCCGGGCGGCATCCGGTGTGGGCGGCCGCCGCCGGCGCCACGGCCGTGCTCGCGTTCTTCACCAAGGCGGCTGCCGCATTTTTTATCGGCGCCATCGGTCTCGACGCGCTCCTCATCCTGCTGACGAACTGGAACGACCCGACCTGCCGGCGGGTGGGCGCGTGGACGCTCGGCGGTGTTGCCGTGTCCGCGATCGCCGTGTTCGCCTTGTTCGTGCTGCCGCAGTGGACGGAGTACTCCTTCTACAACTGGCAGATGACCGTGGTGCGCAAGCCGAGCTATGGGATCAACGACTTCATCACTCGCATCTCCTATCTGCCGCTCGGGCACGGGCTGTTCACGCGAGTCTGGCTGGCGCTGGCCTGCGCGTCGGTGGCGATCGCCGGCATCATCGCGCGCGGCCGGCGGGCCCAGCCGGGAGAACGGCTGCTGGTGCTGTGGATCGTCGTCGGGCTGATCGAGCTGATCGTCCACGATTCCGGCAACGGCCGCCGCTACGTGATGTTCGTGCCGGCGTTGATCGCGCTGACCGCGCTGCTGTTGGCCTCCGATCGACCGGTGCTTCCGGCCGGTACGGCCAGCGTCCCGCTGCGGCTCCGGTTGCTGGTGACCCCGGTGCTCCTGCTGCTCGGATTCGTGGCGATCGGCGCGCTGATCCGGCCGCTCTTCGCGGACAGTCTGGCGTTGCCGGGCGGGTACCGGATGCCGGTGCGGCTCGCCGCGGCGGGGTCGGTCGCGCTCACCGCGGTGCTGCTCATGCGGTGGGCCGCCATCACGGGCCGGCTCAGCCGGACGGCGCCGCCGGTCTGGCTGACCGGCGTGATTGTCGCCGCCGCGATCTGGTGGAACGGGATGTCGTTTTCGCAGTGGGCCACTCACCGCAACGACGTCAACTACGAAGCGTCGATCGCCGTCGGCCGATCGCTGGCGGCGGGCACCCTCGTCCAGGGCAAGCTCGCCAACGGGTTATCGCTCGAAAACCGGATCCGGCCGCTGTTCGTCGGCAACGGCTTCGGCAACTACGCGGACCGGCTCGACCGCGACGACGCGCGCTATATACTGACCTACGACTTGCCGACACTCGGCTACGAGAGTTCCGACGGATCCGGCCTGATCAAGGAAATCCTCGACCACTACCCCAAGCGCGCGATCGTCGCCACGTTCGGTGTCGACGAAACAGCCGGTGAAGATCGCGCGGTGCTCGTCGACAAGTTTGCGCATGCGCGAGATTGACGCCGCTCAGATCAAAGCCCACGCCGACCGCCGGTTTCGATCCGAGTACGACTACGCGCTGTTCGAGTACTGGCGCAGCGCCAAAGTGATCGCCTTCCTCGAGCGCGCCGGCGTCACCATCGCCGGCCGTGTCCTCGACGCCGGCTGCGGCGGCGGCGGCATGCCGCTGTCGCTCGCCGAACACGCCGCCGAGGTCGTCGGCATCGACCCGATCGATCGCTTCGGCCAGGCCGGCGTCACCCTCGCCCGGGAAAAGCAGCTGCGCAATCTGCGCTTCGCGCGCGCCGACGGCATGAAACTCCCGTTCGCGTCCGGCGTCTTTGATCTCGTGCTGTCGCACGCGGTCATCGAGCATGTCGCCGACGCGCCGCTCTACCTGCGCGAGTGCCGGCGCGTGCTCAAGCCCGGCGGGCAGTTCTATCTGTCGACCGCGCCGTATCTGTCGTTCGCGGGCGCGCATCTGCCGAAGCTCAAAGTCCCCGTGCCGCTGCATCTTCTCGCCGGGCGGCCGATTGCGTTCAGCACGTTCCGTTTTCTGGCTCGTCACGCGCCGTGGACGCTCAAGGAGCCGGCGCACGAGAACTCCTTCATCCGCGACGCCAGGAACGGCATCGCCAAAGAGGACGACTTGCTCGAAAAGGTGCGGGTGCAGCGGTTACGCGGCCAGATCGCGGCCGCCGGCCTGCGCGTCGTCCGCGAAGAGCTGCACGCGACGGCCACGGTGCGGCGGCTGCCGCGCGCGCTCGGCACCTGGCTGCGCGACAGCCCGCTGACCCAGGACGCGCTGATCAGTAACATCGAATACGTGCTCACTCCGGAGACCACCGCGCGTGGCTGAGATCGACCGCTACCGCGCCGACGACCGGCGTCAGATCGACGCGCTCTACCGGCGCGTGTTCGGCCCGGACGCGGCTGAAGCCAATCGCCTGCGCTGGGACTGGCAATATCGCCGCAATCCCAATGTGCCCGGCGACGGCCCGCTGATCTGGATCGCGCGTGAAGGCACGACCATCGTTGGACAGTACGCCGCGATGCCGGTGAGAGTCGCGGTCGCGGGCAAGGAGATCGACGGAGCCTGGGGTATGGACGTGATGGTCGCCCCGGAACGGCAGCGGCAGGGCCTGGGCGACGTGCTGTTCCGCACCTGGGATCGAAGCGTCGGGGCATCGCTCGGGCTCGGCCTGTCCGAAGGCTCGTACAAGCTCTTCCAGAAACTGCAGTGGCCCGATGTCGGTCCGGTGCCGTGCCTGGTCAAGCCGCTGTCGCGGCGCGCATTGCGGCGGCCGACGTGGCCGGCGGCGCTCAACGGCGTGGTGTCCTACGTCACGCTGCCGTGGATCCGCCTGGTCTCGCGGGCGCGGCCGCTGCTCGGCGAGGTCAGGACGACGCGCCACTTCGACGAACGCTTCACCCGGCTCTGGGACCGCATCAAGCCGCAGTTCGGGTTCGCGGTCCGCCGCGACGCCGCCTATCTGACCTGGAAATACATCCAGGCGCCGCACGTGCGCTATCAGATCGCCGTGCTGACCCGTGGCGACGAGGCCGCCGGCTACGCCGTCTACCGCCACGTTCAGGAACCGCGCGGGCGGGTCACGCTGCTGGTGGACTTTCTCGCCGACCCGACCGATCACGAAGCGATCACTACTCTGCTTCGCTGGATCGATCGCGAGGCGCGCGCGGCGGATTCCGACAAGATCCGCACCTTCGCGATGCACGAGGGCTTCCGCAAACTGCTGCGCAAGTCGGGCTATTACGCAGTGAAATCGACGATGGAGTTTGTCGTCAAGGTGAACGCGATCGATCTGCCGGCGGCCTTCTACCAGACGACGGACACCTGGCACGTGACGCTGGGGGACTCGGACCAGGATCGATGAGCGTGGCGCGCCGGCCGGCGCTGCTGGTCGCCATCGATACCGAAGGCGACAATCAGTGGGACGCTCGCGCGCGGCGCCACCAGACCTTCGTCAACATTCATCGCCTCGATCGGCTGCACGAGTTCTTCTCCCGCCACGGCGTGCGGCCCACCTACGTGATCACCTACCCGGTCGCGCGCGACCCGGAGTCGGCGGCGATGCTCCGGACGCTGCTCGCGCGCGGCGATTGCGAAATCGGCGCGCACCATCACGCCTGGGAGACGCCGCCGTGCGATCCCGCGGACATCGACCGCCATCCGTATGCGTTGTCGCTGCCGCTCGATCAGTTTGACGCCCAGCTGGCGACGCTGACCGCGGCGATCACCGATGCCGTCGGCGTTGCGCCGATCTCGTACCGCTCGGGGCGGTTTGGTTTCTCGGCCGCGCATGTCTCGTCGCTCGAGCGGGCCGGTTACCTCGTCGATTCGAGCGTGGCGCCGCTGTTCTACGAAGCCCACAAGCAGGGCCCGGATTTTGTCGGCGCGCCGTTGACGCCCTATTTCCTCGCCTATGACGACGCGACGCGGGCGGGCGCCAGCCGGGTGCTTGAACTGCCGATCACCGCGGCGCTGAACCGGCGCGTGCCGGCGGTCGTCGAGCAGCTCTATGCGCGCGCGCCGCGCAACTACACCACCAAGCGCGTGCTGCGGCTGCTGCGGATCGCTCACGTCCGCTGGCTGCGGCCGTCATACACGTCGGCCGAGGAGATGATCGCGCTGGCGCGCGAGGTCGTCGCGCGGTCGGCGCCGATCCTCAACCTGCTCTTTCACTCGAGCGAAGTCATCGTCGGCGGCAGTCCCTACAACAAGACCGACGCCGAGCTCGCGGCGTTCTACGATCGGCTCGGCAAGGCGCTCACGTTCATGACGCGGGACCTGGGCGCTGAACCGATGACGTTTGCCGAGTTTCAGCGGCGTTTTGCCTGATGCGCATCTGCCACGTCTCGCCGCATCTGCCGCCCGATCAGGCGGCGAACGCCCTGCTGCCGGCCGAGCTGGGGGCATGGCTGCGCGCCGCCGGTCATGACGTCTCGTTCGTCACCCAGACGCCGGCGCAGGGCAAGACCGCCGACGACTCGACGCTGCCGGGGCCGGTCGTGCGCGTCGCCGGCCGCGGCACCCCGTCGGCGCTGGCGCGGGTGACGCGGCTGCACTCGCTGCGCCGCGCCCACGAGATCACCGCGGCGCTCGACCGCGCCGCCGGCACCGCCGAGTTGCTGCATCTCCACAGCAACGGATTGATCATCGAAGTCGCCGCGGCCTGGGCGGAGCGCCGGCGGCTGCCGTACGTGCTGACGCTCTACGGCACGGAGATCTGGCACTACAAACGGCGAAAGATTTTCGATCCCTTCACGCGTGCCTACCGCGGCGCGCGGGAGGTCACGTTCTACAGCCAGCGGCTGCTCGACAGGGCGCGGGAACTGGGACTCGGTCGCAATCACCTCTCGGTCGTCTACCCGGCGGTGAGCGCGGCGTTCACGCCGGCGGACGCCGCGACCCGGGCGCGATGGCGCGGCGAACTCGGCATCACCGAGCCGCTGGTCGTCCTCAACGTCAAACGGCTGCACGAGCTGGCCGGGCAACGATTCTTGATCGAGGCGTTCGCGCGTCTCGCCCGCACGAGACGCGACGTGCGTCTCGTGATTTGCGGCACCGGGCCGCTGCACGCCGCGCTCGGACAGCAGGCACGCGATCTCGGCATCGCCGATCGAGTCACCTTCGCCGGACTCGTGCCCAATGCCGAGGTCGCGCGCTTCGCCGCCGTCGCCGACGTCTTCGCGCTGCCGTCGCTGCTCGAGGCGCTGCCGACCGTCGCCGTCGAGGCGCTATCGGCCGGGACGCCGGTGGTCTCGGCCGACCATCCCGGCGGCGTCGAACTGCACGAGATCTTCGGCGACGACGTCCTGGTCGTCGCACGAGGACAGGTCGATCCGCTGGCAGCGGCATTGACGGACAGTCTCGCGGCACCGGCCCGGACGCAGCCGGACACCGCCATGCGGCTGCGCACGCTGTTCAGCCCGGAAGCGGTGCGCCGGCAGTACGAGGCTGTGTACGAGCGGGCCCTGAAGCGTACAATCTCGTGATGGCCACGCTCCTCGATCAAGTCACGCAGCGCATCGGCGAAGCGATGAAGCAGAAAGACCAGGCGGCGCTGGCGCCGCTCCGCATGTTGAAGTCCGCGATCATGAACCGCGAAGTGGAAAAGGGCCGGGCGCTCGACGATGCCGAGTCACTGCAGGTGGTCAACGCCCTGGTGAAACAACGGCGTGACTCGGTCGAGCAGTTCCGCGCCGGCGGCCGGCCGGAGCTGGCCGATCGCGAACAGGCGGAAATTGTTTTTCTCGAGAAATTTCTGCCGCCGTCCGCCGACCCGACGGCGATTGCCGCGGCGATTGAGGCCGCGGTGACGGAAACCGGCGCCGCGGGTCCGAAAGACATGGGGAAAGTGATGAAGGCCGTTCAGGCGAAACTGGCCGGCCAGACCGTTGATGGCCGGGCGCTCAGCGAGGCCGTCAAGCGCCGTTTAGCGGGCTGAAACCGGCCCAAACTTTTTCCACACGCGTCCGTCTAACTCAATGAAAGGCACGCAAAAAGCCTCTCATCCATCCTCCGGGCAGGGGCCTCAATCGCAGGGGTTGAGGCCCCTTCTTTTTTGAGCCGGCGCCTCGTCAAATCCGCGGGCATCATCAGCATCGCCACCGCGGCCAGCCGCGTTCTCGGCATGGTCCGCGACGCCGTGCAGGGCGCGTACTTCGCGACCGGCAGCGCCGCCGACGCATTCAACGTCGCTACCCGCATTCCCACGCTGCTCCGCGACCTGTTTGCCGAAGGCGCCATGAGCGCGGCGTTCGTGCCGACGTTCACGAAGACGCTCGCCACCGAAGGCAGAGACGCGGCCTGGAGACTCGGCGCGCAGGTCATCAACACACTGCTGCTGATTACCGGTGTTCTGGTCGTGCTCGGAATCGTGTTTGCCGAGCCGCTCACCGTCTGGTTCGCGGGCGATTACGCCAATATCCCCGGCAAGCTGCCGCTCACGATCGAGCTCGTGCGCGTCAACATGCCGTTCCTGCTGCTGATCGCCATCGCCGCGGCGTGCATGGGCATGTTGAACGCGCTCAAGCGCTTCGTTGCGCCCGCCGCCGCGCCCGCGCTCTACAACCTCGTCTTCATCGTCTGCACGATCGCCTTCTATCCGCTTTTCAGAGCCACCGGCATCGACCCCGTGATGTCGCTGTCGGCCGGGATGCTGATCGGCGGCATCGCCCAGATCGTCGCGCAGTGGCCGGGCCTGCGGCGCGAGGGCTACCGGCATTCGTGGTCGATCGACTTCAAGAACCCGCATTTGCGCGAGATGCTGGCGCTGATGGGACCGGCGACGCTCGGCGCCGCCGCGGCGCAGATCAACCTGCTCGTCAACACGAGGTTCGCGACCGGTGCCGAGCCCGGCGCGGTCTCGGCGCTCAACTATGCGTTTCGCCTGATGTACATGCCGGTCGGGATCATCGGCGTCGCCGTGGCGACGGCGGCGATTCCCGATCTGGCGAGGCATGCCGCCACGAAGAGCTATGACGAGATGCGCGGCACGCTCTCGTGGGGCATGCGCCTGATGCTGATGTTGAGCGTGCCGGCGACGGTCGGGCTCATGGTCCTGGCCGCGCCGATCGTCCAGCTGATCTTCGAGCGCAAGAACTTCTTGCCGCACGACACGACGCTGGTCGCGAACGCGCTCTTCTACTACGCGCCCGGCATCGTCGGTTACTCGATCGTGAAACTGGCGTCGCCGAGTTTTTACTCGCTGCGGGATTCGCGCACGCCCGTCATCATCAGCGTCGTCACCATTGCGGTGAACGTGGCGCTGAACTGGTGGCTGGTCGGCCGCCTCGGGTTCCAGGGCCTCGCGCTCGGCACGTCGATTGCCGCGACGGTGAACGCGACGCTTCTGCTGATTTTTCTCTCGCCAAAGCTGCACGGGCTCGATGGCGCGAAAGTCCTGATCGCGATCCTGAAGATCGCCGCGGCATCGATGGTCATGGGCCTGGCGGCGCACTGGGCCTACCGCGGGTTGAATGGCGCCGTTCCGGCGACCGTATTCGGGACTCGGGAGCTCGCGCGCGCGCTGACCGTCTTCGGCGCCGTCGGCGCGGGAATGGGCGCGCTCGCGATCGCGTCCTGGGCATTCAGAATCGAAGAATTCCGTCAGGCGATGGCGCGCGTCCTGGCAAGAGTCAATCGGCACCGGACATCGGCACCGCCATAGGCCGCCTTGTTTTTGTGTCAAGATCGGCGGTGATCCGGGTACTTCGGGTACGCGGGGTACGTCGGGTACGAGGAACCAGCTATCGCATGTCCACTTTTTCCCCAGGTACGGTTGCCAGCCGTACCTGATTAGAAAGTAGGCAGCGCGAAGCCTCGTTCCTGGTACCCGAAGTACCCCGCGTACCCGCAGTACCCGAAGTACCCGGACTACCCGTCAAATGCCATCGCGCTCTTATTCTCCAACCTCCTACTCCATCGGCCCCGGCCCGTTGACGCCGGCGGTACGTGCGATCGTGATCGCGACGGTCGCCGGCTGGGTCCTGACCAGCGCAATGCCGGCGACGATGATCGAGTGGTTCGGGCTGACACCCGCAGACGTCATCGAACGCGGGCGGATCTGGCAGCCGGTCACCTATCTCTTCATCCACGATCCTCTGCCAGGGCTGTTCCACATCCTGTTCAACATGCTCGCCGCGTGGATGTTCGGTGTCGATCTCGAGCGGCGCTGGGGCTCGGTCGGATTCGTCAAGTACTACTTCGTCACCGGCGTCGGCGCCGGACTGATTGCGCTCTTCGTGTCGTTGCTCCCGCTCGACCTTGCGCGCCCATCGTATGGCGCGGCCACCATCGGCGCTTCGGGGGCGATCTACGGATTGCTCCTGGCCTACGCCTTGTTCTTTCCGCACCGGCAGATCATCTTCATCATCTTCCCGTTGCCGGCGCGAATCTTCGTGCTGCTGATCGCGGCGATCGCGCTGCTCGGCGCGGTCAGCGCGCCGGGCAGCGGCGTGTCGCACGTCGCCCATCTTGGCGGCGCGCTGGTCGGCTGGCTCTACCTCAAGGGACCGACGGACCTGCGGCTCGATCTCAACTACCGCCTGACCAAGTGGCGGATGGCGCGGCTGCGAAGGAAGTTCGACGTCCACAGCGGCGGCCGCGACGACTGGCGTAACCGCATCCACTGATGGCGCGCGCAGGGACGCCGGCACTGATCGGCTGGCTGCTGGCCGGCGCGCTGATCCGAGCCGCGGCGCTGCCCCTGGCCGGCAGCGCTGACGTCGACACCTGGAAGCTGTGGAGCTTCGTCGGCGCCACCGACGCCACCGGCTTCTACGGCGTCGGCGGCGCGCCGCCCGAACGCCGCGTCCTCAAGTGGCGCGATCAGCAGGGGACGACGGAATACCTGCCGCTGTCGCTCTACGAGCTCGCGGTCGTCGGCCGGATCTACGCACGCATCGATCCGCTCTACGCCGATTCGACGACGCTGACGGTGCTGGTGAAAATGCCGGCGCTGATCGCGGAAATCGCGCTGATTGCGTTTCTGTTGACGGCCGGCCGGCGGTGGCTGGGGGATCGCGCGGCGGAAGTGGCGGCGCTGGCGATCTGGCTCAACCCGGCCATGATTCTCAACGGCGCGGCGCTCGGCTATCTCGACATTCAGATGGCGTCGCTGGCCACGATCGCCGTGGTCGCGGCGCTGCATGGCCGCGCCGGCCTGGCCGGCACGCTGGTGGCCGCCGCGGTGCTGACCAAGCCGCAAGCGGTCTTCGCGGTGCCGTTCGTGCTGATCGCCGTGGCGCGCCAGCCGGCGCCGCTCCGCCGACTCGTGAGATGCACTGCCGCGGGCGTGGTGACCGCATCCGCGATCCTCGCGCCGATCGTCCTGCGCGGCGCGTGGCCGAACATGATTCAAGCGGTGCGGCGTCTCAATGCGCACGACATGCTGTCGGGCGAGGCGACGAACGCGTGGTGGATCGTAACCTGGCTGCTGCGGGTCGTTGACGGCGCGTCGGATTCCGGCTGGTGGGACGCGCTCACTCAGCCGGTTCGCATCCTGAGCATCACGCGCTTCAGCGAGTTGGGGTATCCGAGTGCCCGGCTGATTGGCACGACAATCGTCATGGCCGCCGTCGTCTGGGCGGCGGTGCGTGCGTGGCGTGTTCGCTCCGATGCCGCGCTGGTGCTCGCGGCGGCCTGGACGGTGTTCGCCTACGCCACGTTCCAGGTGCAGGTCCACGAAAACCACCTGCTCCTCGCCGTGCCGCTGGCGGCGATCGCTGCCAGCCTCGACCGGCGTCTCACCGGCGTGATGGCCGGCATCTCGGCCATCGCCGCGTTGAACATGTATCTGTTTCAGGGCATCGGCGGGGGCTGGCAGCCAATCCCGATGTGGACGCCGAAGTTTGTGGACACCAGCGTCATCCTCGCGGGGGCCGCGATCGTCGTCTTCCTCGACGCGACACGGCGGTTGGCGCAGGTGTCAGTGCGTTAGTTCGGAGTGAGCTACAGCGCCGGCGGATCTCTCCTGAACGCCGGCCCGCTGCCGCTGGCGGTGAGGACAAAGACGTCGTCGATGGCTTCGAACTGATGGGACGTGTTGGCGGCGATCACGAGCACTTCGCCTTCGCGGACGGTGAGCTCGTCGTCGGTGCCGAGACCGGCCCGGAGCGCGCCCTGCAGCACGTAGATCAAGCGCTCGCCGGCGTGGGCGTGCAGCGGCACGATCGTGCCCTTTTTCAGGTAGGACTGGACGAGCGCGATTTCGGCGCCGGCAATCGTCTTGCGCGCGACCATTTCGGTGGCCTTTTCAAGGGGAATCGCATCCCACCGGAGGACCCGCGCGCGCGGCGACATCAGCGTGTCGAATTGTATAATCGTGGGCGATGAAGAGCAGCACCGCTTCGACAGTGGACGCGGGTCTCGGCAAGTGGACGCGCGAAGAAGCCCTCAAGATTTATCGCACGATGCTGCTGTCGAGGCGCATCGACGACAAGGAAATCCAGCTCAAGAACCAGAGCCTGATCTTCTTCCAGATCAGCGGCGCCGGCCACGAGGCGATCATGGTTGCCGCCGGGCTGACGCTGAAGGGCGGCTACGACTGGTTCCTGCCCTACTATCGCGACCGCGCGCTCTGCCTGCAGATCGGCATGACACCGCTGGAGATGTTCCTGAGCGCCGTCGGCGCCAAGGACGATCCGAACAGCGGCGGACGGCAGATGCCGTCGCACTGGGGGCATAAACAGCTCAACATCGTCTCGCAGTCGAGCCCGACCGGCACGCAGTGTCTGCACGCGGTCGGCGTCGCCGAAGCCGGGATGATGTACGAGCAGCTCACCGACATCCCCGAGCGGGCGGGCAAGTTCAAGAAGGACGAAGTCGTCTACGTCTCGATCGGCGACGGCACCTCGAGTGAAGGCGAGTTCTGGGAAGCGCTCAGTTCCGCCTGCGTCCGGCAGCTGCCGGTGCTGTTCATGGTCGAGGACAACGGCTACGCGATCTCGGTACCGGTCTCGGTGCAGACACCCGGAGGCAATCTCTCGGCGCTCGTCGAGACGTGGCCCGGACTCAAGGTGCTTCGTTGCGACGGCACCGATGTCGTCGAAAGCTACGAGACGATGACCGAAGCGGTGGCGTGGTGCCGCGCGCGCAAGGGTCCGGCGCTGGTCCACGCCAAGTGCGTCCGGCCGTACTCGCACTCGCTGTCTGACGACGAAAAGCTCTACAAGACGCCGGCGGAACGCGCCGAAGAAGCGAGACGCGACCCGATTACCCGGTTTGCCGCGCAGCTGAAAGAGCGCGGCCTCGTCAGCGACGACGAACTCGCCGCGATCCTCAAGGATGTCGATCGTGAAATCGGCGAAGCCGCGGACGCCGCGGTGAAATCGCCCAAGCCCGCCAGGGACACGGCCGCGCAGTACGTCTACTCACCCGACGTCGACCCGACGTCGGCCGACTTCGACACGCCGGCCATCCCCGAAGGCAAGCCGGACACGATGGTCGCGGCGATCAACCGCGTGATGAAGGAAGAGATGGCGGTCAACCCGCGGATCGTCGTCTTTGGCGAGGACGTCGCCGACGCCACCAAGGAGGAGAACCTCAAGGAAGTGCAGGGCAAGGGCGGCGTTTTCAAGGTGACGCACGGCCTGCAGAAGAAATTCGGCGGGGTCCGCGTCTTCAACTCGCCGCTCGCGGAAGCCAACATTGTCGGTCGCGCCGTCGGCATGGCCACACGCGGCATCAAGCCATTGGTCGAGATTCAGTTCTTCGACTACATCTGGCCGGCGATGATGCAGCTGCGCAACGAAGTGGCGATGATGCGCTACCGGTCGGACAACAACTTCTCCTGTCCGATGGTAATCCGCGTCGCCAGCGGCGGCTACCTGCGCGGCGGCGCGCCGTACCACAGCCAATCGGGCGAGAGCATCTTCGCGCATTGCCCGGGCATTCGCATCGTCTACCCATCCAACGCGCAGGACGCCGCCGGGCTGTTGCGCACGTCGTTGCGTTGTGACGACCCGGTGCTGTTCATGGAACACAAGCACCTCTACCGCCAGACCTACAACAAGGGCGAGTATCCGGGATCGGACTACATGATTCCGTTCGCCAAGGCCGCGACCAAACGCGAAGGCACGGACGTCGTCGTCGTTACCTGGGGCGCGCTGGTGCAGCGATCGATTCTCGCGGCGCAGCAGGCGGAGAAAGACGGCATCAGCGTCAAGGTGATCGATCTGCGGACGATCATGCCGTACGACTGGGACGCGATCGCCGAATCGGTCCGGGCGACCAACCGCGTCGTCATCGCCCACGAAGACCAGATTACCTGCGGGTTCGGCGCCGAGCTGGCGGCGCGGGTCGCGTCGGACCTGTTCGAGCATCTCGACGCTCCGGTCAAGCGCGTCGGCGCGCTCGACACGCCGGTCGCGTATTGCCCGGACCTCGAGGAAGTCATTCTCCCGGGCTCGGCCGATGTCCTGGCGGCGATCACCGAAACCGCGCGCTACTAGCACGCACCATGGTGCCCGGTGCTCCGGGCTAGGTGCCCGGTGCGAGACCCGGCCGTGCGCAGGGCTCTGACACTGTGCCTGGCGCTGAGCGCGGCACTATCGCAGCACCGCGTCGAGATTCTCCAGTCGATCAGCGCCATGCCGCCGCAGCTGGCCGGCAAACTGCGCGAACCGTACGGGTGCGCGCAAGCCTCCACCGGGGAATACGTCGTCCTCGATCGCCGCGGCCACAGCGTCTTCGTCATCAATGCCGGCCGGACCGAGATGCGCCAAGTCATCTCGATCGGACAGGAACTTGGCCGGCTGCTCGAACCCGGCGTGCTGTCCCTTGCCGGCAACGACATCTTCGCAGTCGCCGACGGCCCCGGCGGCTACGAGCGGATTCAGTACTTCGGCCTCGACGGCACGCGCATCGGCGGCTTCTATCTGCCGCGGCGCACCGGCTCGCGCTTCACCGTTGGCGCGGTAATGATCAACGGTGTCTCATCGATGACGTTCACCGGGCGGACGTTCGTCATCAACCAGCCGCAGACCGGGGCGCTGATTACCGAACTCGATCTCGAGGGAAACGTCGTCCGCAGCATCGGCGCGTTCAGGAAGACCGGCTATGAGTCCGACCCGGTGCTGCACGCGGCGCTCAACGTCGGCCTGCCGCTCGCCGATCCTGCCGGCGGCTTCTACTTCGTGTTCCAGACCGGAGTCCCACTGCTGCGGAAATACGACGCCGCCGGGACGCTGCAGTTCGAACGGCACATCGAGGGTCCGCAGCTGGATGCGTCGATTCAGGCGATCCCGACGACCTGGCCGGCGCGCCCCGCCGGCGCCGGGTCGATACCCATGGTGCCGACGCTGGTCCGGACCGCAGCCGTTGACCGCTTGGGCCGGGTCTGGATCTCGCTGAGCGAGCCGTTCACCTATGTCTACGACCGCGCAGGCGAAAAGGTCAGGACGATCCAGTTCAGAGGCGCCGGCATCGTCGAGCCGACGAGTTTCTTCTTTACGCCCGACAATCGGGTTCTCATTACGCCGGGGTGTTACGAGTTTGCGGGCTAGGCGGGAGGCCTTCGGCAATTGCCGGATTGCCGAATCGAGGGCATTGCCGGATTGGATTGAAGAGCGATTGCTCGATTGCCGCAATCAATGCCCGATTGAAGGGCATTGCAGAATTGCTCGTTCTTGATTGACTGATTGACCTATTGACTGAGTGACGGAGTCGATCCGGCAATCCGCAATCTGTCAATGATTCCGGCAATCGAGCAATCGCTCTTCAATCCAATGCGGCAATGCCCTCGATTCGGCAATCTGGCAATTGCTGATTGATGCCGCCGACCTACGCCCGCGCTTCCGTCCCGTACAGCGGCTTGTCGAGGAAGTACGTCCGGCAGGCTTCATCGAGCAGCTGCGGCGTGATCGTCACCGGCTGTTTGCGGTAGCGGCACAGCATCACCATCTGTTCGACCAGATCGCGCGGGTGGCAGGCGCGCATCTCGAAGCCCTTGCCGTCGTAGTACTCCCGGCAGAGGTGGGTGACGACGTTCGGATTGAAGTCGACGCCGTGCTTGCGGCAGACCATTTCGAAAATTTTTGAGAACTGCTGGATCGACGGATTCTCGGCCCGCACCTTGTACGGAATCCGGCGAAGAAACGCTTCGTCGGTCAGCGTCCGCGGCTCGAGGTTGGTCGCGAAGATCACCAGGACGTCGAATGGGACTTCGAACTTCCGTCCGGTGTGGAGCGACAGGTAGTCGACGCGCGATTCGAGCGGCACGATCCAGCGATTCAGCAGGTCGCTCGCCGGCACGCGCTGGCGGCCGAAGTCGTCGACCAGCAGTACGCCGCCGTTCGCCTTCAACTGCACCGGCGCTTCGTAGAACTTCGCGAGCGGGTTGAACTTCAGGTCGAGTTGCTCCAGCGTCAGCTCGCCGCCGACGGTGATGACGGGGCGGCGGATGCGGACCCAGCGCGGATCGACGGCGGCGTCGGCGCGGACCAGCTCGGTCTCGGCCTCGATCGGCTGCGGCACGTGGGTGACGGGATCGAACAGCGTGACGATCTGGCCGCCGATATCCAGCGCGTACGGCATGTAGACCGCGTCGCCGAGGGCTTTGCCGATGCCGGCCGACATCGCGCTCTTGCCGTTGCCCGGGGGCCCGTAGAGAAACATCGCGCGGCGTGTGCTCACTGCGGGACCGAGCTGGTCCAGCATGTCGTCGGCGACGATGAGATCGGTGAACCCCGAGGCGATCACCTCGCGGTCGATGATCGTGTGGTGCTTCGCGAGGCCGCGCACGTAGCGCACATATTGATCGAGCGGCACCGGCGCCGGACCGACGTAGCCGTTGACATCGAGAAATTGCCGGGCGCGATCGCGGCCGCGATCGGTGAGCGCGTACTCGTAACCGGCGGCGCCGACGCCGGTGGCGCGCTTCACTTCGATGAGCTGCTCGATGCGGGCCTGCTCGATGATCGGCTCGAGCACGCCGAACGTGATCTTGAGCATGTCCGACAACGCATGACCGGACTGCTCGCCAGCGTAGAGCACTTTCAGAATCAGCGCGAGGACGTTCTCCGCGGACAGACCCGTGTGGGCCAGCATCGTCGGCGTCGGCAGCTCGGCGGCAGCCGCGTCGGCAGCCGGTTGTGGAGATGACGAGGGGACCAGGCGCATGACTGGCGGCTTGGCCTCAGCGAGGCCGTCAGCGACCGGCCGCAAGAGCAGCGACGGAGCATCAGCAACTGGGGTCACGCGACACGTCTCCCATGCCGGAAGACGCAACCGGTGTGCCACGAGAAAGTCCTGAAATGCTGGCTGTCTAATGAGATCGGCGGCGAAGTGCCTTGCCGATCCGGACAGATTTGTAAGCGTGTTGCGGTTCTCGACGGCGCGGGGGCCGGGCCGAGGTCAGTACCGTAGGGCCCGCAGCGGATCGATGCGCATCGCCCGCCGCGCCGGCAGGAGCGCGGCCGTCGCGACGGCCGCGACGAGCACCAGGGCGACCGCAAACAGCCTCGATACATCAAGCGGCTCGAGATCGGTGATGAGCGCGCTGAGGCCGCGAGTACTCAGATAAGCGAGCGGGACGCCGGCGAGCACGCCGATTACGGCGAGTCGAAGCGCGCGGGCAATCACGCCGCCGATGACGCGGCGCCGCGACGCTCCGAGCGCGAGGCGAATGCCGATCTCACGGGCATCGCCCGCGACCGCCGACGACATCAGACCATAGACGCCGAGCACGGACAGCAACAGCCCCGATGCTGCGAGCGTCCCGGTGATCGTCGCCGCCAGCCGATCCTGCGTGTAGCGATCGCGGCCAAGCTCCGCCATCGTCGTCGGACGAAACACCGGCATCAGTGCGTCGGTCTCCGCGATCGCGCGGCGCGCCGCCGGCAGGATCGCCATCGGATCGCCGGCGCTGCGCAACATCACGTGCGCGGACGTCGACGACGGCCCCAGCGGCAGTTGCTTGAACGGCAGGTACCACATCTCGGTGTATTCGCCGGCGGCGTCGATCGGTGCGACCACACCGACGACCGTCATCCACGGAAATGGCGAGTCGTACAGCCCGCGCTTGACGCGCTTGCCGATCGCACTCTGATCGGGCCAGAACCGGCGGGCGAAGCGCTCGTCGACCACGACGACCGGCGGCTGCCCTTCCCGATCCATGTCGGTGAAGAGGCGGCCCTCGCGCAGTGGAATCTGCATTGTCGAAAAGAACGTTGGCGTCACCAGGAAGTGCTGGACCACGACCGCGGCCTCCGGAGCGACTGGCGGCTGGCCTTCGGCTGACATCCTCGCGCCCCAATCGCCGCAACAGAACGGATTGACCGTCGTCACGCCGGCGTCGACGACGCCAGGCAGGGCGCGCAGCCGCGCCAGCGCGGCATCGAGAAACTGGACTCGCGGTCCGCCGGCCGCGTAGCGATCGCCGCGAAACTCCATCTGGAACGTCAGCAGTCCGTCAGCGCGGAAGCCGTTGTCGCGCTGGCTGATCGCGTAGACCGACTCAATCAGCAGCCCGGCGCCGGCCACGAGGACCAGCGCCAGCGCAATTTCGATGACGACGAGCGCGCCGGCGCTGCGGCGGCTGCGTCCGGCGGTTGCGGCGCGGCCGCCGTCTTTCATGACCGCATTGAGGTCGCCGCGCGTCGCCCGCACGGCGGCGAGCAGGCCAAAGCTCAGTCCGGCCGTCATCGCCAGCGCGATCGCGACCGTCGCCACTCGCAGGTCGAGCACGACGGAGGTCATCCCGAGCTGCTCGAAAAACGTGCGCGGCAGCAGGACGACGAGTGCGTCTTTGATCACCAGCGCCAGCCCCCAGCCGGTGATGCCACCGAGGACGAACAGCTGGAGCGCTTCGGCGATGAACTGCCGGATCTGACGCCAGCGGCCGCAGCCGAGCGACGCGCGGATGACGACTTCCTTCTGTCGCGCCACCAGCCGTGACGTCATCAGCATCGTCACGTTCGCACACGCGATCAGCAGCAGGAACGTCACGCTGCCGAGCAGCGCCACCGCCATCCGGCCATCGTCGTCCATCAAGGCCTGGCGCGCGGAGACGGCGTTCAAACCGAGACCGAGCGCATTGACACCCAGTTCGGCGTTGAGCTGCCGGCCGATGGCCTCGAAGCGCGCGTTGGCGGCGTCAAGGGACAGGCCGGGAGCGAGGTGGCCGAAGATGACGAGCGAGCGTTCGTTTTCCGCGAAACGCGCGGGAACCCACGCTTCCGATCCGTACGGGAACTCGAAGCCTTTCGGCATCACGCCGACGATCGTCAGCGTCCGCGTCCCGGCGACGACCTTGCGTCCGAGTATGTCGCTGGCACTGCCGAAGACGCGCGCCCACAGCCCGTGGCTGATGATCAGCGCGCCGCTTGACTCGCCCTCGCGTTCTTCCTCGGCGGTGAACGGCCGGCCGAGCGCCGGCATCGCATTGAGGACTCTGGCAAAACCGGCCGACGTGCGTGTCGCCTGGACGCGTTGGGCGCCGTCGCCGGCCTGCAGATTGAGGCTCGTGCCGTTGAGGATGACCGCGTCGGAGACGAGACCGTCGGCGGCAGTGACCGCGTCGAAGACGCGACGGCTGGCGTCGACCTGACGCCGGGAGCCGTCCGGCGCCAGACTGAATTCGCGGATGCGGACGAGCCGCCCGTCCGGATCGATCGGCAGCGGCCGGAAGTACACCGCGTTGACGAGGCCGAAGATGGCCGTGTTCGCACCGAGACCGATGCCGATGGTGAGGATCGAACCAAGTGCGAAGCCTGGTCGGGCCCACAGCGTGCGCCAACCGTGACGAAGGTCATGCCAGGCCTCTTCGATCCATTGCAGACGGCGAGATCGGCGGTCGCCGTCATCAAGCAGCGCGGCGCCGGCAGCGACCAGCGCGCGGCGATCGTGCGGACTCGGCACGCGGCCGTCGGCGGCCTGCATCTCGGCGTGGATACGTAGTTCCTCGCGGACGTCATCGGACGAGCGCCGCCAACCGAGCAGAGAGCGCAAGTTCGCGCCGAACTCGCGGGTGCGGCCGGTTCGCCGGCGCGGCGGCTCGCCTCGACCGGCCGTCACGGCTTCTCTCCAAGCAGGAATCTGGAGACGCCGCCGGCAAACGCCGCCCACTGCGCGGTCTGCCTGACCAGATGACGGCGGCCCTTGTCGGTGAGGCGATAGAACCGCGCGCGCTTGCGCGCCTCGGTGAGCCCCCACTCGCCTTTTATCAGCGCCTTGCGTTCGAGCCGGTACAGGGCGGGATAGAGGGAGCCGTCTTCGACCTGCACGGCGCCGCCGGTGGCGCTCTCAATGCGACGGCTGATGCCGTAGCCGTGGTCGTCGGCTTCGCTCAGCGTCCGCAGGATCAGGGCCGCCAACGCACCATGGAGAAGTTCGTGATCTTTGGGCATCGGCCTCATTCCCTCGATAGCCTTGGACAGTAACCCAGCGTAGCCTCGATAATCAAGGGAGGCAACCCTATGGGCGATCGCCGGTCGGGTGATCGGGCGATGGCAGAGCATGGGCGATCGCGCGATCGGGCAAAGGATGGGCTGAGCACTCAGATCTGGTCCGCGAGATCTGAGTGAGGCCTTCGCCCGATCGCGCGATCGCGCGATGCTCTGCCCTGGCCCGATCACCCGATCGCCCATCGCCCATGGGCGGAGCCCCGCGGTACAATGCCCGCCCGTGCCCATCGTCGATTTTCATAACCACTATTACCCGCCCGAATATCTCGACGCGCTCGCGCCGTCGGGCAGTTCGCTGCACATCACCATCGACGCCAACGGCAATCCGGTCGTGCATTATCCCGGCGACTACAACGTCATGGTCCCCGGGCATCGCGACATCGCGTATCGCGAGACGGTGCTCGACGAGCAGGGCGTCGACACGCAGGTCATCTCCCTGACGACGCCGGGGACGCATGTCGATCCCCCGAAGATCGCTGCCAGGCTCGCGGCAATCACCAACGACGCGTTCGCGAAGGTGCGGGCCGACTACGGCACGCGCTTCATCCCGCTGGCGACGCTGCCGCTGAACGATCCGGCGGCATCAGTCG